>JAZRUG010000001.1:0-13376 GCA_045652425.1 Eubacteriales bacterium
TTCTAAACAAATGTATCTTTTAAAAATTACATTCTTTTAGATTTCTTTTCGTTACTTTCTTTCCGCAAAGAAAGTAACCAAAGAAGGCGTATAGGGGCAGGGGTTTCGATTCCCCCGCCCCTATATACCCCTACCCCTAAAACGACCAAAGGTTTTCCACCTTTGGAATCTTCCTGTCTTGACTGTACGTGCAATACATAGAGGTGAAATCTTTGGAATCTTCCTCGGTCGGTGCGAACTTTTTGTAAATACATAGAGGTGGGGGCGTTGAAAATTCCCTCTTGAAAAGCAAAAAGCGTGTTTATTTGTTTAAATTAATAATAATATATTAAAAAATTAAGAAATCTATAATATTTCCATAATATTATTGCCTTGACACTTGGGGTTTAAAGTGCTATAATAATATGAATTATTATATTTTGGGGCAGAATGGAGTGAAAACGGTGGCAGACAAAAAGAAAACAAACAGCTTTTTTGCTGTATTTTTCAGACAAAAGTATATTAACCGTTGGGGACTTATGAGAAACGTTACAAACGAAAATCTGTCCACTCACGCCGCAGAAGTATCGTGTATCGCTCACGCGCTTGCAGTTATAGGCAACACCTATTTCGGCAAGAATTATAACGCGGACAGAGTCGCAACGTTAGCCCTCTATCACGATATGCCCGAAGTATTTACGGGTGACCTTCCTACTCCCGTAAAATATGCAAATGACGTTTTGCGTCAATGCTATGCTCAGCTTGAACAAAAGGCGGTAGAACAGCTTACTGACAGATTGCCCGCAAAATTGCAGGGTGAGTACAAGGCATTGCTTGAAATAACTCCCGAAGACGAACAGCTGAAAAAGTTAGTTAAGGGAGCAGATAAGCTTTGTGCGCTTATAAAATGCATCGAAGAAGAAAAGTCGGGCAACAACGATTTTTCAAGCGCAAGGGAAGCTACCGAAAAATCTCTCAAAGCTATGAGTTTTGAAGAGCTTGATTATTTTATTGAACATTTTCTTCCCGCATTTGAGGGAACGCTTGATGAAATATAATGGAAAACAAGGTTGATATATTAAGTCTTTTTCCCGAAGAATTGGAAAAACTTCTGGAAAATGAACCGAAGTACAGAGTAAAACAGCTTTTCGACTGGCTTCACAAGGGCGCAACATTTGATGAAATGACGAATCTGCCCAAGAAAATGCGTGAAGAATTGAATGAAAAAACATACGTAGCGCTTCCCGAAATATTGAAAAAATACGTATCCAAGATAGACGGTACGGTTAAGTATCTTTTTAAGCTATTTGACGGGCAATGTATTGAAAGTGTTGTAATGAAATACAAACACGGGAATACAATATGTATATCAAGCCAAGCGGGTTGTAAGATGGGGTGCAAGTTCTGCGCATCTACCCAAAACGGTTGGGTGAGAAACCTTACTCCTTCGGAAATGCTGGGCCAGGTGCTTATAGCTCAAAAGGATACCGGACTTCGAATATCCAATATCGTTCTTATGGGAATAGGCGAGCCCCTTGATAATTATGACAACGTTATGCGTTTTCTCCGTCTTGTCAGCCTTGATGAAGGGCTGAATATCGGACTTCGACACATATCTTTATCTACTTGCGGGGTTGTTGACAAAATATACACGTTGGCAGAAGAGAGCCTACCCGTTACGCTTTCGGTTTCCTTGCACCATTCAAATGACAAAGACCGTTCGGCACTTATGCCTATAAACAAAAAATGGAATATAGATGAGCTTTTGACTGCTTGTAAAGTGTTTTTTGAAAAGACCGGCAGACGAATATCATTTGAATATGCGGTTATTGCAGGTGTAAATGACAACGAAACACAAGCGAATGCATTGGCAGACCTGCTTTTGAAAAAACTTCCGGGAATACCTTTTCACGTAAATCTTATACCTGTTAATCCCGTTGAGGGAACCGGATTTACAAGTGGCATAAAAACAGTTATGCAGTTTCAAGCGACACTTGAAAAACGCAAGGTTAACGCGACCATACGCAGAAAACTCGGTTCAGATATCGACGCATCTTGCGGGCAATTAAGAAGACAAGAAATGAATTTATAAAGTCATATTTTTTACCAAAAATATGACAATTGACTTATCTTGCGGACAGTTACGTAGACAAGGGATAAATTTTTAGCATATATTTACATAGATAACATTTTTAGGTTGATTAATTACTATTTGGAGGTAGTTTATGCAGTTTTTCGGAAAAAGCGACACGGGCAAAAAACGCCGTGAAAATCAAGACAGCTTTATAACCGAACAGCTATATGACAATGCCGTTTTGTGTCTTGTTTGCGACGGAATGGGAGGAGCCAACGGTGGAAGTATTGCAAGCTCCATGGCATGCCATGAATTTACAAAGCACGTAAAGAAAAAGCTATCCGATATAAAACAAGAGGAGCAGGTTCGTTTCGATGGCCAAAATTCCGAAGCAGAAAAACTTTTAAAAAGGGCGGCGACGTTAACCAATACCGCAGTTTTCAAAAAGGCTTTGAAAGAAAAAGAACTTGAGGGAATGGGAACGACTCTTGTCAGCGCGCTTATAATTGAAGATAAGCTTTACATTACCAATATAGGAGATTCAAGGCTTTATCTTGTAAATAAAGATGATATAACACGTTTGACAAGAGATCACTCTTACGTACAAGCGTTGGTTGACTTGGGGCAGCTTACCCCCGAAGAAGCAGAAAAGAATCCGCACAAAAATATTATTACAAAGGCTATAGGAACACAGAAAAAGGTTGAGCCTGATTTGTTCTTCAAGGATTTGGCCGAGGGAGACGTTGAATATATTTTGATGTGTTCTGACGGACTTACAAACTTCGTTGAAGAAAAAGAAATACACAGTATAATTAAAGAGAGTGAAACTCTTGAAGTAGCTTGTAACGCGCTTATAGATAAAGCAAACGAAAACGGTGGAGGAGATAATATCACTGCCGTACTTATAAAAGTTGATACGCCGACTTCGGATAAAGTAACCGAAGACGAAGCTAAATGAAATGAGGTGAGATTTAATGGAACTTGAAAAGTATATCGGCAGAGTCCTTGACAACAGATATAAGATAGTAAAAGTTATCGGCAAGGGCGGTATGGCTATAGTATTTGAAGCATTAGACCTCGCTATGAAGCGTGTTGTTGCTTTGAAGATATTGAAAGACGACGTTGCGAAGGATCCGCAGTCTGTTAAGAGATTCGTAAACGAATCGAAGGCTATTTCTATGCTTTCGCATCAAAATATTGTATCTATATACGATATCTCCATAAGGGGTGACTTGAAGTATATAGTAATGGAACGCGTTGAAGGTATTACGCTTAAGAACTATATAACTCGTAAAGGTGCGCTTAGCGCAAGAGAAGCCCTTGTTTATACCCAGCAGATATTGAAAGCATTGGAACACGCTCATTCAAAGGGTATTATCCACCGAGATATTAAGCCGCAGAATATAATGCTCCTTAAAAACGGAGTTATAAAGGTTACCGACTTCGGCATTGCAAAGCTCCCGAATGCCGAAACGGTTACGGTAGCGGACAAGGCTATAGGAACTGTATATTATATAAGTCCCGAGCAGGCGAGCGGAAAGACTATTGACCCGAGAAGCGACCTTTATTCTTTGGGTATAGTAATGTATGAAATGTTGACAGGGGATCTGCCTTTCAGAGCAGATACACCTGTATCCGTTGCGTTGAAGCAAGTAAACGAACAACCTACTCCGCCAAGAGAAAAAGTTCCGAGGATTGCAACGGGTGTTGAACAGATTATTCTTACGGCAATGGAAAAGAATCCGGACAAGCGTTTCCAAAGCGCATCAACAATGCGCAAACACGTTGAACAGATGCTTGCAAATCCGACTCACGTTTTCAGTAACAAGAAGATGGCGGCGGTATCTGCTCCTACCGGTGTAAAGGGTGTTCTTTCAAAATTAAAGAGCAATAAGCCAAAGCCAAAAAGACAGGGCGGTTCTATGCTTCCGGTTGTAGCGGGGATTTGTCTTGCATTTGTTATAGTTGTAGGCGTTTTGTTTGTAAATATAATAGTTGATTTATTTAAAGATGATCCGTCAAACAGAATAGAGATAGTTGTACCGGACCTTGTAAATCAGGTGTATTCGGAAGAACTAAAAGCCGAACTTGAATCACAAGGATATAATGTTATTATTGACTATGCGGATAATCGGAATGCGGAACCGAACACCATTCTTAAACAGAAGCCGTTGAAAGATTCAAGAAGAGTTATTATCGAAGGCTTGAAGAAGTGTGATTTGACACTCACTATATGCCGTGATGAAAATGCGATGACACTTGAATTGCCAAACTATACTATGACCGATTACAGAATGGTTGAGATAAAGATTGAAAAAATCGGTATGAAATCAACTGTTAAATTTGAAAAAGACGATATTATTCCCGAAGGAATGGTTATAAGGACAGATCCTCCGGAAGGTACGATAGTTTCAAAAGATACGTTGATTACGCTTTACGTAAGTGACGGACCTGATATTAAAATGGTAGAGATGCCCGATCTTGTAGGAAAGACACTTGAACAAGCAAAGCAGATTTTGGCAAACAGTCAGCTTAATGACGGTAATATTACTTACCAAGAATCTGACAAACCGAAGGGCGAGATACTTCAACAGAGTGTTGAAGCAGGACAGGAAGTTTCTTCGGGTTCTGATATACATCTTGTAGTAAGCCAAGGCGCGGCAGAAACAGTTGGACCGACTACAATTAAACTTTCTAATTATACGGGACAGTATATTGACGATGCAAGAGAGTCAATTGAGGCGCTGAATCTCCGTTACACGATAATCCCTGAATATAATGACAAATATGCTGACGGATATGTAATCAAAACATATCCCGGTGCGGGTACTGAAGTTACTCCGAGTTCAAGCGATTCAGAAGGTATGATGATTAATATTTATGTAAGCCAAGGCCCCAAGCCCGTGGATACAGAGCCTCCTGCAACGGAGCCTCCTGCGACAGAGCCTCCTGCAACGGAGCCCCCTGCAACAGAGCCCCCTGCGACGGAACCTCCTGCGACAGAACCTCCCGCGACGGAACCCCCTGCAACAGAGCCTCCTGCAACGGAACCTCCTGCGACAGAGCCTCCTGCAACGGAGCCTCCCGCGACGGAACCTCCTGCAACAGAATCAACACCGGTTAACTAATATTACATATAAATTCGAGAGGATATTGACTTCGCCCATATCCTCTCGATCATATTCAACAAAAAGCCCTTTCCTGTTGGAAAGGGTTTAAATATTTATTGTTTTAAAGATAAAAACTCACAAACAAAACATCTCCTCTATGCATTTATCAATCTAAACTGTACGTACAATACACAGAGGTGAAGTGTTATAATTTTTCCTATCTTAATTTTATATTTGCATAAGAATTAATGTTTTTGGTTATATATGCCAGATATTAAAAAAATGTACTTGATTTAAGGTGAATAATTAGTTATAATAATACGAGTATTATTAAAATGGAGATTGCTGTATGTCAATAACTAACGACAGACAAAAGAAAATAAGAAACTTTTCTATCGTGGCGCATATCGACCACGGTAAATCAACCCTTGCCGACAGAATCTTGGAACACACCCAATCTGTAGCAAAGCGCGAAATGGAAGAGCAGTTGCTCGACAATATGGACCTCGAAAAAGAAAGAGGCATAACCATAAAAGCGCGTGCGGTAAAACTCGATTATACCGCCCCCGACGGACAAGAGTATGTTTTGAATCTTATCGATACCCCCGGACACGTTGACTTTAACTACGAGGTATCACGTTCGCTCAACGCTTGTGACGGCGCATTACTCGTTGTCGATTCAACACAGGGAATTCAAGCTCAAACTCTGGCAAATGCCTATCTTGCAGTTGATGCCGACCTTGAGATAGTTCCGGTTATAAACAAGATAGACTTACCTGCCGCCGATCCCGACAGAGTGAGAAAAGAAATAGAAGACGTTATCGGCATACCTGCCGAAGGTTGTCCCGCTATATCCGCCAAAAGCGGTCTTAATATAGACCAGGTACTTGATAAAATCGTCAGCGATATTCCCTGCCCACAAGGCGACGTTGACAAACCGCTTAAAGCATTAATATTCGACTCATACTACGATTCATATTTAGGCGTCGTAGTATATATCCGCGTATTTGACGGTCAGATAAAAAGCGGCGACGAAATCTACATGATGGGTACGGGAGCAAGATTTACCGTAGTTGATGTAGGCACTATGTCAGCTTTCGGACTTGCAAAAGCCGAATATCTTGCCGCGGGTGACGTTGGGTACATTACCGCAAGTATAAAAAACGTAGCCGATACACGTGTTGGTGATACCGTTACAAATGCTGAAAACGGAATTGACACACCTCTTCCCGGCTTTAAAAAGGCAGTTCCCATGGTTTACGCAGGTATTTATCCCGCTGACGGCGCAAAATACGGCGACTTGCGCGATGCGCTTGAAAAGCTCCGCCTTAACGATGCCGCTTTAACCTTTGAACCCGAAACATCAGCAGCTCTGGGCTTTGGTTTTCGATGCGGATTTCTGGGCCTTCTTCACATGGAGATTATCGAAGAACGTATCGAACGTGAATTTAACCTTGACCTCATCACAACTGCGCCAAGCGTTATTTATAAAATAGACAAAAAAGACGGTTCGACGGTTATGATTGATAACCCTGCCAACTATCCTTTGGTAGACGAGATTGAAACCGCATACGAGCCAATGGTTAAAGCAAGTATAATTACCCCTTCCGAATATATCGGCGGTATTATGGAACTTTGCCAGGACAGACGAGGCATATTTATAGATATGACCTACATTGATACTACAAGAGCAGAATTACACTACAGACTGCCTTTGAACGAAATTATTTACGACTTCTTTGATGCATTAAAGAGCCGAAGCAAAGGCTATGCATCGCTCGACTATGAAATTGCGGAATACGTTCCGAGTAAGCTCGTTAAGCTTGATATTCTGCTTAACGGCGACGTAGTTGACGCATTGTCATTTATTGTTCACGAAGAAAAGGCGTATGCACGAGGAAGAAAGATTTGCGAAAAACTTAAAGATAATATACCCAGACAGTTGTTTGAAGTACCCATTCAGGCAGCTATCGGCGGCAGAGTAATCGCGCGTGAAACGGTAAAAGCTCTGCGTAAAGACGTTCTTGCAAAATGCTACGGCGGTGATATTACCCGTAAGAAAAAACTGCTTGAAAAGCAGAAAGAGGGTAAGAAGAAGATGCGCACACTCGGTACGGTTGAAGTTACGCCCGAAGCGTTTATGGCTGTACTCAAGCTTGACGACGAATAATAAGTTCTGTATAGGGAGAAATATTATGGAAAAAAAGCTCGGACTATATATACACATTCCTTTTTGCGAACACAAATGCGACTATTGCGACTTTTACTCCGTTACAAAATTTAACGACTACGTAAGATATACTGATTCCCTTTTGCTTCAAATGGAAGATTTTTCTGAAAAGACTTCAGATTACGTAGTTGACACTATATATATCGGCGGCGGTACTCCTACCGTCCTTCCGATCAACAGAATGCTTGAAATTATCGACGGTATATACCGTAATTTTAACGTTTCTGAAAACGTAGAATTTACAATGGAAGCCAACCCCGCTACCGTTAACAAGAAAATGCTGAAAAAATATTATAAGGCGGGAGTAAACCGTTTAAGTTTCGGTATGCAGAGCGCAATCGACGAAGAACTCGTTTCTCTTTCAAGAATCCACTCATTTGATGACTTTGCAATAAGCTACGCTATGGCAAAAAAAGCAGGTTTTGAAAATATAAACGTTGACATAATGTACGGTATTCCGGGACAAACTCAACGTTCTTTGGGATATACACTTGAACAGGTATGCGACCTTGCCCCTGCCCACATCTCACTCTACGGTCTAAAAATTGAAGAAGGAACCCCATTCTTTGAAAAAAAGGACAAACTCGAATTACCTGACGAAGATACGGAATATGAAATGTATAAATATGCCGTAGATTATCTCCGCTTCAGAGGCTATTGGCAGTATGAAATAAGCAACTTTTCAAAAGACGGCTTTAAGTGTAAACACAATCTAAAATATTGGAACTGTCAGGAATATCTCGGGCTCGGCCCCGCTGCTCATTCCTATTTTGCCAACCGCAGATTTTCACACAAGAGAAGCGTCTCTATGTTTATGGACGCCCTTGAATATATTGATGCCGGAATTAATATTATTGAAGAGGATTACACTGTAACACCGGAAGAACGTATTGATGAATATATTATGCTCAAATTAAGACTCGCTGAAGGACTTAACGTAAACGAATTCAAATATAACTTCAATAAAGATTTCAGCCAGATGTTCGAAAAAGAATTGAAGCTGTATATAGACAACGGTTTTATGGAATTCAAAAACGGTAATTACTATTTCACAACAAAGGGTATGTATGTGTCAAACTACATTCTCTCGACCTTTATGACCAATGAAAGCGATATAACGAGAAACATTGCAAAAGGACTCGATAAATAAAATACTGTAGGCGTGGGCAAAGCCCACGCCTACAGTATTTCTATATCATATATATCTGAAAATTCAATCTCCCTATCCATAACAAGAATATTTTTGTTAGGCAGAATACAATGTATTCTGCCTATTTTCGTTTTATATCCTCCGCCGGAATAATAGGTTATTTTTATAACATTTCCCACCTGCAAGGCCTTTAGTTTTATATTTATTTCTTCAATTCTGTCACATAATAGCTCTGCCTTGGGAACTATTATTCTTTCTTTTGCTCTGTATGCCTCGTCAAGCCCCCGCAATGGGCTAAATGGGGCAAATATTTTTGCTCTTTCACTTCTCACCTGATTTATGACCTCCTATCTGTCTGTTACGGTCTCTTTCCGTAGCACACTCGGCAAGGTCTCTTCCTTTTAAAAGAGAATTTTTACCGTATTTTCGGCGAATATTGTTTACCGCTTTCATTCGCGCATTTTCCTTCTGTCTTACGTTTTCATCCGTAAAAAAATTAAGCTGTTCACAAGTTGGCTTTTCAACGTTATTGAAACAAATACTTATTTTTCTTATTAATTTTTTTCTGTCTGTAACACTCGGATAAATTTTTTCTATACCGCTTGTAACATCGCTTACAGCATTGGTAGAACTATTAAACTTATGTGTTCCGCCACTCCACTCTCTTTCTTTTCCTTCGTATCCTACGGTTATTGTCATTGACCTAGCAACCACGTCTTTATCAAAAAGCTCCATACAAAGATGCTCCGCCATTTCTTTTGCAATAATTAATCCCTCGGCAAAAGTATAACCCCTCGGCAATATCTGCGACGTACTGTATGAATGGCTTTTGGTTTTGTAGGATTTTATGTCCTCAATAGTTGTAGGCTCTCTCCCCCACGCGTGATCAATATATATTTCCGCATCCACTCCAAGCTTTTTGTAAAGAGTTTTTTCGGGATAATGCGCCAGATCCCGCATAGTGTATATACCATAGGTAGCAAGTCTCCCCGCTATTCCTCTCCCGATATGCCAAAAGTCTGTTATCGGTCGGTGGTCCCAAAGAGTTTCTCTATACGTTTCCTCGTCAAGTATTCCCATAAAATCAGAACTTTTCTTCGCCGTTATATCAAGAGCAATTTTTGCAAGATAAAGGTTTGTGCCTATACCGCAGGCGGCAGGTATACCGGTAGTCTTATAAACGTCTTGGCGAATCGTTTCTCCAAGCTCTACTGCAGTCATTTTATATAAAGGTAAATACTTTGTTACGTCCATAAACACTTCGTCTATTGAATAAACGTGAATATCGTCTTTAGAAATATACTTAAGATAAACACCATAGACTTCAGCTGAATATTCAATATACTTTTTCATACGCGGAGATGCTTTTATATAATTGATATAGGACGGTATTTCGTATACTCGGCAACGGTTTTTTACGCCAAGTTTTTTCATAGCCGGGGTAACGGCAAGACAAACGGTTGTTTGATTTCGCTCCGGATCGGCTACAATAAGTTTAGCGGTCATAGGATCAAGTCCGCGTTCAACACATTCTACAGAAGCAAAAAAAGATTTCAGATCTATGCACATATATTGCTTTCTCATCGCCGTCTCCATATTCTCCCTCCTATATTAATATTTTTAAAAAAACAAACTCACAGCACTACTATTGTGCACTAAAAACAATTATTTTTCTCCCCAAAAACAAAAAATTACACATAATCAGCACAAAATAAGGGTGTTTTCTGCTTATTGTATTGACTAAAGCGTCGAAATATGTTACAATTAGCGGTGTGTAGTTGCAAAATTTTAAGCATATTTTTAGCTTTGTGTTTTAAGTTTTGAAAACTATAAAAACCACTATAAAAAGGATGTGATATTTTGAAAAAGAACAGAGAGCAATTCAAAAGGCTTTTTAGACTTTTTCTGACCGGGGTTTTGGTGTTAGGTCAAACTTTGATATTTGCATACGTTTGGCTTAATTACTATAATGACAACATAGTTCTTCCATTCGTTCAAAAAGGAAATTGGTTTATTTATTTATTATATGCGCTTTTGTTAATCACATTCCTTCATTCATTTGACGGGATTAAATACGGAAGATATCGCAAATCAAACGTTATCATATCACACTGCCTTGCTATTTTATTCACAGTATTCTTTTCATATTTGATAATTGTATTACTTTCTGCCGGTTTTATTACGGTATTACCGTTACTCGTAATGACGATAGTCAGTATTGCCGTATCATTCATTTTTGCTATATTCGGAGACTTCGTGTTCGGAAAAGTATTTCCCGCAAAAAAGACACTGATTATATATGGCGAGTACTCTCCGGAATTATTTATTGAAAAACTCAAGCATAGAAAAGATAAATATAATTTGAAACAAGTGATTAACATCTCGGAAGGTATGGATAAACTCGAAGAAGCTATTAAGATTTCCGAGGGGGTTATTCTTTATGACATTCACGCCGAAATGCGTAACAAGCTTTTAAAGATTTGTTTTGAAAATAACATCAGAGCATACACCACCACAAAAATTTCCGACGTATTGATAAGAGGCGCCGAGTGTATTCACCTTTTTGATACTCCATTGCTTCTGTACAGAAATAACGGTATGACAGTAGAACAACGTTTCGTTAAACGTGCTATGGATATTGTTGTTTCACTAATAATGCTTATTGTTTCATCACCATTTATGCTTATATCTGCTATTGCAATTAAAGCTTGCGACGGCGGACCGGTATTCTTCAGACAAAAAAGATCAACCATTAACGGAAAAGTGTTTGAAATTCATAAATTCAGAACTATGATAGTTGATGCTGAAAAAGATGGTGCTCCCCGACCTGCCACAGACCACGATCCAAGAATTACACCTATTGGAAAAATCCTTCGTGCATCAAGACTTGATGAACTTCCTCAGCTTTTAGATATCCTTGTAGGTAATATGAGCCTTGTAGGCCCACGACCTGAAAGAATAGAGCACGTTGAAGCATATACAAAAGAAGTTCCCGAATTCCAGTACAGATTAAAGGTGAGAGGCGGTTTAACGGGTTATGCACAGCTCTATGGCAAGTATAACACGACTCCCTACGATAAACTCCAGCTTGACTTGATGTATATTCAAAATTACTCACTTCTTCTTGATATAAAACTTATTTTGATGACAGTGAAAATAATGTTTATGAAAGAAAGTACAGACGGATTCGAATCTAAAGAAAAATAAAAAAACAATATGGTACATAGGCACTATGCCCGTGTACCATATATTTATATCCTCCCCCTACTTTCTTTTAAGGAAAGAAAGTAGGCCCGCTTTCTTTCGCAGAAAGCTTGGCAAAGAACTTGCCTCTCGGGTTTGTGCGAACTTTATTGTATGGTCATTTTGAGTGGAGCGACTGAACAGTCGCGGAATCGAAGAATCCCATTATCGTTTTATATAATTCTATGGGATCCTTCGACTTCGAGGGCGTTGCCCTCTTCGCTCAGGATGATCATACTATATTTTTTGTACAAACCCATCTGTTCAAAGTTCTTTGCCTACTCTCCTTAAATAAAAACCCACCCGCATATGATATGCACCCCAAAAGTTAGACACTTTCGGAGGTGCATATTTTTATGTCAAAAAAAGGACAAAAGTTTAGAAAACACTCGGCAGAATTCAAAATATCTGTTATACTAGATATGCGAGAACACCATTTAGGATTAAAGGAGACATCAAGGAAGTATGAAGTTGACCATCACAGTGTTGCACGGTGGGAACGCATATATTTAGAAGAAGGAGCTGAAGGTCTAATGAAAGAACGCCGAGGCAAAAACAACACAAGCGGCAAACGAGGACGTCCGCCCAAATTTGACAAAAAAACAGAAGAGGATCTCATTGCCGAGAACCAACGACTTAGAATGGAGATTGAATACTTAAAAAAACTCGATGCCTTAGTTCAGAAAAGATTGCAAGAGGAAAAGAAAAAGCAGCAATAGTCAATGAATTAAGGCAGAGTTATCCGTTAAATGACTTGCTGCGACTATCCGGCCTGGCTCGAAGCACATTTTATTATTACCTAAAGAAATTAGATAAAGATAAATATGAGAGCGAAAAAAGAGAAATACAAGAGATTTTTGATGCTAACAAAGGCAGATATGGATACCGTAGAATTTCACTTGCCATGCGCAACAAAGGATATACAATTAATCACAAAACTGTGCTTAAATTGATGAAATTACTTAATTTGCGTGGGAAACAAAGCAAAAACGGTAAATACCATTCCTACAAAGGTGAGGTTGGAAAAGTTGCAGACAATCTTTTGCATAGAGAATTTTATGCAACAAAACCTTACGAAAAATTGACAACCGACATCACGGAGTTCAAGGTCGGCGATGAAAAGATTTATCTTTCTCCCGTGTTGGATATGTTTAACCGTGAAATTATCTCTTATTCTATTTCAACAAGTCCCAACTTGCAGCAAATTAGAGATATGCTAAACGGACTATTTGAGAAACTTCCTGTTGATGCGCATCCGTTGTTCCATTCTGATCAAGGTTGGCAGTACCAACACGCCGAGTACCAACGGTTACTTGCCGAACATAACATTACACAAAGTATGTCACGAAAAGGAAATTGTATGGACAATGGTATTATGGAAAATTTCTTTGGCAGGTTGAAAGTTGAAATGTATTACGGCGAAAAATTTGAATCCCCTCGGGGATTCATTGAAAAGTTGGAAGAATACATACATTACTACAACAACGAGAGAATATCTCTAAAATTAAAAGGAATGAGCCCAGTTGAATACCGAGCTCATTCACAAGCTATTTAATATTTAATTTTGTCTAAATTTTTGGGGTCACTTCA
>JAZRUG010000002.1:0-1601 GCA_045652425.1 Eubacteriales bacterium
TGAAGTGAACCCCAAAGTTTAGACAAAATTAAATATTAACTTGCTTGTGAATGAGTTCGGTATTGTACTGGACTCATTCCTTTTAGTTTCATAGAAATTCTTTCGTTGTTGTAGTAATCAATATATCTTTTTAACTCGTCAATGAATGCGTTAACACTTTCAAATTTTTCACCATAAAACATTTCAACCTTTAATCTGCCAAAGAAGTTTTCCATAGCTCCGTTGTCCATGCAATTTCCTTTACGGGACATACTCTGCGTAATATTATGTTCTTGCAATAATCGTTGATACTCTACATGTTGGTATTGCCATCCTTGATCAGAATGGAATAGTGGTGTTGCATCATCGGGAAGCTTTTTAAATAAACCGTTAAGCATTTCTCTGATTTGGGACAGGTTTGGACTTAAGGATATAGAATATGATACGATTTCCCGATTGTATAAATCCATCACAGGAGATAAATATACTTTATCATCACACACCTTAAATTCAGTTACATCGGTTGTAAGTTTTTCAAACGGTTTTGATGCCATGAAATCTCTTTTGAGCAGATTGTCAGCAACTTTACCAATTTCACCTTTGTAAGAATGATATTTTCCATTCTTTCGTTGTTTTCCCTTAATATTAAGCTCATTCATCAGCTTTAATACAGTTTTATGGTTAATTGTATACCCCTTTTGTTTAAGTACAGTCAAGATTCTACGATAACCGTATCTACCTTTGTTTTTGTTGAATATATCAAGTATTTCGTCTTTAACTTCCTTGTATTTATCTGTATCTTTTGCTTTCAGATAATAGTAAAAGCTACTTCTTGCAAGACCTGATAATTTTAACAAATCTTTTAGCGGATACAACTGCCTTAATTCAGCGATAATTAACGCTTTCTGCCGCTCTTTCGCTCTTCCGCAAGAACTAAGGCACTCAGTTTTTTTAGGTAGTCTATCTCCATTCTGAGACGCTGATTTTCTGCAATTAAATCTTCTTCAACTTGTTTATCAAGTTTATGTGGGCGACCTTTTTGTGTTCCACTTTCTTTGCAAGCTCTGCCTCGTCTTTCTTTCATTAGACCTTCGGCTCCTTCTTCTAAGAATATGCGCTCCCACTTAAGTATAACCGAATGGTCAACATGATATTTTCGTCCAGTTTCTCTTATACCCAAATGGTTATTTCGCATATCCATTATAACAGATATTTTGAATTCTGGCGAGTGAGTTTTAAAAAGTTGTCCTTTTTTTGCCATAAAAATATGCACCTCCAAAAGTGTCTAACTTTTGGGGTGCATATCAATCTGAAGGTGATTTTTTATTATCCGTTTAATTCAAGTGCACCGACAATGTCGTTAATGTCATTGATTTTATACTTATCCATATAAGCTAAAATATCACGCTTTACATCGAGAATAAGGTCAGGCTTTTGGAACATTCCTGTGCCTAAAGCAACAAGCTTTGCGCCTGCCAGCATAAATTCAATAACATCATCACCGCTCATAACACCGCCCATACCGATAATGGGAACCTTAACGGCATTATAAACCTGATGAACCATTCTTACTGCAACAGGTTTCACTGCGGGGCCTGAAAGTCCGCCCATATTATTTGCAA
>JAZRUG010000003.1:0-2546 GCA_045652425.1 Eubacteriales bacterium
GGATACAACGGACGTTCTGCTGTTTGCTCAAAATCGGGATGGCAAACCACAGTATTACAAAGAGGACATTTCTTTTCGGTGTCGCTGAGTTTCACACCGCATTTTATACAGTACATACGCTTACCTCCCATTTTGATTACTTTCCACCGTAGCGGAAAGACCTAATTCCTGCAGAACTTCAAAAAAGTGTCGTTCCAGCTCTGCTTCTTTAATATTACGAATAAAATTTATGTAAATAGTATCACCGAAAGACAACATACCGCAGTTGTACGGAGCCGCCGCCTGAACACCGAGAATAAAATCAAAGCGTTTAATATATTTTGCCATAACTTCGGGTACTTTCACTTGACCAATATTTGAAAGAGTCAAGCAAGATTTCTTTTCACCAACGCTATCAAAGATAGCTTTCATAACAGCGTTCTTTATTGGCAACGGAATAAGGCGCACCAACGGATTTTTCTCATCATTTACATTAGTGGCAATAACACAGCTCATGTGCTTTGCCGTAAATTCCGAACCCATCTTGTGATGAACAACCTTGCAAATTTCATCCAATGTGTACTCACCAAGTCGAGGATCTATTTCCGGAACGGTGTACATCGCAAAATTTCTGAGTGTACTACTTGGAAATAGTTGACGCAAATTAACAGGTATCAGCAGTTTGATTCGTTTTTGACGTCTAATATTAGGTTGCTTCTCATTTTGAAGATTAAGGAGTGCCTTCATCATTACAGCACTCATAAACACCGTTAAAGTTACATTATACTTATGCGCCATATCCAACGCTTCTTTAACCGGTATATTGAAGCAAGTTAAATTTAAAAAGCCATCTCTTTGTGGCTCACCATACATATGCCACGCATTTGTATCCTTGCGACTTGCAGATACAGCACCGGCATTCTTCGGAAAACAGTCTTCCAATTCTTCTTCTGTAGGCATAGCCCTGCGATCTACGATTCCATTTTCACAAGGAATTTCAATGTTATATTTCTGTTCAAGGTACTCTGCAACCAAACTTTTAAGGAAAATCAAAGCGCCTGTACCATCTGTCAGAGAATGGAAGAACTCAACAGCTATACGGCTTTGAAAAACAATTACACGAAATGCACATCTACGCATTTCATCCTTACTCATATAGGTGAGTGGATAACTGTATTCTTCTCTGATTTCCGGTGCAGACTCGACCTGTTGCAAATAGTACCAAAATACACCTTTACGCAAACGAGCTGCAATGGACGGAAAACGCTTGACGGTAATATCTAAGGCCGACTTTAATACACTCGTATCCACATCATCAAATAAGGTTACGGATTGCCTGAAAACATTACTCCAATTTTTTCGTCTTGCCGCAGGATAGATTTTCGCCGCATTATCGAGACGAACCCATCGCAGTGGTCTTGTTGATTTCTTTGCCATAAAGGTCGTTTCCTTCAATTCTTACTTTCTTAACTTCTGACAATACTGCGTACAGAGTTTATCTGTACATTCACAGCACTTCAACGATAAATTTGTCATTTCCCAAAATCGTTCGGGATGGAGCATTACACACAATTCCCATATAAGCCATGCAAGAATTGCTAAAGCCACAAGAGAGATTGAGTAAAAACCGCCTACAAATATCAAGGGTGAGAACATCATTAGATGGTCCCAATTAAAAATACGGCAGGTCGTACAGCATTTATTCTTCATTATAAGGCGGAACGGACACCAAACAAGAACACAAATCAAATCGCAAACATAGAAAAACACGGATATCATAAACAACCAAAGTTTATTAATTACATTGATATAATACAAAACTCCGATAACCGCAATCAGAATAGTCCAAATAAGCATAACCTTGTATGCTGCTTGAGTTGTGGTAAGCGCATAGCTTTTCAGTGCTTTATAATTTATCTTTTCTCTAATCGGACGGAATCGGTTAGCAAATAATTTTTGAGAACCGAGTGCAACCTTGTTCTTCACAGGGATAATCTGTAAAACCATATCTACAACCCAAACAAGCCACAAAATATGGAATAGAGAAAATTCCTTAAAAAAGTTATTGCCCTCCAATATCTCAAACTTCTGCGGAGAAACAAGGCACATAATTAAGCTGATAATAAAAATTGCAATTCGCCCGAATAAACGAACAAAATATCTTTTTCTTGTTTCTGACATTGCGCTCAATTTGATGCGAACCTTTCTGATTAATTTTTGAAAAACGCCACGACAACAGCTCCGGGGCCGGCATGGGTTCCGATAACGCTACCGACGGTTGTATAACGCACTTCATCGAGATTGCCTTCCCAAATATGACGGCTATCTTCGATATATTTAAGTAATAACGCATCGGAAATACCACTATAACCAAGCAAAACAGGTTTGTTGAAGTCGATACCCCCTGCTTTATCTATTTCCTGAACAAGCAAGTTGTTGCCCATCTTAGAGCCACGTGCTTTACCGAGCATCCCGATTTCTCCGTCAATAACGGAAAGTACGGGTTTAATATTTAATACTCCGCCGGCAAATGCTACCGCTTTAGAAATACGACCGCCTTTCTTAAG
>JAZRUG010000004.1:0-26364 GCA_045652425.1 Eubacteriales bacterium
CTTGACAAATCAAGTCCTTTTGAATGATGTTTGCCTTCGGCAAATGATGTAGCTTTTGCTAATGATGACGGCTACGCCTAATGATGCCGCTTCGCTATTTTTTCGGGGCAAACATCGCATCATTGCGGAACGAAGTGAAGCAACATCGTTATGCGTAAGCATATCATCATATCGCGCATGCGATGCATCATTACTAATATATTCTTTAAAAAGGTGGCTTTTTATGAAAGAAAACAAACATTCCCTCTATGCAAAAAGCATAAAACGAGCAGGCATAAAATTTGTAGGGCTCGACGTCCCCGGCGAGCCGTTTAAAAAAATCAAATTTGTACAAACATTACCTCTGTACAAAAACCTCAGCCAAGCAGACACATTGTCTTGCCTCCATCTGACGAGGGAGGTGGATTGCGTTAAGAAAAAAGCGGCTTTTCTTCCTTGAAATTACATCAAAGAAAAGTCGCTTTTTTTAGCAAGACGGAAGGAGAGAAAAATTTTAAATCTTGGTATCTTTATCTCTATACACAGATAAATTAATACTTAATTGTATATGTGCCTCGCGGTTTTAATACCAAAACTTAATACTTCTCTCTCCCTCCGTCTCGGCAAATATAATTTGCTTTTCTATTGTTTAAAATATCTTGCCGAGCCACCTCCCTCCTCAGATGGAGGTTAACAAAGCACCTACTCCACCAACCAAACTACACCGTGGTAAAAACAAACGCATACTATCAAACAAAGTAAATTACGCACAAATAATATGACCTTCTACAGTGGGAGAAGGTGGCTCGGCGATACACAGGCGATACACAAACAATATATACCACAAAAGTTCATAGCCGAGTCGGATGAGGTTGTCTCTAAAAAAATTGTAATATAAGTACACATAGATTATAAAAAAGCTTCCCTTTCCGTTTTATTGGAAAAGAAAGCTTATTTTTATTTATACGATAAATGGGCGTGGTTTTCAACCACACCCATTATACTTTTTACGCTATAAGCATTTCACCCACAATATGTGCAAGAATAGCATCGACGTCTGCGCTGTCGGTTACGCCCTCACCGTCGATATCACCTGCAAATTCGCGGATATCATTTTCAGTAAAGCTGTTTTCAGCCAATGCCTTTTTAACCATAAGCGCATCAAAGACAGTTGCTATTCCGTCGCCGTCAATGTCACCCTTGACTGCGATTTCAACTTCTTGTCCGCCTACGATTATCTTGCTACCCGTACCGATGATGCCGTTATTCGATATGATTGTTATATCATCACCGAGCATTTCAGCAAGTTCAGCTTCGGTCATTGCTACGTTGCCGCTAACTGTAGGAACAATTACGACTTCTGTTTCATCTGCCAACTTACCAACGGATACGCCTGTTCCTTCAAGAGCTTTTTCAAGTTCGCTCTTTTCAACAGCAAATATTATTTCAGCATTCAACAAAGGTCTATTGAATGAATCAATATCAATTTTATTCCACTCTTCCGCAGTTCCACTATAGTAGACTGTTTTCAAACTGCTACAACCATCAAATGCAAATGCGCCTATATACGTAACAGTTTTTGGAATTTCAACACTTACCAAATCACTAAACTCATAAAATGCATCTTCGGCTATACTTGTAATATTATAACCCTTATAATTCTCCGGAATTACCACGTTTTCAACCGTTTTGTTGAGTAACGTTATCGATGCACCATCTCCAACTTTCATATACAAAAAGTTTTCGTCTGTTCCAAGATAGTTATAAACCCTTGTCGCATTAGTCAAACTCGTATTAGATGAGCCTATTGATAATTTACCCCAAGCTGTACTATCTCCGCCATAGTATACAGTTTTCAAATTATCGCAAGATGAAAATGCACTACTACCTATATAGGTTACACTGTCGGGGATTAATATACTTGTTAATCCATCACAATTATAAAATGCAGAATCTGCAATAAGTGTTGTTCCCTGCTTAATGCTATACGATCCACTTATTGACGTATTTGCATCAATCAAGTAATTTTCTATATACAACACGCCATCTTCCCAGTTGTTTGTGTCATTATAGTATGCTGTGTTGTAAAATGCCTCATTTTTTATGCTTATTACACTATCAGGCATAGATATATTCGCCAAGTTGCTACAATTGCTAAATACACTATATGCTATGCTTCTTACGTTTTTGGGGATATCTATACTTGTCAAGCCGCTACAATTATAGAAAGCATAATCATCTATACTCGTTACGCCGTCCGGTATTACAAAACTCTCCAATACACTGCAGTTATAGAAAGCGTAATCACCTATACTCGTTACGCCGTCCGGTATTACAACATTCTTCAAAGCACTGCAGTTATAGAATGCATAATCTCCTATACTTGTTACACTGTCTGGGATTGATATGCTCACCAAACTGCTGCAATTAGAAAATATAGAATTGCCAATACCCGTTATAGCATATCCTTTAAATGATGTAGGAACTATTACTGTTTCTGCAGCCTTATTGTAAAATTCATATATCGATGCGCCGTCTCCAAGTTTTGCATATCTAAAGTTGTCATCTTTTCCAAGATAGTTATATATTCTTGTAGCACCGGTCAGTTTTGAATTGTAAGATCCTATAGATATCTTACTCCAAGCTGTACTATCACCACTATAATATACGTTTTTCAAACTATTGCAACCATAAAACGCGTCATAGCCTATACTTGTTACACTGGTTGGGATTTCTACACTTGTCAAACTACTACAATTTTCAAACACTTCCCTACCTATGCTCGTTACTCCTTCGGGGATTATCAGTTCAGTTACAAGATTGTTATTCAAATACAACGCTCTTGCAGAATACAGAGGATTAGAAGTACAACCTGCAAATGCTATATTGCACCATGATGCTATATCAGTTATGTAAACTCCTATCAAACTGCTGCAATAATTAAATGCATAATTACCTATACTCATTACGCTATTGGGAATTTCTACGCTCGTCAAACTGCTGCATCCGTTAAACGCATAACTTCCTATACTTGTTACACCTGCGGGAATTACTATACCCGTTAAACTGCTGCAATTATAGAATGCATAGTTGCCAATAATCGTAATATTATCAGAAATTTCTATATCTGCTAAATTACTACAACCATAGAATACATAATTACCTATACTTGTTACACCTGTAGGAATTACCATCTCCGTTAAGCTGCTGCAACTATAGAACACATAATCACCTATGCTTGTTACACCTGCAGGAATTAACATCTCTGTTAAACTACTACAGTTATAGAATGCATAATCTCCTATACTTGTTACTTTATTAGATAGTTCCATGCGCCTCAAACTACTACAATTATAAAAAGCATAATTGCCTATAGCGGTTAAACTATCCGGTGTTTCTACGCCCTTCAAACTACTGCAATTTGAAAATGCATAGTCAGCAATACATGTTGTTCCTTGCTTTATGCTATATGCACCGCTTTTTGTTGTTTTTACTTCAATCAAGCAACTATCTATATACAACGCATCATTTTCCCAGTTGTTTGTGTCATTATAGTATGCTGTGTTGTAAAATGCCTTTTCTCCGATACTCGTTACACTGGCGGGAATTGATATATTCGTCAAACTGCTGCAACCATTGAATAAAGACGCAGGTATAGACGTTACATTATATCCTTCGAAACTTTCAGGAATTATTACGGTTTCTGCTGTTTTGTTGTAGAATTCATATATAGATGCACTATCTCCATTTTTGACAAAGATAAAGTTGTCATCTTTTCCAAGATAGTTATAAACCCTTGTTGCATTATTCAAAGTTGTGTTGAATGAGCCTATAGATATATTACTCCACGATGTTCTGTCGCCGAGGTAATATACTGTTGTCAATTTTGTGCAATCATAAAACGCCCCATTACCTATACTCGTTACACTGTTGGGGATTGTTACGCTCGTCAAACTGTCGCAATATAAAAATGCCTCACCGCCTATGCTCGTTACTCCTTCGGGAATTTCTATGCTCGTCAAACTACTGCAACCATTAAATGCCCAATTGCCTATACTCGTTACACTGTTGGGGATTGTTACGCTTGTCAAATTAGTGCAACGCATAAATGCACTATCACTTATGCATGTTACTCCTTCGGGGATTATTAAATCTGTTACTAATTCATTGTTTAAATATAGATTCTCTGCCTCAATTAATGGATTAGATGATGAAAACTTTATATTACACCAAGCTGCTATATCTGTTATATAGACGCCCGTCAAACTATAGCAACCATCAAATGCCCAGTTGCCTATGCTCGTTACACTGTCCCCTATTACTACGCTTGCCAGATAGTAGCAATCACGAAATGCAGAATATCCTATACTCGTTACTCCGTCACCTATTACTACACTTTCCAAAGTATAGCAACAGGAAAATGCATAATCGCCTATGCTCGTTACACTGTCAGGGATAACCACGCTCGTCAATCTGTCGCAATACTCAAATGCAGAATTGCCTATGCTTGTTACACTCGATGGGATAATATACTTTTCGCCTTTTCCGTTCGGATAAGATATTATTTCTGTCTTGTCTTTATTAAATAACACTCCGTCAATGTCGGAATAAAACTTATTATTCTCATTTACTTCTATGCTCGTCAAACTTGTGCAACCATAAAATACATCATCGCCTATGCTTGTTACACTGTTGGGAATTGTTACGCTTGTCAAACTGCTGCAATTATAAAATGCACGTTCACCTATACTCGTTACAGGATAACCACCAAGGGTAGAGGGAATTATAAGTTCGCCTGAAGCAGATTCCTTACAATCGGTTATTGTTGCTTTGCCGTTAGATACGGTGTATGTAAGTACACCAGATGTCGCTGCATCTGCTTGAAGCGGAGTCAATGCAAATGCACCTACTACCATTACAACCGCAATTAAAATAAATAATAGTTTTTTCATAAGTTTTTTACCTTACCTTTCGTGTAAGCATAATATATAGTCATCTTTTGAGTAAAAATGAGATACATAACAATTATATACCATTTCCACAAAAATGTAAATATATAATGTAATATTTATATACAAAATCATTCATTATTTTTATGCAGAAACATAAAACAAGCACTTACTTTACAAGCCTTCTACAGCGGGTAGCGAAGCGGCGGTGAGGTAGTGAATTATAGCCCTGTGGGCTATAAGAGCCGAACCGTGCCCGAGTCGCAACGAGATAGGTGGCGACGTCAGTCGACGGATGAGGTGTTTTTTTAATCATTTGACTCCTCATCCACCACCGAATTTCTGCGAAATTCTTGTGGTCCCCCTTCTCCCACAGGAGAAGGCTTGTTTTAGTTTCTGCTCACTCAATGTAAGTACACAGAGGTAAAAACAAATCCGCACAAACAGCATAACATCTTCGTAGGGGACGGCGCCTCGACGTCCCGTTTTAAAGTTTTTGCGGTTTCCAAAGGGGCTTTTTCCAAAAAGCTCCTTTGGTGTGGGTTCGGGAGCGAAGCTCCTGACTCCTCTCTACTCATCAAAAAAAGCACCTTTCGGTGCTTTTTTATTATAAAAGAGTGTGGTTGAACCACACCCATTATACTTTTTACGCTATAAGCATTTCACCCACAATATGTGCAAGAATAGCATCGACGTCTGCGCTGTCGGTTACGCCCTCACCATCGATATCTCCTGCAAATTCGCGAATATCATTTTCGCTAAAGCTGTTTTCAGCCAATGCCTTTTTAACCATAAGCGCATTAAATACCGTTGCATAATCATCTGCATAAACGCTACCTTTATGCATATTCGTTGTTAAATACAACACATTTCCGTTTAAAATACTACCTCTTATTATAATATTATTCAAAATAAAACAAAAGCACTTGATTTTTTGAACAAATGGTGATATAGTTATAATACAAAAATATATATTGTGAGGTTGACATTATGAAAAAAATAATCGCATTACTTTTGACACTTGTACTTTGCACAGCCGTTCTCGCAAGCTGCGGAAGCGCTGCTGATAAGCAGAGCCTTGAATCCATCAAGGAAAAGGGCGAACTCGTTGTTTACACAAACGCAGAATTCCCTCCTTTTGAATATCTTGCAAACGGCGAACCCACAGGTGTTGATATGGACATCGCAAAGGCAATCGCAGACGAAATAGGCGTTGAACTCAAGGTTGAAAACGTTAAGTTCGACACAATCATTTCTTCCGTTCAGTCCGGTAAGGCTGCTATGGGCGCTGCAGGTATCACAGTTACCGACGAGAGAAAAGAATCCGTTGATTTCTCTATCTCTTACACAACAAGCACACAGTACGTTATTCTCCCCACTGAAGCTGAATATGCAAACATCACTTCTCTCAAGGGTATGGAAATCGGCGTTCAGCTCGGTACAACAGGTGATTTCATCATTTCCGATGAAGTAAACGGATATAGCGACGACGACGGCAATGCTGTAAAGGGTGTTCTTCAGGATACAGGCGCAACTGTTACTACATACAACAACGCTAACCTTGCTGCAGAAGCTCTCAAGTCCGGCAAGATTAAGGCTGTAGTAGTTGACAAACTCCCCGCTGAACTTATCGCAAAGAACAGCGAAGGCAAACTCAAGGCAGTTGAACTTGTTTACGAAGACGGTTCAAACACAGCTGAATCTTATGCAATCTGCGTTGCAAAGGGTAACGATACTCTCCTCGAAGTTGTTAACAAGGTTATCAAAAACCTTCTCGACAGCGGCAAGATTGACGAATACATCGTTACACACACAACAAACGCTCTCGCGTAAGTTTTAGAATAAAAACAAATAATCATTACTACTCTCCCCCGCTATTTTAGCTGTGGGAGAGTAATATTGTAAATCCATTTTTATTTTTTAAAAGGTATTTGAATTATGCAGTTTTTTGAATCGATAGCTCAACAATTCAACAAAACGTTTATTGTTGACGACCGATATATGTACTTCCTTAACGGGTTGCAGAACACGATAATAACCGCGCTCGCCGCAACCTTAATGGGTATCATAATCGGTGTTATCATCGCTATTATAAAAGTATTACACAAAAAGACAGGTAAGCTGAAAATCCTCAATTGGATATTCGAATTATACACGACTGTAATCAGAGGTACTCCCGTTGTTTTACAGCTTTTGATTTCGTACAACCTTATTTTTGTATTCTCAAACAATGCCGTAATGATTGGTATTATCGCTTTCGGTATAAATTCGGGCGCATACGTTTCCGAAATTATCAGAGCAGGTATTATGGCAGTTGACGACGGTCAAACAGAAGCAGGCCGTTCCCTCGGTCTCTCACAGCTTCAGACAATGAGACTTATAGTTCTGCCTCAGGCTTTCAAAAACGTTCTTCCCGCTTTAGGCAACGAATTTATCGCGCTATTAAAAGAAACGTCGGTTATCGGTTACCTTGGCGTTATGGACTTGACGAAGGCGGCAGAGTCGGTTATCAGCCGTACCGCTAACGTATACTTCCCTTACCTGACGATAGCAATTATTTATCTTATAATGGTACACGGCTTATCAAAGCTGTTCAATATGCTCGAAAGGAGATTTGCGCAAAGTGATAGAAGTTAAGAATTTATGTAAATCTTTCGGCAAAAATAGCGTTTTAAAAAATATCGACTACAAGATAGAAAAGGGCGAAAAGATTGTTATTGTCGGTCCTTCGGGTTCAGGAAAAAGTACGTTTTTGCGTTGCTTGAATCTTCTTGAAGTTCCCACGTCGGGCGAAATTTGGTTTGAAGGAATACAGATAAACTCAAAGGCTACGAAAATCGATACCGTCAGACAAAAGATGGGTATGGTTTTTCAGCAGTTTAATCTTTTCAACAACAAAAATATACTTGATAACATTACCCTCGCTCCCATAACATTAAAATTGCAAACAAAAGAAGAAGCAGAAGCAAAAGCTATGTCGCTTCTTGAAAGAATAGGACTTGCCGACAAGGCAAAGGCATACCCTTCACAGCTTTCGGGCGGTCAGAAACAGCGTGTAGCAATCGTAAGAGCATTGGCAATGAACCCCGATGTAATGTTGTTTGACGAACCTACTTCAGCTCTCGATCCCGAAATGGTAGGCGAAGTTTTACAACTTATGACGGAACTTGCAGACGACGGTATGACTATGGTAGTCGTTACGCATGAAATGGGATTTGCAAGAGAAGTCGGTACAAAAATTCTGTTTATGGATGAAGGAAAGATTATGGAAGAAGCTCCCCCACAGGAATTCTTTACTAACCCCAAACACCCCAGACTTCAGGATTTTCTTTCGAAAGTATTATAGAAACAACAAATGCGTGTGGAATTTTCCACACGCATTTATTATTTCTCAAAAAAGCCCACCGAAATGGTGGGCTATTAATATCTTATTTTATCTTATCAAGAAGATTATGTATTCTGTTTACAGGGTTAAGAAGCTCACTGATAGTTGCATCGTGATTGAGCGTATCGATAAGCATAGCCACGTATTTACACATATTAACCTCGTGGTACCAAGGCTTTTCAAGAAGCTCGGGCTTTCTGTAATTGAGGTTTGTTGTAAAGATTTTAGAAATAAGTCCCTGCTCGTATGCTTGGTCAAATTTGTCAAAGCCGTTGCAGAAAAGACCAAATGTTGCAAATACGAATACTCTCTTTGCGCCCTTCGCCTTAAGCTGAGCCGCAACGTCAAGCATCGAGTCGCCCGAAGAAATCATATCGTCAACAACGATAACGTCTTTACCTTCAACCGATTTGCCGAGATATTCGTGCGCTTCAATGGGGTTTCTTCCGTCAACAACTCTTGTATAGTCACGTCTCTTGTAGAACATACCGAGATCAAGACCTATTACGGAAGAATAATACATACTTCTGCTCATTGCGCCTTCGTCGGGGGATATCATCACTACGTGTTCTTTGTCAAATACAATATCCGGCACTTCTTTAACGATTGCCTTTATCATCTGATATGTAGACTGAACACTATCAAAACCGTGATTAGGGATTGCATTCTGAACTCTTGCATCATGTGCATCGAAAGTAATAATGTTAGTTACACCCATATTTACCAGTTCCTGAAGAGCTACCGCGCAGTCAAGGGATTCTCTTGAAGCTCTCTTATGCTGTCTGCCTTCGTAAAGCATAGGAATAATTACGGAAAGTCTGCGTGCCTTACCTGCAATAGCGCCTATTACTCTTTTTATGTCCTGAAAGTGATCGTCAGGACTCATAGGTACGACCATATCATACATCTTATATGTTACGCCGTAATTGAATACGTCTGCAATGATAAACACGTCGTGTCCGCGAAGACTGTGACTCAAATGACATTTTGCTTCTCCCGTACCGAATCTGGGACACTCTGCATTGATAACGAAAGAGTCTTGTGTGTTTCTCCATTGTTTAAGATAATAATCTACGTTTCCGGCGAATTCCTCTCCACCTCTCATACTGATTACACTAAGCTCACCAAAAATATTATCTTTCATACTTTCCCCCATAACATTTTTTTGACGTTTTACTGCCACATTAGCAATTATCATCTGTATTATAACATACTTTTTTCAAAATGAAAATACGGTTTTTCAATTTTTATTAAATTTTTATAAAAAATTTTTTATTCTAAACTGTTTTGTGTTTGATTTTGCAAAGTTTTATAAAATTATGTCTATTTATTGTTTTTTTTTACATATATTATTGAATTATTTTTACCGATATGTTACAATATTTTAGCGTTATCGGGCAACTGCTTAAGGAGTATTTTTATGAACATCAAATTTGTCAACACCCCTGATGAATTAAAATCCGGACTTAACGAAATTATCTCTCACCTCAATCTTATTGTAAGCGATGACGGATATTTCTGCTCAATCGAGAAAAAAGGCAATTACGACCTTTCGGTATCTTTAAACGAAAAAAATATAAAAATATCTTATTCCGAGAAGCATCATTTTTTCAGAGCTCTCGGTCTTGCCGTTCAACATATAAACGAAGGCGAAAACTCCTTTAATATTACCGAAAAAGCCTACTTCCGTTCGAACGGTCCTATGTTCGATCTTTCACAAGCGGCATCGGCTTTTAACGTTAAAGAACTGAAGAGTATATTAAGACAATTAGCTCTTATGGGACTTAATATGCTTATGCTATATACCGAAGACAACTATGAGGTTGAAAGCCAGCCCTACTTTGGGTATATGAGACCTAAGTATTCTCAAGCCGAACTCAAAGAGCTTGACGATTATGCATATAACCTCGGCATTGAAATGATTCCTTGTATCCAGACACTTTCTCACATGCAAGAAGCAATAAAATGGAAAGTATACAGAGACATTACAGATTATCCCGCTTGTCTGTTAGTAGGCGAAGAAAAAACATACGCATTTTTGAAAGATATTATTACTGCAGCATCAAAGCCATTCAGAACAAAGAAAATACATATCGGTATGGACGAGGCACTCGATCTTGGAAAAGTTAATTATCTCACCCGATTCGGTCATAAATCTAACGGCGAGATAATGAGAACCCATCTTGACAAAGTTATGGAAATTGTAAATGAGCTCGGACTTAAACCTATGATGTGGGACGATATGTTCTTCTCAACCTTTGGAACGAAAAAATATCGCCAAAAGGGTGCTACCGTTCCCGAAGAAACGAAGAAACTCGTTCCCGAAGGTATGAGGTGCGTATATTGGGAATACACAGGCGAGGGCGCCGAACTTTACGACGACTATTTCAGACAGCATTTTGAACTTGATAAAGATTTTGTATTTGCAGGCGGTATCCAAGGTTGGATGAGCTACGCTTTCTCTTGGACAAAAACAAGAAGGGCGGCTATTGATGCACTCTCCGCATGTAAAAGACACGGAGTAAAAGATATTTTCGTTACCACTTGGGCTGACCATAATGCAGAATGTCTTATAAACGCTAATCTAATTGGTGTTCAATTATACGCCGAGCTTGGTTACAGCGAAAACTATGACGAAGAAAAGTTTGCAAAAAGATTCAAATTCTGTACGGGCGGTAATCTTGAAGACTTTAAACTACTTGAATATCTCGATGTTTTCTCACAAACAGAAAATTTAGAAAACAGACAATACTACAACACCTCAAAACACCTTATGTGGCAGGATATTCTGACAGGCCTTGTTGACAACAATTATACAGGCTTCGACCTCAATAACCACTATGCCGCATTGGCAGAAAAGCTAAAAAAAGCAATTGGAAGTAACGGACAGTTTGACGGAATGTTTGAAATGAGCTATCTTGCCGCTTATGTATTAGCTATAAAAGCGGAAATAGGCATTAAGTTGGTAGAAAGCTATAAAGCAGATGACAAAGCCGCATTAAAGCACTTTGCAGACGTTGAATTACCTGAATTAAAGAACAGAACTGAACTTCTGCAAAAATCTCATATGCAGAATTGGTTTGAAATTTATAAACCTTTAGGTTGGGATACTTGCGACATTCGCTACGGTGCGCTTATCAGCCGTATAAATACTGCTATATATGAAATCAAAGAATACCTTGAAGGCAGAATGGAACGACTTGAAGAACTCGAACAACCAAGACTTCCCTTTGACGGTCTTGAAGGTCCTATTCGTTATATGAACCGTTGGGAAAGACTTGCTACCCCCTCTAAACTTGTTGCTAATATTTCAATTAATGTATATTAAAAAGGAGTAAACACTATGAACATCAAATTTCTCGGGTTAAACGAAGAACTTAACACCGGTGTCGGTATTCTTGCCGACTATATGGGTGTAACCCTTGGTGACGGTGGTTATGAATTCACCGTTACCCAAAAAGGCGGATGTAACCTCGTAATAAACCTCGAAGACAAAAAAGGTACCGTCGTTTACGCTGAAAAGTGCCACTTTTTCAGAGCTTTCGGTCTTATCGTAGAACATATTAAAGACGGCGAAGAAAGCTTTAAGATTGAAGAAGTTCCACAGTTTGAAATGAACGGTCCTATGTTTGACGTTGCTCAAGGTAACGCAGCGTTCAACATAAAGACTTTAAAAGATGTTATCAAGCAATTGGCTCTTATGGGACTTAACACCCTTATGCTTTATGCTGAAGATACATTTGAAGTAAAAGAACAGCCCTATTTTGGATATATGAGAGCAAGATATTCCGAAGAAGAAATGAGAGAGCTTGACGATTACGCTTATGACCTCGGCATTGAGATGATTCCCTGTATCCAGACTCTCGCTCACATGCCCGATACACTTCGTTGGAAGTGCTTCTACAACATCAGAGATTATGAAGAATGTTTGCTCGTAGGCAAACCAGAAACATATAAGTTTGTAAGAGATATTATTACCGCTGCTACCCGTCCTTTCAGAACAAAGAAGATTCATATCGGTATGGACGAAGCTTGGAAGCTTGGACGCGGAAAGTATATTGACCACTTCGGTTATAAACCCGCAATTGAAATTATGAAAGAGCACTTGACAAAGGTTATGGAAATTGTAGATGACCTCAGTCTTGAGCCTATGATGTGGGATGATATGTTCTTCCGTACGGTTGGTAACAAGAAATATTATCAGCCTGACGTTGTATTTCCCCAGTCTACAATTGATATGGTTCCCAAGAATATGGGTTGCATTTACTGGGATTACTACAAAATCGACCAAGCTGAATATGAAAAGATTATTCCTACACACCAACAGCTTACCGACAACGTTATTTTTGCAGGCGGTATTTGGACTTGGATCGGCTATAGCCTTGGTTGGAACAAGACGAAAGTATCGACAGAATGTGCTCTTAATGCTTGTAAAAAGACGGGCGTTAAGAAAGTGTTTATGACAACTTGGGGCGACAACGGCACTGAATGTTTGCTTACTACCACCCTTATCGGTTGTCAGCTTTACGCTGAACACGGCTACGCAAAAGAAATTGATTACGATAAATTTGCAAAGAGATTTAAGTTTATCTGCGGCGCAAACGTAGACGACTTCGCTCTTCTTGAACGCCTTGACAGAACCCCCGATATGTTACATATGGAAGATTCTTCAAGATACAACCCCTCAAAATACCTTATGTGGCAGGATATCTTGACAGGACTTGCAGATAAGAATATCGAAGGCGTTGAGCTTGATGCACACTATGCAAAGCTTGCAGAAGAAATGAAAGCAGCCATCGGCAGAAACGGCAAATATAATGACATACTTGAATTTAGCTACCACGCAGCAAACGTACTTGCAAAGAAATCACAGATGGGCCTCCGTCTTACAGCCGCATACAAGGCAAACGACAAGGCTGCTCTCAAAAACTTTGCAGACGTTGAACTTCCCGACCTTATTAATAGAGTTAACGATCTTTGGGAATGCCACAGAACAAATTGGTTCAAGATTTATAAGGCATTCGGTTGGGATATTATGGATATGCGTTACGCTTCCCTCGTTGGCAGAATCAAGAGCGCGATTATAGAAGTAAATCAGTATCTTAACGGCGAAATGGAAAGAATCGAAGAACTTGAAGAAACAAGACGTCCTCTTCACGGGCTCGACGGTCCTATCCAGTACATGAACTTTTACGGCAAGATCGTTTCTCCCTCCAGAATCGCTCCCGAAGCATAAAAATAAAAACAATAGTGTGCATAGAAAAAAACTGTGCACACTATATTTTTATTTTCAAAAAAATTGCACACGAAACCGTGTGCAATTTTTTATATTATTATCTTTCTTCTCTGTAGTAGTTTATACCACAGCAGGTAGGTTGTTCGCCTCTGCCCTTGTCTCTTATGGACGATACTACAAGAACTATAAAGGTTATAACGAACGGAAGCATCTGATAAAATTCATTTGGTATAACATCTACCCAACCGAGAACACTCGGGAAAGCTTCTTTAAGGTTACCCTTCCAAGACTGCAATACAGTCAAAGCACCAAACAGGAACGAACCGAAAATAGCTTTTGCAGGATTCCATTTTGCAAAGATAACCAATGCAACCGAAATCCACCCCATACCGTTTATCCAGCTTTCATTCCAAGCACCGCCGTTTATAACAACACCAAGGTAAAGTCCGCCAAGACCTGTTATACCCGCGCCGCACACCGTATGCATATAACGGTAGAGTGAAACATTTACACCGCACGCGTCAGCCGCGCCGTAGTTTTCACCGGTAGCTCTCAATTTCAATCCAGTCTTTGTCTTTGTAATATAAATCCAAAGAGCCACAGCAACCAAAACCGATATATAAACCATTATGTTGTACGAGAACAACAACGTTCCGATATAGGGGATATCGCGAAGCACGGGGATTCCGATATCGGATTTCATAAACACCATCTGCGAAGCTTCGTCCATTATCGGATATTTACCACCACTTGTCAACGAGCGTCCAACGAATTCATATACACCTACACCGAATATTGTAAGCGTAAGACCGGTTACGTTCTGATTTGCCTGAAAAGTAATAGTAAGGAACGAATACACAAGTCCGCCAAGCGCCGCGCACAAAAATGCGGCAAGGATAGCAACTATCATACTGTTCGTCTTACAGCCGAAATAATATCCACCGATAGCGCCCATAGCCATAAGGCCTTCGACACCGAGGTTTAAGCTACCCGACTTCTCGGATACTATTTCACCTGCCGTACCAAACAAAAGCGGTACGCCCATTCTGATGGAGTAAAAAAGAAATTTTATAATCGTATTCATTTTTTACCTCCTTCAGCTTTGTTATTAAAGTTAAATACAAATCTGTAGTTTATAAAGAAGTCTGCCGCAAGAACGGTAAACAAAATTATACCTTGCAAAATTGATGACACAGCGGGAGAAATGTTAAACGCACTTTCTGCAACGCTTGAGCCTTTGGAAAGAATACACATAAGCACCGAGGTAACGAAAATACCTATTGGGTTAAGCTTTGAAAGCCAAGCAACGATTACGCCGGTCCAGCCCACACCACTGGTTATGCCCGTACTCAATCTATACGAGGTTGCAACACCTGACACCTGAAACATTCCGGCGATACCTATCACAGCAGCGCTCAAGAACATAGTTCTTATTATGATTTTGGGCACGTTCATTCCCGCGTATTTTGCGGTATTGATACTATCACCTACTATTGATATCTCATATCCGTGCTTTGTCTTCTTGAAGTAAATAAAACATATTACAACAAGAATCAATGCTATTATCAGAGAAACGTCAAATCTTATCCCATTTGCAAGAGATATCTGAGGCAAGCGTGCATTTTCCTCCAAGGCAGCAAAATCTCTGTTATTCGGTACACCGTTATTCAACTGACCGAAATAGTGTGTCTTCTTTAAGAAAATGAAGAAATAAAGTACAATATAGTTAAGCATCAATGTAAGAAGCGTTTCGTTTGTACCGAACTTAACCTTAAGTAACGCAGGGATAAGACCTATCAAACCACCGCCCAATGCACCTGCAACAAACATACACAAAAGAACGATAATACTTGACGTGTCGCTTCCTCTGAACAAGTGAGCTACTGCCGCCGCAGAAATGGCACCGGCAATAAACTGACCTTCACCGCCAACATTCCAGAATTTCATCTTAAATGCAAATGCTATACCGAGAGAAGTAATAGTCAAAGGTATTATCTGCCTTATAAGACCGTTAAGATTAATCGAGTTTTTAAAGCATCCGACAAGAATGTTGGAATAATAGCTAAACGGATTTGCACCGTTCATTATAACAAACAATCCGCCTATCAAAAGAGCAACCATTACTGCGGCAAAATATATCGCCGAAGTTTTCCACAGAGGGAGCGCATCTCTTTTAATAAGATGTACAAAAGGCTCCTTATGCTTCTTGGGCTTCTTTCCACTCGTTTTTTCTTTAAATTCGTATTCAACCTCGTCTGCTTCAACCGTAGTCTTTTTATTATCAATATTTTGCTCTGCTTCTACGGCATTTGTCATAAGCAAACCAAGTTGCTCTTTTGTAGCTTCTTTAGCATCAACAATACCGGTAACCTTGCCGTGACAAAGCACCATAATTCTGTCGCAAAGCTCAAGCATAACGTCAAGGTCTTCGCCTACAAAAAGAACACCCGCGCCCTTTTTCTTCTGCTCATTTAAAATATCGTATATGATATATGAAGAGTTAATATCAAGTCCTCTTACGGGATATGCCGTAACGATAACCGTAGGAGAAGATTCTATTTCTCTTCCGACAAGAACTTTTTGAACGTTACCGCCCGAAAGCTTTCTTACAGCCGTTTCTGTTCCCGGAGTATTGATTTCAAGCTCTTTTATAACCCTCTTTGCCGTTTCTCTCGTATTCTTACGGTCAACGAAAGGTCCTTTTACCTTACCATAATTTTTCAGCATCATATTGTCAGTAATACTGAGTGATGCCGCAAGTCCCATACCAAGTCTGTCCTCAGGTACAAAGCTCATACTTATGCCAAGATTAATTATTTCACGAGTTGTCTTTCCTTGAATTTCAGTATCTTTATAAATAATCTTTCCCGAATCAAGCTTTTGAAGCCCCGCAATAACCTCGCAAAGCTCCTTCTGTCCACAACCCGAAACACCGGCAACACCGAGAATTTCGCCGCTGTGCAATTCAAAAGAAACGTCTTCAATAGCTTTGAGTCCCGATTCTCCGGGAACTGTAACATTATCTAATTTTAACAGTACTTCATCTTTTAAACATTGAGGTCTGTCGATAGCAAGTTCAACAGCTCTGCCTACCATCATATCGGTAAGCTCTTTTGCGCTTGTTTCGAAAGTATTTACCGTTCCGATACTTTCACCTTTACGCAAAATAGTAACCCTGTCGCTTATTTCAAGAACTTCGTTCAGTTTGTGGGTAATGATTATTATAGCGCAGCCGCTTTTTTTCATTTTACGCAATATAGAGAAAAGCTTATCCTTTTCCTGAAGCGTAAGCACTGCCGTAGGTTCATCAAGTATAAGCACGTTTGCTCCGTAATAAAGAACCTTTAATATTTCAACGGTCTGCTTCTCGCTGACTCCCATATCGCATACGAATTTTTCGGGGTCTATATCAAACCCGAATTTGCGGCTCATATCTCCAATTTTCTTAAATCTGCTTTTTCTTAATAAGTACTTATCTGCGCCCTCTTCGTTGTCAGAACCGATAAGTATATTATCTGCGGCAGAAAACTTCTCAACAAGCTTGAAATGCTGATGTACCATACCGATTCCAAGTCTTTTTGAGTCTTCGGGCGACTGAATAACAACCTTTTCTCCGTTTATGTAAATTTCACCTTCGTCGGGCTTGTATATACCCGACAGCATATTCATCAAGGTTGTTTTTCCCGAACCGTTCTCTCCCAAAAGCGCTAAAATTTCACCCTTGTTTACCGAAAGATTTATTCCCTTGTTTGCATGTACCGAGCCGAAGGTCTTGCTTATATTTTTTAGTTCGATAGCAGCATTGCCGCGTGTTACCTCTGCCATAACCTCTCCTGCTTTTTTGATTTTTATTATAAATATGCTTCTCCTCCAACATAGGAAGAGAAGCATATTCAGACCAATGTTAAAAAATTACTTAAGTGATACGCCTTCTACAAAGTAGTTCATTGTACCGGTAATAACGGAATCTTCAACAGATGCGCCGCCTGCCTTAACAATTACGTTACCTGCGTTGTCCTTGAGGTCAGCGTCAGTCTTAACGATAGCACCGTCCTTGAAGGAAAGCTTAACGCCTGAGAATACGTCCCAAGTACCTTCTTTGAAGAGGTCCTTAACGAGCTTAATGTATTCAGCAGTGTTTTCTGCGCAGTTTTCAGAAAGTGCAGATACGTCTACAAGACCGTCTGCCAAGCTGCCGTAGTAGTTACCGAAGTCTTTCCATGTACCGTCCATAGCTGCCTTTGTTGCTGCTGTGTAGTAAACACCCCAGTTCCAGATAGGAGCAGTAAGATGAGCCTTGGGAGCTTCTTTTGTCATGTCAGAGTTGTATCCGCAACCGAATACGCCCTTTGTCTGAGCTGCGATCTGAGGGTTAGCTGTATCGCAGTGCTGAGCGATAACGTCGCAACCGAGCTCGATAAGAGCTTCAGCATAAGCTGTTTCGTTTGCAGGGTCAAACCAGCTGTTGAGAGATTTTACATATACTTCTGCTTCGGGGTTAACGGACTGTACACCAAGTGCAAATGCGTTAATACCGCTGCATGTTTCAGCGAGTTCTGTGCCGTAAGCTGCTACGTAACCGATCTTGTTGGACTTTGTCTTGAGCCCAGCAGCAATACCGGAGAGGTAACGAGCCTGATAAATTCTACCGAAGTAGTTGTTGAAGTTTGTTTCGTTGCTCTTGTAACCTGTACCATGAGAGAAGATTACGTCGGGATGTTCTTTTGCAAGAGCTTCTGTTGTGTCCATATAACCGTAGCTTGTTGTAAAGATAATCTTACAACCATCGGAAATACAAGCTTCAATAGATTCTCTGATTGCAGATTCATCATCGTCAGCAATGTTGAGCTTACGAATGATCTGGTCGTCAGCAAGGTTGAGAGCTTTCTGCATTTCAACGATACCCAAATCGTGTGTATAGGAATAACCCGAACCGTCAGCAGGATCGCCGATGTGAATTACGCCTACCTTAAATTTGCCCTCGCCGCCTTCGTTCTCTGATTCACTGCCGCAAGAAGCGAAGCAGGTCAAAGAAACTGCAATGAGAAGCACTGCCAAAAGAATTGAAAGAAACTTTTTCATTTTGGATTTTCTCCTTTTTAAGATATAAAATTATAATCAAGTATGAAATACATACCGGTTATCTGAAAGTTATGGTATTTCCGTCAATACTGTCAATAATAGCCAAAGACTCTACCTTTATCCCTTTACTGCGAAGCAAATCGCCGCCGGGCTGGAATCCTTTTTCAATAACAATTCCTATACCTACAACTGCTGCGCCCGAAGCCTCTACTATACCCATAAGCCCCTTTGCAGCATTGCCGTCAGCAAGAAAATCATCTATAATCAAAACTCTATCTTCTTTTGATAAATAGTCCTTCGATATAACTATGTCATATTCCTTCCCCTTTGTAAAAGAAACGACTTTTTCGGTATATACGTTGTCTCCAACGTTCTTATGTCCGCTTTTCTTTGCGAAAACCACGTCGCAGCCAAGCTCCATAGCAGCCGCACACGCGAAAGCAATTCCCGATGCCTCTATGGTAACAATTTTGTTTACTCCCGAATTGGAAAACAGTCGGGCAAACTCTTTTCCTATTTCTTTAAGTAACTTCACGTCAATTCTGTGATTCACAAAACCGTCAACTTTTACAATATTACCGGGGTATATTTTCCCCTCTGCTCTGATTCTGTCTTCAAGAAGCTTCAAAACCAATCTCCCTAATATATATTTAGAAATAATTTATACATTTATTGTACACTATTACGTCGCATTTTTCAAGAGTTTTTTTGCAATTTTACACAATCTTACCAATAATTCGCACTCCTTCGATAAAACGGTGTTATTTTTTAGTTTTATTAACTTTTTTTCTGCAATTCTTAATTTTATTAAGTTATTATGTGTATTTTTTTGCATAAACTTCACAAAATTAATAATTTTAGGGCTTTTTTTTAGTGAACTTTACACATTGACACAATCCCCCCAAAAACAGTATAATAATACTAAACAAAAAAAGAGGGTATTCAACTAAAACCTTTGGAGGATATTATGAACGCATACATTCAAAAAACAATTGAACAGGTAAGAAATCGTAACCAATACGAGCCTGAATTTATACAAACGGTTGAAGAGGTTTTCGGGAGCCTCTCTGCCGTTTTAGACAAACATCCCGAATATGAAGCAAACGGCATTCTCGAAAGAATGGCAGAACCCGACAGACAACTCTCTTTCAGAGTAAGCTGGGTTGACGACAACGGCAAAGTAAACGTTAACCGCGGATACAGAGTTCAGTTCAACTCTGCTATTGGTCCTTATAAGGGAGGTCTCCGTTTCCATCCTTCCGTATATATGGGAATGATGAAATTTTTAGGTTTTGAACAGACTTTTAAAAACAGTCTTACAGGTCTTCCGATAGGTGGTGCAAAGGGCGGTTCCGACTTTGACCCCCGAGGCAAGAGCGATGCTGAAATAATGAGATTCTGCCAAAGCTTTATGACCGAACTTTACAGACACATCGGTCCCGACACGGATATTCCCGCAGGAGACATAGGAGTAGGCGCAAGAGAAATCGGTTATCTGTTCGGTCAGTACAGAAGAATAAAAGGTAACTTTGAAAACGGAGTAATTACAGGTAAATCTTTAAGCTACGGCGGTTCTCTTATCAGACCTGAAGCTACGGGTTACGGTGCAGTATATTTTGCGGTAGAAGTTCTCCGTCACTTTAATGAAACAATACACGATAAGACAATATCAATCTCCGGATTCGGCAACGTTGCTTGGGGCGTATGTAAAAAAGCCGAGCAGCTCGGGGCTAAAGTAGTTACGATATCCGGTCCCGACGGCTTTGTATACGACGAAGACGGTATTTGGGGCGAAAAGGTTGATTACTTGCTTGAAATGCGCGCTTCGGGCAGAGACAAAGTTGAAGACTATGCTAAAAAATTCCCCGAAGCAAAATTCTTCAAAGGTCAGAAGCCTTGGGGAATAAAGGCAGACATCGTTATGCCTTGCGCTACACAGAATGAAGTTAATATGGAAGAAGCGCAGAAAATCGTTGAAAGCGGCGCAAAATACTATATTGAAGTATCTAACATGTCAACAACCAACGAGGCTTTGAAATTCTTAAAAGAAAACTTATCAGCTGTCGGCCCATCAAAAGCCGCAAATGCAGGCGGTGTTGCGGTATCAGCTCTTGAAATGTCTCAGAATAGTATGCGTTACAGATGGACGGAAGAAGAAGTTAACGAAAAGCTTCGCAATATAATGAAAAATATTCACGACGAATGTGCTTCAAGCGCGCTTGTATACGGTCTCGGTTACGACCTTGTATCCGGTGCAAACATCGCAGCCTTTCTTAGAGTTGCTGAGGCTATGATGGCTCAAGGTATTATGTAAATAATCAGTTTTTCATCGTTTTTCCCTAAAGCAGTAAGCCCCCTCCTTTTTTATAAAGGAAGGGGCTTACTGTTTTTTTATTTCTTTCTGTATACCGTTCTATAAGCAAATATTATTATTGACAAGGCTATAACGACACCTATTGCCGATATTGCCAATACCGTATTCTGTCTTGAACCTAAAAGATATTCTCTTTGATTTTCATTTTCGAACAAACTATCCGTCTCCTTGGATTCAGTAACCCCCGTAGAAGAAACGCTTGTTTCGTTTATTTCACTTTCACTTGGTAAAATAGCGGTTGTTTCAGGCGACAATGTATCAGACTCCAAAACTTCTGTTGTCTCGGCATCATTCCCCCCCATAGTATTTTTGTTTATTATAACCCCCATACCTTTAATTTTACTTATAAGGTTATCAACGTTTCCGCTGTATTCGTTTATATTTACAGTACTCTTTTTAACGTTTTCAGTAGTTTCTTCTGTCTTCCCTGCTTTTTTTGTTTCAGCATTTTCAACAGTTTCTCCGTTTTCTGTTGTTTCGGGCAATTCTTCTATAAAATCAGCAATATTTACAGCAATAATATTTTGCAAATTACCGCCGTTGATATCCACCATATTGTATTTTCCGTAAGCGCATATTTCTTTTTTGAAGTTTCCGCCGTTTATTGTAAAATTAAAATCGCCTGAAACATCAGTTATACAACCAACCTGCCCAAGAAAAGTTCCGCCATTTATCACTAAAGTAGCATTCCCCTCTTGTTTAATCCCTGTATTATTATAACCGCTTGCTGAAACAATTCCTTCAAAAGTTCCGCCGTCTATGGCAAGTGTTGTATCCCCAACGCTGTTTCCGTTTCTGTTTCCTGCACAAACATTATAGTAAGTGCCACTTTTTACCGTTACTTTTCCGCCCGAGGTTATACGGTCATTTTCTAAAGATATTCCCACTATGGACAAAAAAGGAGCGTCTCCTTTTTTGTCACATACTATTCCCTCTCCGAAAACTGTATCGTATCCACTGCAAATAATATTTCTGGGTGTCTTACTTCCGCTTGTTACAATATTCAGATTTTCAAAAACAAATTTACCTGCAAGAATCATATTTGCCGATGTAGTTTCGTCACCAAAACACAGCAAAGCGCCATCAGTTTGTCGGTAATCGGTTTCTCCGTCGACACTCGTTACCGTTATAATTTTCTTTCCGTTCGAGGTTCCGCTCATCTTTGAAAGATTTATAAGCTCGGTAAAAGAATATTTCCCGCAAACAACAATTTCTCCGCCATTTTTTGCAAGAATTCTGACAGCTTCTTTAAAATCGCCTATCGCATTTTCATAGCTCGAACCGTCTCCGTTTCCGCCACTTCTAAGATAAACTTTTTTAACCGCGGCTCCGCTTGAAATAACCGCTAAAGCAATCAGCCCCGCCCAAAACAATACTATCACAGATATGTATTTTATTTTATTTTTTCTGCTCATATCAAAGCTTCCTAAAAATTATTTTATTCTCCTTGGTTTCCGGAAATTTGTGATACAAAGGTAATCTTTAAATTATCCAAACTTCCCGCATAACAGTAATTTACGTTATCACTACCGTATCTTCCAAGCATATTTGTAAATTTAAACGAAAACAGCTTTTCGGTAATATGTTCGGTAACAACAGTATCATTCAAATACAAAGTAATAGATTTATTTTCACTTTTATACGATATTTTCCAATTGTTCATCGACCTGTTCTGTTCTGCGTACTCGCCGTAAGGCAAATAAAACGTCTGTCCGTTATCGTCAACAAGTCTAACCGAATATCCCATATTTTGAGCATACGGCGCAAGGTAAATATATCCCTTGGTAGCAAAAGCATTGCCTAATATAATACCGTTGTCATTTAAGACACCTGTCCACTCAATCGACCAATCAAAATCTGAAGTTAGTTCAATAGGTGTCGCAAAGTTAAAATCAACCTGTCTGTTTACAGATGTGAGAATACTGTCGGTTATCGTATATTGGTCTGCGACTGATTTCTCCGACAAGGTTAAGTTATTTAAACCTGCAATTTCAGATAAATCGTTAAATTCCCAAGCGTACGAATTTTCGCTCAACTGTATTTCGTTTTCTTCAGAAGCGCGTTTTACGTTAAACTTAAAATCCACCTTTCCGCAAGAGAAAAGCATTTCAGCAACGGTCCCGTCATTTTCTTCGGCTATTCCTACGTTTCCGCCGCTTGAATAAGTAAGCATTTTGTCATCAAAAGTTACGTTTACTTTAGTGGTTTCAGCATAAAGCGGCGAAATAACGGCAACGGTTCTTATATTTTCATCAACCTCAAGTTCTATAGTCTCTCCGTATTCAAACAAGTCCTCGTGGGTATTACCGAAAAGTTCAATCTTTCTTACCGATTTATCCGTATCTGAACCATAGCAATTATATAAATTAAACGCCGCATCCTTGCCTATCTCGTTGTAACCGTTCTGTGTGTAATAAAGGTTTCCGGCAAAAACCATACCGTTTTCAGTGTTTGCATTGTCAGGAATACGAGTGATTATTCGTAAGTCTTCATACATATTTCCAAGCATATATTGCGCAGAACATACGGGTGCTATTGCATTATGTGAATCCTCTTTGGCGAGCGAAGCTCTAACGGGTATTACCGCAGTCATGTCGAGATTTATATTCTCTTTTAAACCATTATAAAAATCATTGAAATAATAGATATATTCTTCCGACTGCATAGCGCGGGCTATATCCCATTCGCCATGAAGCCAGATGCAGAATACCTTATTTAAAGCATACGGAGAGTTTTCTTCCTCAAACTTATTTTTAAAATAATCTATACGCGTTAAAGCCATTTTATAAGCTTCCCCGCTCTGCGTCCAATCAGTTATCGATACATCAGACACGGCAGTTTGAATAAACAAAGCCTTTTCGCTTGTATATGAATACCACTGCGAAGCCAAGGCAGGAGTAAAGCCCTCTCTTCCAACAGAAAGGTCCTTCATTTCAAATGCTCTGTCTTCAAGTTCTACGGTATATGCAGTTCCCGCCAAAGGTTTTATGCTTTCTATAGCGTTACCGCCAATACCTGCGGCATTTCCTTGACCTGAAACAATAAACATATTAAGAGTAGCCTTAACCGTTTTTGTTACGGTAAGTATGTCTACAAGTTTATCTCCGACAAATGCTTTTACTTGTGACGGAGTTTCACTTATGCCGACAGCTCTGACAATACCCGCTTGATCTACAGTAACATTTTCATCAGCGCTTTCAACAGAAAAAGTGAATGCTTCTCCCTCTTTTAATACATAATCGGGAACAAAAGTATATCTGTCGTCATATTGAAGTACGAACCCCTTTGATTCGTCTTTTACAAACTTTACTTCGTAGCTGTTTTGATATTTGCCATCATCAAGATATACCCTTGCAGACGCCTCTTTTGAACCGTTTGCAAAAAATGCCTGATATATATTAAGCTTTGTATCTGCAGATACGGCATTCGCCCATAATTGAGGCACGTAAGGATTACCGTCAGGTACTTTTATCTCGTAATATCTAACCTCGGTGTCAAACTCGACGGACTCGCCTATAGCTCCAAGAGAAGATAATCTCGGCGCTTCAGGGGGCGCAGGTTCATATTTCGGTGCCTCCGGTTCATTTTTAGACATAAATATAACTATGGAAAAAATAACTCCCAGTGATATCAATAAAAATATTATATAACCAAATCTGATTTTCTTTAATTTTTGCATATTTCAAACCTTTCAAAATATGTAGTTTTTACACTCTAAAATTCATTATATTATACCATTTTTACAGTTCTGTGTCAAGATTGAGCGTTTTAACAAACGACATTTGGTTAATACTATGTATATCATATTATAATATTGTTGGGAGAAATATTATGTTAAAATTTGTAAGGTGTTTATTTATTCTATTGCTGATTGGGGCTTTGTTTTTTGTTTTGGCCGGATGTCATTCAAACCTAACGGGACATCAAATTGTCGGAATTTGGGAACACGACGGTAACAGAATTGAATTTACCGACAAAGGTTGGTTCAAAAAAGGAAGCGAAAAATACACCTATTCAGTCAACGAGAAAAAAGTTACTATTGATAATAACGGCGAAGCTATGGAAGTAGAATACTCCATAAACTCAAACGGAACACTTGTTTTCAACGGACTTGTCTATTATCCGGTGAGTAAATAAACACTTTTGTACACCCACTATATCGTGGGGCGATGCATTACTCCTGCCGTGAAGAATAATGTAATTTTACAACCATTCCCCCTATGCACAAACATAAAACAAACACTCACTTCACAAGCCTTCCTCCGAGAGGAAGGTGGCGCCGTTAAGCGACGGAAGGAGACTGCGAAACTTACAGTAAATGCAAACTTTATTATATCGCACTCTCCCTCACCCGACTTCGTCGGGAGCTCCCTCTCGGAGTGAGCCTACAACATTTCTGCTAACCAAATATAATACACATCGGCGAAAACAAACCCGCACAAACAGCATAACATCTTCGTAGGGGACGGCGCCTCGACGTCCCGTTTTAAAGTTTTTGCGGTTTCCAAAGGGGCTTTTTTCAAAAAGCTCCTTTGGTGTGGGTTCGGGAGCAAAGTTCCTGACTCCTCGCTACTCATCAAAAAAAGAGTGTGGACGAACCACACTCTTTCTATTTTTTTACGCTATAAGCATTTCGCCTACGATGTGTGCAAGGATTGCATCAACGTCTGCTGTATCCGTTACACCTGCGCCGTCGATATCGCCCGCAAATTCACGTATATCGTTTTCGCCGAAGCTATTTTCAGCCAATGCCTTTTTAACCATAAGTGCATCAAATACAGTTGCAATACCATCACCGTCAATGTCGCCCTTTACTGCAATTTCAACTTCTTGCTCACCAATGATTATCTTGCTTCCCGTACCGATAATACCGTTGTTTGATATGATTGTTACATTATCACCGAGCATTTCTGCAAGTTCACTTTCAGTCATAGCAATGTTACCTGAAAGTGTAGGGATAATTACCACTTCTGTTTCGTCTGCCAACTTACCAACAGTCAAATCTGTGCCTTCAAGCGCTTTTTCAAGTTCGCTCTTTTTTTGAACATATATTATTTCTGCATTGATCAATGGTTTATTTGTAGAATTAATAACTATACTATACCATTCATCTTCAGTACCCTCATAATATACAGTTGTCAAATTACCGCAACCATCAAATGCATTATCGCCTATGCTTGTTACACTATCAGGTATTTCTATGCTCGTCAAACTACTACAACCAGAAAATGAACTCTTTCCTATGCTCGTTACACTTAAGGGAATATCTATACGTCTCAAACTGCTATAATTATAAAATGCATACTCACCTATGCTTGTTACTCCTTCCGGAATGATTAAATATGTTGCCAGCTTGTTA
>JAZRUG010000005.1:0-40148 GCA_045652425.1 Eubacteriales bacterium
TTTTAATTGCAATATCTCGTTTTCATATTGTTTTATATGTCTGTATTCTCTGGGCATAAAAATTCCTCCTATGGTAGTTATCTCTATTCTACCATAGGAGGTCCCTTTTTTCTACTGTACGTTTTTACTGGACTTGTGCAAAAATGCTTCCTTTTTTATTGCTTATTTCCCCTCGATAAAGTCCATATATTTATTCCAATCATAAAGACTGAGTAAATGACCGTATTCGCGTAGGTGGTGACCGATAGAGCCTTCGTGGAAGGTATCTCCCGGAACTGTTTGCCTATCCTCGCAAATAAAGCCTTTCATTCCTAAAAGCTCATATACAGGAGAAGCCGCAGAGCAAGAAAGGAACTGCGACTGCGGGTCAGCCCACTCGTCGAGAACCGCCGCACCGGTAACAACTTTTCTGGGCGCAATAGCCGCAAGGAGAAAATGCTGGTCAAAAGGCATATTGTCCTCGTTGTTTCCGTATTCCGCAAATTTAGGAACGAACCAATAAGGGAATCTGTTGTATATTCTTTCTACCGATTCACCGATTTTGCCTCTTGAAAGAGCGTCGCCGCAACAACCGGAATTGTTTGCTACGGCATACGAGAAACGAGTGTCGTTTGCAGCAGTCCAGAGGGCAGTTTTACCGAGTCTTGAATGACCGATAACGTAGATGTTACTCTTGTCGATAACCTCAACATTTTGAGCGTGGTCCATAATTCTGCTGACCGCCCAAGCCCAAAGGGAGATCTTACCGCAGTTGTACTGTTCGCGGGGGAAAGCACTTGCGATACCCGTAGTAAAATCATCGTCGTCGCTTGTTATATCATCGTGATATGCAAGTAAGACGCCGTATCCTCTGTCGAGTATTGACTCAACGGGAGTATATGACCAAGGTGCGCTCGGCTTAAAAGCGATATTAATAAACGTCGGAACGTTTGTTTTTCCTTGCGGTAGGAACTGATAGAAAGGGAAAGATACAACGCCGTTTGGAGTATTGATTTTGAGCAGATATTTGGTATAATCCATTTTTCCACCCATTTTTTTGTCGGTGAAGAACAATTCTTCCGTTTCGATAGGGAAAGCTGGGGGAATGGCACCGAACATATTTTCGGCTAAAGTGTCAACTATTTCAAGTCTTCTTTTTTCCCAATCTTCTTTTTTTTCAAGCTTTGTTCCGTCTTTGAAGGTAAGAACGTCGGGAATATTTCGACTTTTCAGTTCTTCTGCAATGTAACCCATTTTATAAGTTTCCTCAACTTTATTTTTAGAACTGACCTTCAGTCCAATCTTTCCGTAAGTTTTTTGCCGCCGAGAATGTGGAAGTGAATATGCTTAACCGACTGACAGCCGTCGTCGCCGATGTTAGTAATGATGCGATAACCGTTTGTGAGACCGCAGTCAGCGGCTATTTTGGGGATAGCTTCAAATATTTTTGCGATAACTTCGCTGTTTTCAGCCGTTATTTCATTAGCCGACTGAATGTGGTTCTTGGGGATAACGATAACGTGAACGGGAGCTTGAGGAGCGATGTCGTGAAAAGCTAAAATGTTTTCGTCTTCATAAACCTTATTTGATGGGATTTCTCCCTTAACTATTTTACAAAAAATGCAATCCATTTTAAAAATCTCTCTTTCGTTTTTATTAATAAACAAAGTGTTATCCTACAAATTGATTATAATTCATTATAACAAAAAAGTCAACCTACTTTCTTTTTCGAAAGAAAGTAGGCAAAGAACTTACTTTCTTTGAGGAAGAAAGTAAGCAAAGAACCTTTTGAATATTGGGTTTGTACTACTAATAATAATTTGCAGGAGCCAAGAGCGGCAAGTTCTTTGCCAAGCTTTCTGCGAAAGAAAGCGGGAAGAAAGTAGGCAAAGAACCTTTTAATAACGGGTTTGTGCAAACATAGATAGATAATTTGTAGTGGGCAACGTCCTCGACGCCCCGCGAAAAAACAAACTCGCACAAACTGCGAAAATTCATAAAAACATTGACAACCATACAAAAAAAGGGTATAATATATACGATAAAAAATTATCACGGAGGTAAAACAAAATGAAAGTAACAAAAGAATCAATTATTGGAGATGTACTCGATTACGATAGAGGTACAGCTGAATTTTTCCTTGCAATTGGTATGCACTGCCTCGGCTGCCCCGCATCAAGAGGCGAAAGCATTGAAGCAGCATGCGCAGTTCACGGAACAAACGCAGACGAGCTTGTAGAAAAGCTTAACGCATATTTTGCAGCGAAGAACTGAATTTTTCGAGAGTGATATTAAGGGGCTTATGTTTTTTAGCCCCTTTTTATTTTACGGAGTACAAAATGTCAGAAACAACACTTGATTTAAGAATGAGCCGTATAGCCGACTGCGTACCGAACGGTGCTATATTGGCTGACATAGGCACAGACCACGGTAAATTGCCCGTATATCTTGCCCTAAAAAACAAAATAAAAAGGGCTGTTGCCGCCGACATAAACGAGATGCCTTTGCAAAAGGCGGTAAACAACATAAAAAAGAATAACCTCCAAGACAAGATAGATACGTATCTTACCGACGGTTTAAAAGGAATAGAAAAGTTTTCGCCCGACTGCGTAGTTATCGCAGGAATGGGCGGAGAGCTTATTGAGCAGATACTCGAAGAGGGAACAATCGACAAGAATAACGTAAAATACATCTTACAGCCTATGACCAAAGAAGACTCTTTGAGAAAGTACTTATGCCAAAACGGCTATCTTATAACCGACGAGCATATCGTTAAAGAAGGCAAATTATATCAGATAATATGCGCCGAATACGACGGAAATGTACGTGAGATAAGCGAAGCGAAATCGCTTATAGGCAAGATAAATATAGAAAAGTCAGAAGCCCTTTTAGGCGAACTTATAGAAAGGGTTATGGACAGAGTCTCGGTGAAAATAAAGGGAAAACTAAAGGCGAATATTGACGTATCCGAAGAGCTTTCGTGTTTAAAAGAACTGACAGAAATAAAGGAGAAATATTATGGCATCAATAAATGAGTTATATAACAGATTAGAAGAAGCGATACCCGCAGAATTGTCGTGCGATTGGGATAACGACGGAAGAATGGTTGTGCCGAATGGCGAAAAGGACGTTAAAAAGGCTTTGATTTGCCTTGACGTAACCGAAAGCGCCGTTGATTACGCCATAGAAAACGGCTTCGACTGCATTATATCCCACCACCCCATAATATTTCACGGTATAAAAAACATCGACACCGACCACTACTTATCGCGTAAACTTTGCAAATTGATAAAGAACGATATAGCCGTATTCTCGTTCCACACACGGCTTGACAAGGTAAGCGGCGGAGTAAACGATGCATTAGCAGACTTATTTAAATTAAAAAACGTAACAGATTTCTCCGACGTAGGCAGAATGGGGGAAGTTATTTCGGATAAAGATTTGAGTGTTACCGAAAGATTTGCCACACTCATAAGGGAAGCCCTTGAACTTAATGGATACTCGCTCACTATCGTAAACAGCGGAAGATGGGTAAAAAAAGTTGCAATTGTAGGCGGAAGCGGTAAGGATTATATAGAAGAAGCATATAAGTGCGGTTGCGACACGCTTATAACGGGCGAAGTGCCTTATAATTATCAGCAAGAAGCGAAAGAAATGGGTATTAATCTTGTACTTGGGGGACACTATTTCACCGAGAACGTAGTATGCCCGAGAATAGAAATGCTTATAAAGAATTTTGATTTAGATATTTATACCGAAATTTATAACGATACTAACCCCGCTATTGAAAGATAAAGCTGACTAAAAACACGAAAATATTTGGAAAAAGTTGTTTACAAAACGGCGTAAACTGTGTATAATAGTATGGATAGGCATAAAGAAAACAATTAGGAGGACAGACCTTGATTATACAACTTGAAGAAGCAAAGCGTGAGCTTATAAGACTTGATGCAGATATAGACGAGCTTGGCAATGCGATGAAGATAGAAGAGCTGAAAGTTAACGTAGCAAGCCTTGAAGAAAAGACGTTGGCGCCTGACTTTTGGAATATGGAAGATTCAAGTAAGATTTTACAACAGATAAAATCAATGAAGGACAAGATTGAAGCGTTTTCGAACTTGAAGAAGAGATGCGAAGATGCGGTAGTTCTTGCCGAAATGGGACTTGAAGAGAATGACGAGAGCGTTCTTGAAGAGGTTTTGGCAGAGCAGAATTCGATAACCGAAGAAATCGAAACGAGAAGAATAGCAACTCTGCTTTCGGGTGAATATGATAAGAATAACGCGATAGTATCATTCCACCCCGGTGCAGGCGGTACAGAGGCTCAAGACTGGGCGCAGATGCTATACCGTATGTACACAAGATGGGGCGAACGCCACGGTTACAACGTTAAACTTATCGACTGGCTTGACGGAGACGAAGCGGGATTAAAGAGCGCTACAATAATGATAGAGGGCGAAAACGCTTACGGCTATCTCAAGGGCGAAAACGGAGTACACCGTTTGGTTCGTGTATCCCCCTTTGACGCATCGGGCAGAAGACATACTTCTTTTGCATCGGTAGAAGTTATGCCCGAGTTTGAAGACGATGGAAAGATTGAACTTAAAGAAGAAGAGCTTGAAATAACTGCTCACCGTTCAAGCGGTGCAGGTGGTCAGCATATCAACAAAACTGACTCGGCTATCAGAATCTTGCACATACCGACGGGTATCGTAGTAGGATGTCAGACAGAGAGAAGTCAGCTTCAGAACAAAGAAACGGCAATGAAGATGCTGAAAGCTAAATTGATGGAAATAAAAGAACGCGAAAAGCTTGATAAGATTGAAGACATCAAGGGTGTCAAGACCAATATTGAGTGGGGCGCACAGATAAGATCATACGTATTTATGCCCTATACATTGGCGAAGGATACGAGAACGGGCTATGAAGACGGTAATATTTCGGCTGTAATGGACGGCGAGATAGACGGCTTTATCAATGCATATTTGAAATCACAAGCGCAGATATAAAAAATAAAATCGGGAGGATATAGATATGATTAAGAAGACAGCTTTTTATGCGGGAATTACTCTCGTTATTCAGTCGATTACGATGATGGTACTCTTTTTCTTGTTGTTTGCGAAGAAAAAGAATGTTGCGACGGTGTTGTTGGCAATGTCGGCGGCAGGCGGTATAGCGGGTGGTGTATTGCTTTACAAGCACGCGAAGAGGGTTAAGGCAGAAGAAGATCTTCTTTCTGAATTCCTCGGTGATGACGAATATACCTATGACGACGGTGAAATGGAAATATTGACCGACGAATATGTAGACGAAGCAGAATTCTGTTAAAATAAACGGAGAAAAAGTATGAGTAAGTATTTAGAAAAGGCTTTTGAACTGCATAACAAAGGATACAACTGCGCACAGGCAGTACTTTGCGCATTTGCCGATAAGACGGAACTTGATGAAGTAACTTTGTATAAGATTTCAGAAGGACTGGGCGCAGGTATGGGTAACCGTAAAAACACTTGCGGCGCACTTACAGGAGCTGTGGCACTTTGCGGACTTGTTTCGAGTAGCGGCGATGTGGATAACTCAACTAAATCTGAAACTTATAAGACTGCGGGAATGATAGTTGACTATTTCGAAAAGTGCTGCGGAGCATTTATATGCTCGGATATAAAGGGCAGTAACACCGGCAGTCCGACAGCTTCGTGTGATGACTGTATAAAAACTGCGGTTGAGGCTGTAGAAAAGATATTGTTTAACTAAAAAAAAGGGAAATGTTTTGAATTATGAGTTTTAAGAAATTCAGAGCAGCCATAATGCTTACGATAGCGGCACTCGTTTGGGGTGCTGCTATGTCATTTCAAAGCGAGGGAATGGCGTACGTAGGACCTTTAACATTTCAGGCTGTAAGATTTATTTTAGGCGGAACGGTACTTTTGCCGCTTGTATTTACTTTAGGAAAAAAAGATCCCGGAGAAAACAGAGAGGACTATAACCCGAAAGGTGTTTTCGTTGGGGGCGCAGTATGCGGTATATTTTTGATGATAGCGTGTACGCTTCAGCAGTACGGTATTATCTATACCACCGTTGGTAAGGCAGGTTTCTTGACAAGCCTCTACATAATAATTATACCGATTTTTGGACTGTTTCTGAAAAAGAAGATAGGTATAAACGTTTGGGTAGCGGTTGCATTGGCGATGGTTGGAATGTATCTCCTTTGTATGAAAGAGTCGCTCGTTTTGTCTACGGGTGATACGCTTGTATTTATATGCGCATTTGTTTTTACTTTTCAGATAATGGCGATAGACAAGTATGCCGCTATATATAACGGACTTAAATTGTCTTGTGTACAGTTTTACGTGTGCGGAATATTGTCCGCTATAGTAATGTTTATATTTGAAAGACCGGATATAACAAGTATCCTCGGCGCATGGGTACCGATTCTTTATACGGGCGCATGTTCTTGCGGAATAGGCTATACCTTCCAGACATTAGCGCAGAAGGACTTGCAACCGGCGGTAGCATCAATAATTATGAGCCTTGAATCTGTATTTGCCGCTGTATTTGGTTGGATTCTTCTTGGACAGAAGATGTCTGTAAGAGAAATTGTTGGCTGCGTAGTGATGTTTGCCGCAATTATAATAGCGCAAATTTTTGACAAAAACGAAGCCTAACCTACTTTCTTTAAGGAAGAAAGTAGGCAAAGAACCTTTTGGTAAATGGTTTGTGCTATTTTTTATTGTTAGTACTAATTCAAAAAAACTACATTTTTGGTGGAGTAAAGTAGGCAAAGAACCTTTTAATAACGGGTTTGTGCAAACTAACGCAAGCCTTCTCCAGAGGGAGAAGGCTTATAAAGAATCTGCTTACTTCATATTCCTATATAGAGATAACGGGATTTCTCGATTCCACACCTAACGGTGTTTCACTCGAAATGACCACTTAATATTATTTGCACAAACAATAAAATATGGTCATCCTGAGCGAAGGCAGTGTAACTGCCGAAGTCGAAGGATCCCATTATTCCTGCGCTAAAATAACGGGATTCTTCGATTCCGCGACCAAATGGTCGCTCCACTCAGAATGACCGATTAAAGTTGTTTATACAAACTGTTTTTCTATCTCGTAGGGCGGGGGACGAGCTCGAAACCCCAAGGCTCAATTCTTCGCCTTGAGGCCCCCGCGCGCTCCCGCCGTTTGTTTTTGGCAAAACAAAAAACCTCATCAAGAATGATGAGGTTTAATTAATTTGTATTGTTATCAATAGATTCCCTTTGTAAAACCGTCGGGAGCCGGGGCATTGATTTGGTTGTGGAATAAAATAGCATCAAGAATGTTTATTGTACCATTATTATCAACATCCGTTAAAGCGGACTCTTCACCATTTATATAATAATCCAACCAAGTTTCAACTGAATCAATATTTGCGGCGATTACAGCGAAAGCAACGGTTAATAAAATAATCAAAGATACCACAACTAAAGCAGGAACTTTTTTGAAAAACTTTTTCATATCCAATACCACCTTGCGATTAATATTATAGTTTGTTACATTTTAGCATATTAATACCGAAATGTCAACCATTTTATGATAAAAATATCAAAAAGATTTGAACAGAATAATAATTCTTAAAAGAGATGATATTATTTTTGAAAAAGTATTGCAATTTGGAAATTGTTGTGTTATAATATCTCTTGTTAAAAATAAGTTTATAATTTGATTTATCATAAATGGAGGTGCATCGGAATGGCAAAGTGTGATTTCTGCGGTAAGAGTGTAGCATTTGGACTTAATGTTTCTCACTCCAATCGTAAAACAAACAGAGTATGGAAACCCAATATCAGAAAGGTAAAGGCAGTTGTAAACGGCACGCCCAAGACTGTTAATGTCTGCTCTCGTTGTCTCCGTTCCAACAAGGTTACAAGAGCTAACTAATTGTATATTGAAGTACTACAGCCCGGACAGAAATATCGTCCGGGCTTTACTCTTATTATTTGACAAAAGAGGTGTATTTGTTTGAGTAAAATACTTGTTGGTGAAGGCATTAGCCGAAAATGCGAAAACAGCTTAAAAGAAATGGGGTATACGGTAATAAAACTCCCTGGATTTGACAGATTGCAGAATGGGGTTGCATCACACGTTGATATGCTTGTGTTTTTTTATGACGGAGTTTTATATACTCACGAAGAGTATTACAAAAAGAACAAGAATATTTTTGATTTAACCGAAAAAAATGTAAAAACTACGGATGAACCTGTTTTAAAGGAGTATCCGAAGGATATACTTTTTAATGCGGTACTGACGGAAAATAACACTCTTTTTTCAAAGGTTAACTCGACATCAAAATTGATAACGGATTTAGCAGAGAAGATAGTAGACGTTAAACAAGGGTACACCGCCTGCTCAACCTGCCGTGTAGATGAGAATGATTTCATAACAACGGATGCGGGTTTACACAAGGCTTATACCGATAACGGTATAAACAGTATACTTGTTGAAAAGAAAGATATTTTACTACCCGAATATGATTGCGGTTTTATTGGCGGATGCTCTGTTGTGTTAGCAGAGAGCGTGTGTTTTTTTGGGAGTATTGAAGAACACCGAGATTATAAATCTATAAAAAGATTTATTGAAAAGTGCGGAAAGAAAGTTATAAGCCTTTCGGACGAAAAATTGATTGATATTGGCGGTGCTGTTGTTGTATAAATAATTGACATAGAGTTAATTTTATGATATAATATAAAGAAAGTTTTTGGTGATTTTTTTGATTAAGAGATTGAGTAGGTAAGATGATTTTCAAGAACGAAGACGAGAGAAAGTTAAAACGTTCAAAAATTGAAGAATTAGATAGTTTTTGGGACATAGGTGAGATTACTCCGCCGAAGAAAATGCAGTTTGATACAGCGGTTGAAAAAGCGCCTGAAGCGATTCTTGTTGTAGACGGTAAGAGTGACTCTTACGTTTCTATGTCAGAACCGATAAAAAGACATATCGAAGAGCCAAAAGTTCTTTTTGAATTTTCTCCCGAAAACAGCTTTATTGAAAATGTGACTATTCTTTCATGGCCTACCAAATACACTTTTTACGAGCGATTTAGATGTGATGCTGAAAAGTATTACAATATAAAAACGGAAGAAACTTCACCGGTAAAATATTTTTCATATATGCCGAGCTATATTCAGATGTCAATAAGGCAAAGGGAATGGTATTTTTACTGGAGAGATTGTGTTAGAAATAAAAAATATATTCCCACCGACAGCAGTTATATTTTGTTATATATATACGAGATAATAAATCTTCCCCATATAATACCTGCAGAAAAGGGACTCGAGCTTATTTGCGATATATGGGAAAATTACAGAAAGCTTTACACGAAGCTTGATAAGTTTTTAGCCGAATGGGTGTGCGATTACTGCCTTATAAACGGACTTGATGCGCCGATTGACAGAATTTCTTCATTTTATACAGAAGTTGTAGATATGGCGTCATTCAAGCAGTTTTATTATTCGGAAAGTGAAGAGGACAGATTTGCATTACTTCTTATAGAAGAATTATCGTCATACAAATGGCGAAAGAGCAAATATATTGACGAGAAGAATTACAAGACGTTTCACGAGCATATAAGGGGTGGAATATTTTACGCAGTAAAGCGAATGGCGTTATCAGACGGCAGATTTGATTTGAATAACGGTAGATTGGTTAAGAAAAACGTTGTTAGAGATGCGTATAGCGGGGCTGTTTGTTCGTATCATTCAAAGCGTAAAATCAGTATAGACTATTTTGAAGTCGAAAACGTAAAGGATTTATCCTTTATAGTAACCGATATGGTAAGATACTGTGAAAACAGAATCAGAGCGTATCTTGGTATTAGAGCAAGGCTTAACGTGCAGAACTTAACGGAAGAGCAAAAGGTTATACTGAACGAATATTTTGACAAAAAATTGCCTTGTGTTTATTACGAGAGACAGGCAAGAGAAAAGGCTATAATAATTTCCGAAGAAGAACGAAAGCCTTTTGAGGTATCTTTTGAAAAGGCGAAAGCTATCGAAGAAGAGTCGTGGCAACTAACCGACCGTTTGGTTGAATACGAAGAAGACGAAGAGCCCATTGAAGATACAGATAATAAGAGGGCAGAAAGCTCACTTGAGAGCGAGGCGCTTGATATAGCAAAAACTGCTATATCTTATATTGCCAAGGGCGACAACCAAGGATTTATGAAGATAGCTGAAGAGAGTTATATGCTGCCCGAAACTTTGGCGGAGGTAGTAAACGAGCTTTGCTTTGAGTTGTTAGGGGATATAGGCATAGAGGAAAAAGACGGACGGTATGTTTTGATTTCCGAGTATGAAGAGGAGATAAGAGAATGGCTCAACAAGTAAACAGAGTCCCAAAAAGAATATTGGTTTCTCTTCTGGAAAGTTTATCGGCGGGCGTAGTACCAAGAATGGGAGCGCCTTACGTAGCGATAGGCAGAGAGGGAGAAGTGAATTCAATTCTCGACAGCCTTGAGAACGTATCCGAGGGCGGTTCGTTTATGAAGCTTGTTATAGGCAGATACGGAAGCGGAAAGAGCTTTCTTATGCAGCTTGTAAAGGGGTACGCCGTTGAGAAGAATTACGTTTGCTGTGATGCAGACCTTTCTCCCGAGAGAAGATTATACGGCTCAAAGGGTAACGGTGTTGCTACTTACAGAGAGCTTATAAAAAACATGTGCACGAAGACGTCGCCCGAGGGGGGCGCGTTGCAGACGCTTATAGCGAAATGGATATCGAATATACAGTCGGAAACCGCGATGGCGGGAATTAAGTCAGGCACCGAAGCGTTTGACAATGCTGTTGAAAAAAGGATATTTGAAGTAACTCGAGAGGCAGAAGAGCACGTTGGCGGCTTTGATTTTGCTTGTGTTGTAAATACGTTTTACAGAGCGACGAAATGTAACGATGACGGTTTGAAAGGCTGTGCGCTCCGTTGGTTGCGCGGGGAGTATTTAACAAAGAGTGAAGCTAAAAAAGAGCTTAACGTTTATTCAATAATAAACGACGAAAACTGGTACGATTATATAAAGTTGTTAGCATTTTTCGTGCGCAGGATAGGCTACAAAGGGTTTGTGGTATTCATAGACGAATGTGTTAATTTATATAAGATAACTAACCGCGTATCAAGAGAAGCGAATTATGAGAAGCTTTTATCAATGTTTAACGATACGCTTCAGGGTAATTCAAAAGGGCTTGGCATAATCCTCGGCGGAACGCCTATGTTTCTTGAGGACAAGCGTAGAGGGTTATACAGTTACGAAGCGTTAAAGAGCCGCCTTGAAGACGGCAAGTACGCAGATATGGGTTATAAGAACCTGATGGGGCCGGTTATAAGACTTGAAAGGCTTGACGACAACCAGCTTTATGCGCTTGTGACGAGAGTGAAGAATCTGCACGGTATGAATTATAATTGGGAAGTGCCGGTAACCGACGAGCAGGCGGCGTTATTTTTGAAAGAAAGCCTTGAAAGAGCGGGGGCTAATACGATGATCACCCCTCGAGAGATAATAAGGGATTTCTTGCAGGTTTTGAATATTTTGTATCAGAACCGAGATGCGAAATTTGAAGACATAGTGAAGACAAAGATATCCGAGGACGTTAAAACGTCAGCGGAAGATGATATAGCGGATATAGAGTTTTAAGGAGAGTATAAAAAATGAAATGGACAGGACTTAACGATTTAAGAGAAGCGTATTTATCATTTTTTGAAAGCAAAGGACATTTAAGACACAAGAGTTTTCCCCTTGTGCCTATTGACGACAAGTCGCTTTTGCTTATAAATGCAGGAATGGCACCTTTGAAGAAGTATTTTAAGGGTGAATCAGAACCGCCAAAGAAGCGTATGACAACTTGCCAGAAATGTATTCGTACTCCCGATATTGAGAGAGTTGGCATAACCGCAAGACACGGTACTTTCTTTGAAATGCTCGGTAACTTTTCTTTTGGCGATTATTTCAAAGAAGAAGCAATAACTTGGGCGTGGGAATTTTGCACAAAAGTTATTGAATTGCCCGAAGAGAAGATTTGGGTAACTATATACGAAGAAGACGATGAGGCGTACAATATCTGGCATGATAAAGTAGGACTTCCCGCCGAAAGAATAGTTCGTCTTGGCGATGATAACTTCTGGGAGATAGGAAGCGGTCCCTGCGGTCCTTGCTCGGAATTACATTTTGACAGAGGCGAGGAATTCGGTTGCGGATCTCCCGATTGTAAACCGGGATGTGACTGCGACAGATTTATGGAATTCTGGAACCTCGTATTTACACAGTTTGACGGCGACGGCGCGGGTAACTATACACCTCTTGCACATCCCAATATTGATACCGGTATGGGACTTGAAAGACTTGCCTGCGTTATGCAGGGGGTAAACAATCTCTTTGAGGTTGATACTGTAAAGAATATAATGTCGAAAGTTTCCGAACTTACAAACGTAAATTACGGTGAGGACAAGCAGAAGGATATATCTCTCCGTGTTATTACCGACCATATCAGAAGTACGTCTTTCCTTATTTGTGACGGAGTAAGTCCGTCAAACGAGGGTAGAGGCTACGTTCTCAGAAGATTGCTCAGAAGAGCTGCAAGACACGGCAGACTTCTTGGTGTTAAGGGAACGTTTCTTGCAGAGATATGCGATGTTGTAGCTAAAGAAAACGCAACGGCATATCCCGAATTAACTGAAAAACTTTCATACATCAAGACTGTAATTCGAAATGAAGAAGAACGTTTTGCGGCAACGGTTGACAAGGGTATGGAAATGCTTGAAAAACTTATAGAAGTTGCAAAGGCAGACGGTACGAACACTCTTAAGGGTGAAGACGTATTCAAACTTTCCGATACTTACGGATTCCCGATAGATTTAACGAGAGAAATTTCTGCAGAAGCGGGAATAGGTGTTGATATCGAAGGCTTTGAGAGACTTTTGAAAGAGCAGAAAGAGAGAGCAAGAGAAGCGAGAGCAGCACTTGGAGATTTTGGTTGGACTGCAGAAAATTTTGATGAATTGAAGAAACTTGAAAAGACCGAGTTTGTAGGATATGAAGAGACGACGGCTTATGCAAACGTATTGGCAGTTATGGAAAGCGAAGACGGTGAGAAGGTAACTGTTGTGCTTGACAAGACTTCATTTTATGCAGAAAGCGGCGGTCAGGTAGGCGACACCGGAAAGATATACGGTATTCACGGAGAATACGAGGTTATCGATACGAAGAAGCACGACGGAATTTATATGCATATCTGTAAGAAGAATTACGGAGAGCTTTTAGAGGGTGACAGTGTTTCGGCATCTGTTGATACAAAGAGAAGAAAGGCTATTTCAAGGAATCATACGACCGTACACTTGCTTCAAGGTGCGTTGCGCAAGGTTCTCGGCAAACACATTGAGCAGGCGGGTTCGTACGTTGACGAAAACAGACTCCGTTTTGACTTTAGCCACTTTGCCGCAATGACGACTGTAGAGATAGAAAAGGTTGAAAAAATAGTAAACGAGCAGATTCTTAACGCTTTGACTATAAAGACAACAGAAACTGACGTTGAATCAGCGAAGAAGATGGGCGCTATAGCACTGTTTGGTGAAAAATACGGCAGTACCGTAAGAGTTGTACAGATGGGCAGATTTTCGACGGAACTTTGCGGAGGAACACACCTTAAGAACACAAGCGAGGCGGCGTTGTTTAAGATTATATCCGAGTCGTCAGTAGCGGCAGGCACAAGAAGAATAGAGGGCGTAACCGGTAACGGTGTGCTTGAATATATAGCAGATAAGAATAACCTTATTAATTCTGCGGCAAAAGAGCTTAAGGTAAATAATATCGGCGATATACCGAAGAGAATAGAGCAGATGCAGAACGAGCTTAAGGAAGCGAAAAAGGTAATCGACGGACTTAACGCGCAGCTTTCGGAAGCAAAGACTGCAGACCTTTATAATAATGCAGTTGAAGTTAACGGTGTAAAGGTAGCTGTTATGAAGTCGGCTGAAATGAACGTAGACGTTGCAAGAAAGGCTTGCGATAAGCTTAAGGATTCCCATTCCGATATTGTAGTTGCTATGGCGGCAATGGCAAACGGAAAGCTTAACTTTGTAACATGCTGCGGTAAAGATGCGGTAGCAAAGGGCGCGCATGCGGGTAATCTTGCAAGAATGCTTGGTACATTTACGGGCGGAAGCGGCGGCGGACGTCCCGACAGCGCGGTATCGGGCGGTAAGGACGTATCAAAGGTAGACGGAGCATTGGCAGAAGTCGTAGCATTTATTACAGAAAATACCAAGTAAAAAATGGTAATTGTATATAATATTTGAAAGTGGGTGTAGACTTATTATCTCTAATAGAAAAATAAAAAAGATAATTATTGCATTAGCAATAGTATTTGCATTAACGGTATTGGTGCTATTTATGGTTAACCGTGGCGGCAAAGAAGAACTACCGAATGATGTAGACAGCTTACCTTCATCTAACCAACTGTTATTAGGCTATAAAGAAATAGGCAAAGTAGGATTCGAGTATAGTGTTTTAGAAAAGAACGTTATGAATGATGCCAGATTTTCAGGATACAATTTGCGTGATGAATACTGTATGGTATATTTGGCTACAGGAATTGAACAAGAAGAAGAGTTGAAATCTTTTCTTGGGATCAAAGGTAAACTTCCTAATGTAGATTATACGAAAAAACATATGTTATTATCGGTGGGATATTCTATTAACGATATGTCCGATAAGTATAAGAGAACAACTGAAACCGGCGAAAAAGTAATTGATTTTTCATTTGATAAAACCTATTCAAAAGACACGGCGTATGTTTATTCAATAAACCGAATGAGTTTTTTGAGTGGAAATGAGCTTGAAGTATATTATATGGAAAATCTTCATCCCGCATCTAATCTTGAAGAGGTTGAACGAGATCCTTCTCAAGTAATATCAGAAGGTAAATATCATAGAATATATCAAAAAGCTGAAGACGTGTACGAGTTTGTAATATATAACGCAAACAACGAAGTGTCCTCGAGAAGAATCTTAAATGCTTTACCGCTTATAACAGAGTATGGTGATACGATGGTTCTTTTGCAATATGAAAACAAAGACCAGTACTATAATCCTCAAGAAGATTTTTATACAAAAAGATCAGTATACAGACTTCATAATTTATTAGATAACATAGTTGTGTTTGCAAAAATTAACGATGAAGGAACAATTAATTTTGTAGTGAGAGATGTATATTCTTCATCAAGATATAGTTGTGTTGTTTCATCTACAATAAATTGTGCTCCTGAAAATGAAAGGAAAGTGTTAAATAAAGTAGAGTTTGTTGACAGCGATACTTTAAATTTGATTTTGGATCCATGTGACGGAACGCCTTTTTACGAAGAGGAGATAAAAATCAGAGATTTAACCCAGATACTTGTTGAAGAATAATTTACAAAACCCGAAAATATTATTATCAACTAACAAGGCTATACACAAAGTAATGTGTATAGCCTTGATTTATACAAAAAACCGTCGAATAATCGACGGTTTTTATTTATTCAACAATATTATAGACTGCGTATTCAAAAATAGATGCGTAGGTGTAACCCAAGCTCTTATAGGAAATAGACTCCTTGAAAGGAACGTTGTCGCCGAGTTCGGGAATTGAAGCTGCTGAATCGCATATTCTGAATTCGTAGTTTCCATTCGGGTCATCAGGGTTAAGACACTCGGTAAAGACGACGTAGTGGGTGGTGTCTCTTGCCGAGTTGCTCATGCCGACGATAACACCTTCGGGATGTGATTCAAGAAGTTTTTTTATGTTTTTCAGATTATTACCGGGGAACTGTTGTGTTACGAGAGTTTTTCCGTCAACCGTAAAACGAGAGTTTATAAGACGGTTGTTTATATAGTTTGGATCATTAATAACGCGTGTAGTACCGAGGTCAATGCCCGTAGCACCTGAATTTGCAAGAGCAACGGTAAATGGATCAGGCTCCAGATTATCGGTTTTATCTAATCTGAAATCATATCCGGTGGTAAGTTTTGCGCCGAGGTTATGGAGTACCATTGATTCTGAACAGAGCTTACAGCCCTTTTCCATCCAGTCATCGCCCGTGCCGTAACCATTGATGAAAAACGCTTTCTTTTCGCCTGCATAGTTTGTTATAAAAATTGTGTCAAGATTTTCGCCAACCCAACCGCCGGTTAAAGCGTTGTGCTGACTATACCAAGTGAATGCGGGAAGGTTAGTAACTTTTACAATAGTTGAGTCTGTCAAGTTACCGCAGGTAACGGTAATGGTTGCAGTCCCCTCGGAAATACCGTAAACGACACCACGGCTGTCGACGTAAGCGACATCGGGATTAGAACTTTTCCAATCCATATTACCGATTAGGTAAGAGGGGGTAAGTTTTGCGATTATGTTGTGAGTATTTCCCAGTTTTACGTTAACGTAACCGCCGAGGATGTTAAGGGTTTCGGAGGATACTTTAACGAATTCCCATTGTTGTGAAGGGGATTCATTTTCAAGAGCAAGTCCTGCCAATTGATAATTGAATTTGCCGACAGCTTGAGATATATCAAGTGAAAGCATATTGTCATTCATACAAGCAGGTTTGATGGTGTAGAAACCGGTTTGTGAGTTGTTATCGGATATCGGCAAAATACTGAATTTGCTTTGATTGTTTACGGTATCTTTTTTTGAGATAAATTCACTTTCCATTATATCAAATTCATAAGAAAGGGAATATAAGCCGTTTTCAGTTTGCGGATAAATTATGTAGGTTCCGTCATCTTGTCTTTCGATAAGGAAGTTCTGACCGGACTTGCCAGATTTTTTATAAAGATATGTTCTGCCGAGTTCATCGTTTTTAAAATCGTAAACGTCGAGGTATTGGCCGGTTTGACGGTTAACGATATTATAAACACCGTCGGTAAGGTTATTGGGGTCTGTTGCAGAAGAGAACAATCTTACCGAAGCCGAGGCAGAAACAATAAAGAAACATGATGTCAAAATTGCGACGACTATAAATAAAATATATTTTTTACAATCGATTCGTAAAATGCAAATCACTCCTTTATGTATTGTTTTATAACGCCAACAACTCATCTATTATACCATAATATCATCAAAATGTCAATAAAATGTGGGAATGTTTGTGTATTATCAACAAAAATGATGCTATATAACAGAGGTGGACGAAGAATAAGAGGTTACAGAGAGGGATTTTCGGTAGAGCTTTTTATGCAATTACACTAAAATATGAACTTTTTTACGTATATATAATATAATATGAAAAAAATATCAAAAAAAGAAGAAGCAAATGGGGGAAAAAGCAAATAATTCCACCCCCAAAAAGCGAATAAACGGAGGTGGAAAATGTCAATACTTTTCTTGCATACAAAAATGCGGGAGGAAAGTAAATGTATTACAACAAGGTTGAGATATCGGGAGTTAATACATCGAAACTGAAGACGCTGACCTCCGATGAGAAACAGGAGTTATTAAAGAGAGCAACCAAGGGAGATATGAATGCAAGACAGGACTTGATAGACGGAAATCTTCGATTGGTTTTAAGTATAGTACAACGTTTTTCAAACAGGAATGAAAATGCGGACGATTTATTTCAGGTAGGATGTATCGGGCTAATAAAAGCAATAGATAATTTTAATACGGAGCTTGACGTAAAGTTTTCGACTTATGCCGTTCCGATGATAATTGGAGAAGTAAAGCGGTATTTGCGCGATAACAGCAGTATAAGGGTAAGCCGTTCTGTAAAGGATTTGGCATATAAGGCGTTACAAGCGAAAGAGGAGTTATCAAAGACTCTGTCGAAAGAGCCAACTGTGGAAGAGATAACTAAAAAAGTAAACGAGCAAAGCGAAGAGGAATATACGAAAGAAGCGATAGTATATGCACTTGAAGCCATAATGGAACCGGTATCATTGTTCGAGCCGGTATATAACGACGGCTCGTCATCAGATTCGCTTTATGTAATGGATCAGTTAAAAGATGAGAAGAATACCGACGAGGCGTGGCTTGAGGATATAGCGATAAGGGAAGCTATGAAACGATTGGGAGAGCGAGAAAGGTCTATAATAAACATGCGTTTTTTTAACGGCAAAACTCAAATGGAGATAGCAGAAGAAATAGGAATATCACAAGCTCAAGTATCAAGACTTGAAAAAGGCGCTTTGGCAAAAATAAGAAAGTATTTATAACCTACTTTCTTTGAGGAAGAAAGCAGGCACCTACTTTCTTTAAGGAAGAAAGTAGGCAAAGAACCTTTTGGTAAATGGTTTGTGCTACTATTAATAATATGCAGAAACCCGAGAAGCAAGTTCTTTGCCAAGCTTTCTGCGAAAGAAAGCGGGAAGAAAGTAGGCAAAGAACCTTTTGATAACGGGTTTGTGCTACTATTAATAATATGCAGAAACCCGAGAGGCAAGTTCTTTGCCAAGCTTTCTGCGAAAGAAAGCGGGAAGAAAGTAGGCAAAGAACCTTTTGGTAAACGGTTTGTGCTACTATTAATAATTTGCAGAAACCCGAGAGGCAAGTTCTTTGCCAAGCTTTCTGCGAAAGAAAGCGGGAAGAAAGTAGGGGACAAGCTTTCTGCGAAAGAAAGCGGATATCTCATATTGTACTTGACAAATACTGAATTTTTGAAGTATAATTGAAAAAAAAGGTAAAGGGGTAAAGAATATGGATATCAAGGAACAAATAAACAAGCTTGTTGAAAAGGTAAAGAATGATCCCGAAATAATGGAACTTTTCAAGAAAGAGCCTATCAAGGCAGTAGAAAAGGTGCTCGGTGTTGACCTTCCTGACGACGTTATAGAAAAAATAATCGACGGAGTAAAGGCAAAGATAAAGATTGACGGAGCAGCAGACGTTCTCGGCAAAATTAAAAAGCTTTTTTAAAAAAAGAGAGGATATGGGTGACGCCCGTATCCTCTTGATTGTATTTAACCAAAAAGACCACCGATTCAAACGGTGGTCTTAATATTTGATTAAAGTCTGACTTCGGCTTTTCTGTCAGCCGAATCGTAAAGAGCCTGCATAATTTTTGCGGATTTGATAACGTTATCGATATGAGAAGGCAACTTATCGCCGGTTCTAACGCACTTAACGAATGCGTTAATCTCATTTTGGAACATTTCTGCAAAGAGATTAGAAGTATCGATTTCGGGAGTTTCTTCAATAAGCTGACCGTCTTTAGCTGTGTAGTAAGTAAAGCCTTTACCGTACTGGAGTCTGATACCGCCCTTATCGCCCATAAAGTCGATGTACATTTCTCTTGAGTTAATATTCTGCGCCCAAGCACCGTGGAGAGTAACAGTAGGGCCGTTTGTTCTGATAATACCTGTACAAGATTCATCGACGTCATAAATACCGTCAAGCACGGGAGGTCCTGCCCACATATTTTTGTATGTATATCCGGGAATATCTTTTCCGAGTTTACTGAAGGTATCGCCTGTAACAGCCAACGGAATGGGATCCCCCGTGCAGTACATAACAATATCGATAAAGTGAACGCCCCAGTCGATAAGCACACCGCCGCCGGCTATAGCTTTTGTAGTAAAGGCGCCGCCGAGACCGGGGATAGAACGGTGGGCGCGGAAGGAAGCGTAAACGTGAAAAACTTCACCGAGTTTACCGTCTTCAATATATTTTTTAATCATATTAACTGGAGCATTAAAACGGTTAACAACACCGATATTGAGGGTGTTACCTGTTTCGTGTTGAACTTCCTGCATTTTCAAAGCTTCTTCGAGGTTGATAGCCGCAGGTTTTTCGCAGAGAACGTGTTTACCGGCTTTCAAAAAGTCGATTGAAATAGTAGAGTGTACTTTGTTGGGAGTACAAATAGAAACTGCTTCAACGTCGGGATCGCTTAAAATATCATGGTAGTCAGTAATAGCAATACCGCAACCGTATTTTTCAACAGCAGCTTCAGCTCTTTCGGGGATGATATCGCAGAAATATTTTATTTTCGCATCGGGACAATTCATATAGGAGGGAATATGCGCCGAGTTAGCGATAGTACCGCATCCTATAACTGCTACTTTAACCATAGTAATTCTCCTTAAAAAACATATATTAAGTATTCAATATTATAATAAACCAAATAGATTTAATTTACAATATACTAGTTTGACATAAAGGGAATATTAATTAACTATATTGACGAACGTGGAGTAAAATGTGTCTATTTATGCATATATTTGATATATTCTTCCATCATCTTATCTGCGTTGTACTGAAGTTCTTTTTCGTTGCAGAGAACTGTAAGGTCTGCATGTTTTTCGTAGAGAGGAATTCTTTCATTATAGAGGTCTTTTAAAGAATTACCCGATTTAATAATGATACCTCTCGTGGAAAAATTGGTTATGCGTCTTTCGATTTCTTCTTCGGGGACTTTCAGATAGATAACGGTTCCGAGAGTTTTTAGATGCTTCATGGCGTTTTCGCAGTAGATAACGCTTCCGCCCGTTGCAATAACTGTTCTTTCAACATCAAGGCCGGCATTTATTTTATCTTCAACTTGTAGGAAATATTCATTTCCTTTTTCTTCGATAACTTCGTAAAGTCTTTTACCCTCGTGTTCCTGAATAAGAAAATCGACGTCAAGGAAACGGTAGTTCATAGCCTTTGCGAAAAGAACACCGGTAGTGCTTTTGCCGGAGCCCGGCATACCGATAAGAATGATGTTGTTTTTCATGATTTCACCCTACGTAATATATATTATATTAATTTTATTACAAATAGCGAAAAATGTCAACAGAGAGCGAAGAATATTTAAAATGTCTATTGCAAAATTAAAATAATTGTGATAGTATAATGTAAAACACAGAGTAGACAGATGAGCGTTAAGTGCCGAGTGAACAGGGAGTTGTCATTTGGACGAAAGCAGAGAATGTTGCGGTTCATTTGTCGCATCCCGCTGTTGCATATATGAGCTGTCTTAAGTTTGGCTCCTCATTTTGTGGCTTTGGAATGAACAATGTGAGGAGGTTTTTTTATGCAAAAAAATAGTAAAAAATCTATTGCTTTGTTTGGAAATGTAAAAATATTGGTATTAGCGGCGCTTCTGTGCGCAGTAAGCGGAGTGATGAAATTTATAGCTCCGAGTGGTGATACGTGGCGGATAAGCCTTGAAAATTTCCCGATAATATTCAGCGGAGTTACGATGGGGCCAATAATCGGCGCTGTTGTGGGTATCGTAGCCGACTTGCTGGGGTGTCTTTTCAGAGGGTATGCGATAAATCCTCTTATCACGTTGGCGTCAATGTCGATTGGCTTGATTTCGGGGATAACGTTTAAAATTTTAAAGAGATACCGCCTTTTTGCGATAACAGTATCTGTTTTTTTAGCCCATATTGCAGGAAACGTTATAATAAAGACATTTGTGTTACACAGTATGTTCGGCACACCGATAGCCGTGCTTTTTGCCGAAAGAATAGTAACTTATTTAATTACGGCGGCAGTTGAGTGCGTGATAATAATTATATTGCTTAATAACAAGGCGATAAAAAAGGGATTGGGAAGAGTGATTGGTTATGATGAATTATAAAGAAACGCTTGAATATATCCATTCTGTATGCTGGAAGGGAAGCCGTCCCGGACTTGAACGTACCGAAAAACTGCTTGATATGATGGGTAATCCCCAGAACAATTTGAAATACGTTCACGTTGCAGGAACGAACGGTAAAGGCTCCGTATGCTCAATGCTGTCAACGGTACTTCGCCGTGCAGGCTATAAGACGGGGCTTTACACGTCGCCTTTTGTAAGATATTTCAACGAGAGAATGATGATAGACGGACAGATGATATCGAATGAAGAACTGTCCGAAGTAACCGAATACGTTAAACAGTTTGCAGACAAAATGGAAGACGTACCCACCGAATTTGAACTTATTACTGCCATAGCTTTTGAATATTTCAGCCGTAACAAATGCGATATAGTCGTGCTTGAGGTAGGTATGGGAGGCAGACTTGATTCTACCAATATTATAAACACGACCGTATTATCTGTTATAACAGGTATAGCCCTTGACCATACGGCGTTTTTAGGTGATACGTTAGGGGCGATAGCTACCGAAAAGGCAGGGATAATAAAGCCTAATATTCCCGTTGTTTACGGTGGTAAGAGTATTGAAGCCTACGAAGCGATAAGCAAGGTTGCAAAGGAAAAGAACGCTATTCTCCATACTGCGACCGATACCGAATTTGCGAATATAGAATTTTCACTTCGCGGCTGTACGCTTGATACGCCGAGGTTTAAGAAACTGTTTGTTTCGCTTGTGGGTGAATATCAACCGAGTAATATTGCGACGGCGCTGAAATGTCTTTCGGTTTTAAAAAGTGTTGGATTTAAGATAAGCGAAGAAGATATAAGAAACGGAATGGCAGAGGTATATTGGCCTGCGCGTTTTGAGATAATAAACGAAAATCCGTTGATGATATACGACGGAGCGCACAATCCCGAAGGGTTACGCGCTTGCGTTGACAGTATCAAGAGATTTTTCGGCGGCAAAAAAGTAAATATAATTTCGGGTGTTATGGCAGATAAAGACGTAAATTCAATGTTGCCCGTAATAGCAGAAGTAGCCGACGAGGTGTTTACGGTTATTCCTAATAACCCGAGGTCAATGGACAGTAAGGTGTACGCCGAATATTTTAATAACTACGGAATAAAGGCTTATGCTTTTGAGACTATTGAAGAGGGAGTAAGAGCCGCGCTCGATTCATCGGCTAAAAAGGACTGCGCACTCGTATCGCTCGGTACGCTTTATATGTACGGCGATATAAGAGATGCCCTTGAAAGAATTACGAAATGAGTTTTAATGTGAATATACAAGAAGGAGGGATAAAGATATGAGCAATCAGCCATTGGCGGACAGAATAAGACCGCAATCGTTTGAAGAAATGGTGGGGCAAAAACACCTTTTCGGCGAAAACGGTGCTATTACCCGTATGGACAGAAATAATTATATAACGAATATGATTTTTTACGGCCCTCCCGGAACAGGTAAGACTACCGCCGCTAATATAATCGCAAAGAAAAGCGGTATGAAGCTATATTCGCTCAACGCTACTTCTGCTTCCCTTAACGACGTAAGAGATATTATATCACAGACGGGAACGCTGTTTGGTTCAAACGGTATATTGCTTTATCTTGACGAGATACAGTATTTCAATAAGAAGCAACAGCAGTCGTTACTTGAATATATGGAAGACGGCAGAATAACTCTTATTGCATCGACTACCGAAAATCCTTTTTTCTATATATATAATTCGATTTTATCGCGTTCTGCGGTGTTTGAATTTAAGTCGGTAACAAAAGAAGATATGATTCCCGCATTAAAGAGGGGACTTGGGATTTTAAATAACGAACATAAAAGAGAGATAACAGCCCCTGATGCATCTTTGTTGCAGATAGCGAAATGCGCGTCGGGCGACGTAAGACGAGCGTTGAATACGCTTGAAAACGTATATATGACGGCAGACAGTGAGATAACTCGTGAACATATAGATTCATTTGTACCCGAAGTAAGCTCTGTATATGATAAACACGGTGATTCGCATTACGATATGCTGTCGGCGCTTCAGAAATCCATAAGAGGATCTGATCCCGATGCTGCAATATTTTATCTTGTAAAACTTATAGAGAATGGAGATATGATATCCGCTTGCAGACGATTACAGGTAATAGCGAGTGAGGATATAGGACTTGCGTATCCATTGGCGCCGGTAATGGTAAAGAGTTGCATTGACAGCGCGTTTAACGTTGGACTTCCCGAAGCAAGAATTCCTCTTGCGAATGCTACGATATTTCTTGCAACCTGCCCGAAATCGAACAGTGCGTATATGGCGTATGATTTGGCAAAGCAAGATATCGAGAATGGCAAGGGAATGGAAGTACCGAGACTGTTCCAGAGCAGATATCACGACGAATATAAATATCCACACGACTATCCCAACCATTACGTTGAGCAAAAATATCTTCCCGACGATGCGACGGGTAACTATTATACTTTCGGAGAGAACAAGCAGGAACAAGCCGCAAAAGCATATTGGGACCAGATAAAGAAGAAAAAATAAACAAGTTTTGTACAAGCTTTACCGCTATCTCGAAGGGGCGATTCACGAATCGACCGTCGATAAAAACACCAGAAAGGAGTGAATACCTTATGAAATCTGTTAAAAAGATGCTTCTTGGTATTGCGCTTTTGATTATATCTGTTATAGGTGCTGTGTTTTGGGTAAACAACAGCATAATAGGCGCGTTTATATTTTTTCCTACGCTTATAATCGGAATAATTATTTGTATTGACGGATATTTAAGCATTGATTGAAAAAACGAACGAATTTGCAGTATGGGAACGACCTCATCCGTCGCACCGCATAAAGAATAATAGATAATCAAAGTTTACTTGCGGTACGACACCTTCTCCCACCGGAGAAGGTACAGTGTATAATCTTATTCTAAATTTAAAAAAATTTTAGCTTTTTATAACTAATATTTTTAAAAGTCTTTACAAACAAAGACCTTCTCCGGTGGGAGAAGGTACAGTGTATAATCTTATTCTAAATTTCAAAAAATTTTAGCTTTTTATAACTAATATTTTTAAAAGTCTGTACAAACAAAGACCTTCTCCGGAGGGAGAAGGTACAGTGTATAATCTTATTCTAAATTTAAAAAAATTTAGCTTTTTATAACTAATATTTTTAAAAGTCTGTACAAACAAAGACCTTCTCCGGTGGGAGAAGGTGTCGAGGCAGAGTACAGACTTCATCCATACTATTATTTTGCTGCCGAGACGGATGAGGTCGTCAATAAAAACAATCAACTTTGCACAAACTATACCGAGAGCGGTAGGGGTAGGGCTTGCTCCGCCCGAAAAAACAACCACAAGAAAGGAAGACGTATATGAAAGCAATAAAGCAAAGACCGTTTGCATTTTCGTGCATACTTTACGTTGTTGTTTCAGTTTTATTCTTTTTTTGCATACTTCCGATAAAAGTAGCAGTTGTACTGCTTCTTTTTATTTTAGAAACGTTTTTGATATGTAAAAAGAGTAAATGCAGATTGCTTATACTGTATACGATTCCGCCGATAATTTTATCTGGGTTAGTGTCGATATATTTTTATAGCGTAAACTATAAAAACATATTGACTTATGACGGCAGAACCTGCGATATACAATTTGTCGTAACAGATAAAAATAACGTAACCGACTCGTATTCTTCATATACCGTGTCAGTTCAAAAGGTTAACGATAGAACTACCGATTTCAAATGTCAACTTTCATTTGATGGATATATTGATATTGATGAATATACTTGTCATTCGGCAACGGTGGAGTTTTCCGATATTGCCGATGAAACGTCAAAGGAAACTTCAAAATATTTATTTTTGGCGAAAAAGATATATTTGACAGCAACAGTTACCGATAACTATATAGACAAACAAACTACAAAAAAACTTTTTCCCGAATACCATTTTAACAGAGTAAACAGATTCCTTTCCGAAAGAATTGAAAAGTATATTCAAGGCGAAGAGAATGCATTGGTACAGGCGTTGCTTTTAGGTAACAAGGATAAGCTGACCGAAGAAACGAAATACAATTTCCGTTTGCTCGGTTTATCGCATATTCTTGCCGTAAGCGGTATGCACTTATCATTGATTATAGGTACGCTTGACAAGTTTTTTGATAGAGTATATGAAGACAAGCGAAAAAAGCATATTTTGATGATACTTCTTACTTTTGCTTATGCGGGAATGACGGGTTTTTCACAATCGGTAAGCAGAGCCGCAGTTATGCTTATGCTATATTATTTGATGTTTTTGGTTTCAAGAAAAACCGACTCTGTAACTTCGTTATGTACTGCGTTTGGCTCTCTTTGTTTTATATTACCGAATTCGATGTTTGATATAGGACTGTGGCTGTCTTTTTTATCGACGTACGGGATAGTAGCCGTTGCTTTGCCTATAGATTCAGTGGTTTCAAAAAAGAGAGAAGAGAGTGATTCCAAGGCAAAGAAGTTGTTATTGAAATTATGGTCAAATCTTTTGTTTGGAATAGTTCCCATTATGTTTTCGCTTCCTGTAATTTGGCTTTCATACGGTGAAATATCTATTATTTCACCTATTGCCAACATATTGTTTACGCCGTTTTTGTTAGGTGTAATGTATACTTCGCCATTTATGGTTATTTTGTCCGATTTTTCTTTATTGGCATTGAATCCGGCTATTCTTTCGTATATATGTGCGCATTTTATGCTGTTTTTTACAGACTTATTGGCGCCGTATGCACCTATAGTACCTTTGAATTACGTTTTTACGCCGATAATTATAATTCTTCTCGTGGTGTCATATTTGGTTCTAGCCCTAAAAAATATAAAAAGAAAGTCAATATATTTTGTGCCGTTTGTGTGCGCGGCAATGGTGTTTGCAAGTTTTTGCGGAATACACCGATATATGACGTCGGACGACCAAAAGATAATATATAGTAATACTTCATACGGAGATTCTTTCGTGGTGATAAGCGAAAACAAAGGTCTTATTTGTGATATATCGGGGGTATCGCGTATAAATGCAAAGCGGAGCGAAAATTATCTTCACGAGAACCGGATAAACAAGATAGACGCATATCTTATCACAGATTATCACGGAAGAGGAACGGATACTTTTAACGAGCTTACGTCGTATACAAGCATAGGTAAGCTATATTTGCCTTATGCGATAGGATATGAAGAAAAGATACTTGAAGATAAGTTTGTTAATTATGCGAAGAAAAATGGCATCGAATACATTAGGTATGATTCTTTTTCGGGTGAGGAGATAGACTTTTACGGTATGACTTTAAGTGTAAGGAATGTATCTGTAAGTCAGATAAATATGCCGTCATCTGTATGCGTTACATTCACCAATGATAATAAATCATTTGCATACGTTGGCGCGGGAGCATATTCGACGGAAATGGGAGAGAAATATTTAAGTTCACTTTTCAGAGAGAATATTCCAATATTGTTCGGCGCATACGGAAGAGAAGAAAGACTGCCGATAACTACCTTGTATGGACAGGACGATACGGAGTTGTATTTTACTTCAAAGTCTGTATTAGATTTGTATAAAGATACTTTGACCGATAGTGCAAAGACGAAAATTATAGATGATTGCTTGGAGGTTTGGTTTAACCGATAACGCAGGATAGCTTTAATTGAAGTGTTCATAAATTTAAGAAAAAACTTAATATTTTTAAGTTTTTTTATTAAATTCCCCTTGAAATTTGTTGGCTAATTGAATATAATGTGATTGTAGTTTTGAATCGCACTAAAAAGGGGATAACATATATGGACAAGATTGATAAACAAATATTATCTATGCTTCAAAAGAATGCGCGCACTCCCTTAAAGGTTTTGGCGGAGAAAGTATTTCTTTCGTCACCTGCAGTTTCATCAAGAATTAAGCAGCTTGAAAATGACGGAGTTATAACAGGCTACAGAGCAGAAATTGATCCTGCGAAGCTCGGTTGTTTTATAACAGCTTTTATAAATATTGCAATGGACGGCGAAAAGCGCAAATCATTTTATGAATTTGCCGAGAAATGCCCGAATGTTCTTGAGTGTAATTTTATAACCGGAGATTACAGTTTGCTTTTGAAGGTTGTTTTTCCGACAACTTTAGAGCTTGACGTATTTGTTGGAGAGATACAGAAGTTTGGTAAGACACAGACGACCATAGTATTCTCGACGCCGATTAAGAATCGCGGTATCAGTATTGAAAATCAGGATATTTCTCCCAAGAAAAAGAATCAGTAATAAAATATATTTCGTCCAGCCCTATTAAGTTTAGGGCTGGGCGAATTTTTGTTTTTCTGCCGCATATAATTGTAAAAAAATATATAAGGCAGAGAGAACAGATGAGCGAAGTATACGTACCAAACATAAAACGAGATAGAAAAAAGATAATACAGAAAACAAACGGAGTGCCGATAGCTGTAATAAATTTTGACGTGATAACTGTAGACGGAGAAAACCGAGTATGCAGGAAGATATGTGGGTTTTACGAAAGACTTTTTGGAAGTTTTTTGAGATGGGTTAACGAAGATTTTGAACGATATGCGAAGAAGTGTTACGAAGAAGATGCTACCCCAAGGAAGAGATACAGATACAATCCCATTGAACTGAAATATGAAATGAGGTACGAGATTTCAAACGAGAAGTTTTTGGTTATTGAAACGGAAATAATTCTTGTGAAATCGAGAAAAGAAATATCGAAAAAAGAACTGAAACATATATGGGATTTGCGGAAAGGAATACTTAATACGAAAAAGGTGGGGCAGCAGGAAAACAGAAAAAAAAACCCAAGAAATGAAAAGTGAGCAATATATGTCCGATTTTATGATGTTTTTGTCTTGCTTTTTTCCTAAAAATGTTATACAATGATAGGAGTGTATAGATTAATTAACATTGAAAAATAAAAATAAAAATATATCAGAGGTAAAATAATATGGATATCAAAAATATTATTTCTCAAATGACACTTGAAGAAAAAGCAAGATTCTGTTCTGGCGCTGACGAATGGCATATTGAAAAGCTTGACAGACTCGGAGTACCCACAATAATGATGTCTGACGGCCCTCACGGATTGCGTAAGAAGGTTAAGACACAGGCTGAAAGCTATTTTTACGGTGATACGGTAAAATCAACTTGTTTCCCCTCGGCAGCAGGCTTGGCTTGTTCTTGGAACAAGGAGCTTTTGTACGGTCTCGGTGAAGCGTTGGCGGCAGAGGCTAAGGGTGAACAGATTTCGATTCTTCTCGGCCCGGGTATAAATATGAAGCGTTCACCCTTGTGCGGACGTAACTTTGAGTATTTCAGTGAAGATCCTTATTTAGCAGGTAAGCTTTCTGCGCAGTATATTAAGGGTGTTCAGGCACACGGTGTAGGAACCTCATTGAAGCATTTTGCGGTAAACAACCAAGAACACCGCAGACACTGCACGAACGCTATTGTTGATATGCGTACTTTGAGAGAGATATATCTTGCAGCATTTGAAATTGCAGTTAAGGAAGCAAAGCCTGCGACGATAATGCATTCATATAACTGTATAAACGGTGATCAGGTATCGAAGTCAAAGTGGTTGCTCAACGATATTCTTCGTGAAGAATGGGGCTACGAAGGAATGGTAATGAGCGACTGGAATGGTATGAATAACAGAGTAGTTTCTCTTGAAGCAGGTTCTGACCTTGAGATGCCCGGAAGCTTTGGTATAAGAGATGCGCAGATTGTAAAGGCAGTAAAAGAGGGAAGACTTGACGAAAAAATCGTAGACAGAGCAGTTGAAAGAATTATCAAGACTTCGTTCAGCTACTTGCCCGATGAAAATGCAGAGAAAGCAGACCTTGTAAAGAGCCATGCGTTCTGTACAAAGGTTGGCGAAGAAACCATGGTACTGCTTAAGAATGACAATGACGTTCTTCCTTTGGCAGACAAGAAGCCTTTGGCGGTTATCGGCGCATTTGCGAAGACTCCGAGGTTCCAGGGTGGTGGATCCAGCCACGTAAACGCTGCATTTGTTGACGACGTACTTGAATGTATGATCGAAAGAAACGGCGGTATGATAGAGTTTGCCGCAGGATATACACTTGAAGGGGACGTAAACACTCCCGATGAAGCACTTATTGCTGAAGCAGTAGAGACAGCAAAGAAGTGTGGCAGAGCTGTAATATTTGCAGGTATGCCCGACAAGTTTGAGTCAGAAAGCTATGACAGAAGAAATATGAATCTTCCCGAGTCTCACAATGAGCTTATCGAGAGAATAGTAAAGGAAGTTCCCGAAACTGTAGTTGTCTTACTCGGTGGTTCTCCCGTTGAGATGCCTTGGCTTGATAAAGTATCTGCATTGTTCTATGCATATCTCGGCGGTTGCGCAATAGGTAAGGCTATATCCCGCCTTATTTACGGTGACGTATGCCCCAGCGGTAAGTTGGCAGAAACATTCCCCATTAAAGTTGAGCATAATCCTTCATACCTTAACTTCCCCGGTGTAGGTAACGACGTAGTATACGCTGAAGGCGTATTTATGGGTTACAGATACTACCAGAAGAAGAATATAGACGTAAACTTCTCATTTGGTTACGGCTTGTCATATACGACGTTCAGCTATGATGAGATAAAGGTTGACGGAGACAAGGTTACGGTTAAGGTAACGAATACAGGTAAGGTTGCAGGTAAGGAAGCGGTACAGCTTTACGTTGGAGCGTCCCAATCCTACGTTGAAAGACCTATTAAGGAACTTAAAGGCTTTGAAAAGGTATTCCTTGAACCCGGTGAAAGCAAGACAGTTGAATTTGAGCTCTGCGACAGAAGCTTTGCATACTATGACGTAAGAGTAAATGACTGGAGAGTTGAGACTGGAGAATATACGATTTACGTAGGCGGAAGCTCAGTTGACACACCTTTGACGGCTACCGTTGAAAAGGTTGACGAGAATCCTTACGTTGCTCCCATTACAATAAACACTCCTGTAATCGACATTATGACTTTGAAGGAATATGAGCCTATCCGAGAAGAGTTTATGATGAAGATACTTCCCCCCGCAAGCAGAGAGAGGGTAAAGGAGTTAGGCTTCTTCTACAAGAAGCACCCATCGATATATCCCAGAAGATATCATACGATGCGTATGTCTATACGTTGGAACGACGGTAATCTTACAGAAGATACACTTATGCAGTACATTGACGAGGCAAACGCAAAATTGTTTAACAAATAAGAGAATAAAATTATTAGGGACTGATTTGTAATTGGTCCCTTTTATAAATTGAAAACAATTTATTGACGACCTCATCCGTCTCGGCAGCAAAGAAAAAGAAAAGATGAGGTTTGTACACTGCCTCGACACCTTCTCCCACCGGAGAAGGTCTTTGTTTGTACTACTTTATTAGATGTTGGTTGTATATATTATATCATTATTTTGGATTTAGGATAAGATTGAACATTGTACCTTCTCCGGTGGGAGAAGGTGTCGCGTCGTCATTAAACTTACAAAAAATATTATTCTGCAAGCGGCGTGACGGATGAGGTCGTTTTTATGTATAATGAACCTCTTGCTATAGTTGATATGGTTAAAAACGCATATAAAGACCGCCGAACAAAATCGGCGGTTTTTTGTTGACTTTTTAATAAGAAGCATATATAATGAACTTATAATATTTTTTGTAGGAGAATGCCTTTATGAAAAAGAAATTCAGATTAGTTTTAGCAATGACATTGGCAGCGCTTATGATGACAAGTCTGTTTGCCTGCGGTAACGCAAAGAATAACGAAAACGGAGATGACAACGTGAAAGAAACCGAAAATCAAGCAGCCGAAGAACCGAAGGTTTGTCTAGAAACGTTGACGCTTGATGATGCAAGATATTCTATCGGCGAATTCAAGAAGGACGTATATGAATATACAGTAGGACTTCCTGACGGCAGACCTGCAGTTCCGCGCGTACAGGCAACAGCGAAAGACGGTGTTGAAGTTAAGATAAGCCAAGCGGCAATTCCCGATAATAAGACTGAAGGAACAGCTACTGTTACTGCAACCGACGCTGAAGGTAACAAGGCTACATATACAATTACTTTTAAGCGTGATATTTCAAACGGCTTTGTTTTGCAGTATGACGACAGATATGTATTTAACCCCGGTTATCACAACGACACGGGCGATGCTTACGTATTTGAATCAAGCGATCCCGATATAATATCCGTTGACGAAAACGGTGTAATGCACGCAAAGAAAGTAGCTGACAAGGAAGTTACGCTTATCGCTAAGCAGGGTGCGATTGAAAAAGCGACGTTTATAGTTGACCGCGTAGAAAAGGCTCATATAAACTTGTTTTTGATAACAGGTCAATCTAACGGACAGGGATGTTATGACTCGTCAAATTACGGCAAGGACGTTGAACACCTCGTTGCGTTTGAAGACCAGTTAGCTGCAGTTGAAAAGATAGGCGGAGAGGGCAGAGTATACAGTTTTGACGTATATCCCCGTTCGCAGAATAAAGAAGTATATGCTCAAAAGGGCAAGATATACGATATGGAGCTTTACGCAAAGCAAGGGCATCAGGCATCTTTGGGTAAGACGTTCTATGATTTGTCGGGCGAAAAGGTAATATTCTTGCAGTCGGCATATTCTGGCGCACCTATAGAATCTTGGCTTGATCCCAAGAGACATAAGGAAGAATCCGGTCCGTACGCTTCTCATTATTTCTATACAGACACGCAAAAAGCATATAAAACTCTTACAAAGCTTCTCGACGATAACTTCGAAATAGTATGCACAGCAAACTTCTGGTGTCAGGGTGAGACGGCAATGGGCGCGGTATACAGCAAAAAAGACGGAGATTATATCTTCTCGTCAAGCCCCGCATTTAAGAAGAGCGACCTTATAACCGAGCAAACCTATTATAAATACTTTATGATGATAGACCAAGATATGAGAGAAGACTTTAATCTTGACTACAACGGTATTATGTTTGTAAGAACGCTTTTGGGTACGGAGAGAACCAAAATAGTCCCCATTATATCGGCTCAGTTTGCGCTTGTAAACAACAATAAGAACATTTTTACGGCATCAAGAACTTTTATTGAGATAGCAAGACAGTATAATAGTCCCGACAAGACAAGTGAGGGATACGGCTTTATCGGAACCGACAATAACCACTATAATCAGATAGGCTATAACTATCACGGAAAAGAAGCGGCTACCAATGCATTTAACACCATATTCGGCGTAGCGACAAACGTGAGCGAGGGAATTGAGATTATAGCACAAGACGGCGTAAAAAGACTTACTTCGAGTGATTCTGTAACGTTAAATAACGGTGGTACTCTTCGACTCGGCGCACTTTCGTTGCCTCATTACGTTGACGAGAAGATAGTGTGGACTTCGGATAAAGCAGAGGTTGCAACCGTTGACGAATACGGCGTAATCAAAGGGGTAGGTGCAGGTACAGCAATTATAACGGCAACAAACGAAAGCGGAAAAGAACAGAAGGTTTACGTAACAGTAAAATAATATTTTGAGAGGATATGGATAAAGCCCATATCCTCTTTATTTATGCAAATCTGTTTGTTATTCGCGGGAGGATAATATCCTCCCCTACGGTGTATTACAATGTATCATATGTAGGGGGGCTATCAGCCTCCCGTTTGTTGTCTTTCTTTCAAAAATGGGGCGCCGAGGACGTCGGTTCCTACCGGTTTGTGCGTTGTTATTATTGTAGCGTAGGGGCGATTCATGAATCGCCCGTTTTTTTGTGCAGATTTGTTTGTACAAACAATATTAAGCGGTCATTTCGAGTGAAGCGCCCGAAGGAAGCGGAATCGAGAAATCCCGTTATCGTTTTATATAACTTTATGGGATCCTTCGACTACGGCGGTTAATACCGCCTTCGCTCAGGATGACCATATTATATTGCTTGTGCAAACCGGAGAGGCAAGTTCTTTGCCAAGCTTTCTGCGAAAGAAAGCGGGCCTACTTTCTTTCATTAAAAGCCCTCTCCGCCGGCTTCGCTGATAGCTCCCCCAGAGTGGGAGCCTTTGGGTTTGCACAAACCGGTTATTCAAGGTTCTTTGCCTACTTTCTTTCAAGAAAGTAGGTTTTTGTGTGTTTCTTGTCATAAAATACCCACACTTCTCATAGAGTTTACCAAAAGAAAAAACTAAAAAAGAGGTAAATTGTATGACAGATACGAGCATTTACAAGGATATATCTGACAGAACGGGCGGCGATATATACATAGGAGTTGTAGGGCCTGTAAGAACAGGCAAATCGACGTTTATAAGAAAATTTATGGAGACGGCAGTATTGCCGAATATAACTGAAGAATACGAAGAAAAGAGGGCGAGAGATGAGATGCCGCAGAGCGCGGCGGGGAAGACGGTAATGACGACCGAGCCGAAATTTGTTCCCGACGAGGCGGTAAACGTAACGCTTGGCGGCAAATCGACTATGCGAGTAAAGATGGTTGACTGCGTAGGGTACATAGTTCCCGATGCATTGGGGGCAATTGAAGAGGGAAGTCCAAGAATGGTAAATACCCCGTGGAGCGAACGACCGATGCCATTCGGTGAGGCGGCGGAACTGGGTACAAGAAAGGTTATAAATGATCATTCGACAATAGGGGTTTTGGTTACGACAGACGGAACGATAGGTGAGATAGGCAGAAATGCATATATAGAGGCAGAGGAAAGGGTTGCAGAAGAATTAACGAAGATAAACAAACCGTTTGTTATAGTGCTTAATTCAGCGACTCCCGATTCAGCCGAAAGCGAAAGGTTGGCATACGAGCTTGAAGAAAAGTATAACGCCCCCGTAGCTTTGGTGAACTGTCTTGAGCTTGACAGAGCAGATATTGAGAGCATACTTGAAATGGTATTGTTAGAATTTCCCGTAAGAGAAATATCAGTTAAACTTCCCGGTTGGGTATATGCATTAGACAGCGAACACAAGATAAGAAGAAGCTTAACTGACAGCATACTTGAAAGTGCTGAAAGTATAAGAAAGATAGGCGATATAAAAAGCGGTTTTGAACCCCTGGGCGAAAACGAGTACGTAACGAGTGTAAATACTTCAAATATTAATTTGGGTAACGGAAATGCCGAGGTATTGGCAGAACTTGCAGAAGGGTTATTTTATAAGACGGTAGGTGAGATGACCGAGCTTGAGATTGAGAATGAAGAACAGCTTATTTCGCAGATGATAGAAATGTCGAAGATAAAGAGGGAATATGAAAAGGTTGAACAGGCGTTGCGTGACGTGGAGGAAAGAGGTTACGGAATAGTAACGCCACGTCTTGAGGATTTAAAACTCGAGGAACCGGAGATAACGAAACAGCAAGGTTCGTACGGTGTAAAATTAAAGGCATCTGCGCCTTCTGTACATATGATAAAGGCGACAATACAGACAGAACTAAACCCAATTGTAGGAACTGAACAGCAGTCGGAAGAATTGATAAAGTTTATGCTTCGCGAATTTGAAGAGGATCCCAAGAAGATATGGGAGTCAAATATGTTCGGAACTTCACTGTATGAGCTGATAAACGAGGGATTAAACAGTAAGTTGGCCCAGATTCCCCATGAAGCAAGATTAAAGTTCGGAGATACTTTACAGAGATTGATAAACGAAGGCTCCGGTGGACTGATTTGTATAATTTTGTGATAAATATAAATTGACCGGATGGTGCAGGAGTATTGTTTACCAATGCAACAGACGAAAAGATAGAATTTAACAACGGTGATGTATTTACAGAAGTAATTGCAGATGCAAAAGCGGCTATTGTTTGAAGCGATTGCAGTTATGCAGATTTAACGAGTATTTACTGAATTCCCCTCCCGAAGAGAAAAAATCCTTTTCGGGAGTTTTTTTGTTTAATATTAATATATATTGGTGTAATCGTTAATGAAATGTGTACAAAAAGCAGATGATAGGCCCATTTTATATTGACACTTTAGTGGAAATGTGATAGAATATAATATCAAAATATGCGTATTAAGGTGTGGAATATAATAATATTACACCAACCACTCGGAAACCGTATTTTTCGCTTGAATTTAACAGTGAAAGCGGAAGGTTTAAAATATAGATACGGCCAATAAAAATTTATTATATGGAGGGTATTTTTATGAAAAAGTTTTCCAAACTTTTTTGGGTTGCTTTAGTCGTAGTTGCAGTACTTGTATGTACAGCTATCGGCGTATTCGCAGCAGAGACGGTGTCTACAGCTGTTGTGTACGGCGAAGCGGTTGAAGCGGCTGACAACTTCAGTGTTGGCTTTAAGTTTAAAGACAATAACACTGATGTTGAATGTGGTAAGATCACATTGACATGGGATTCGAACAAGATGACTGCTACATCTGTTGTTGCGGCAGACGCATTGAACGGCGCGCAGTTCGGTTCGAAGATCGAAGACGGTAAAGCTGTTATAGCTTGGGCTGGTTCTGCAATTGATGCTGAAACAGCTGAAGGCACACTCTTTACTGTAAACTTTGCAAACGCAGGTATAGCTGCTGACAGCTATGCATCTGTTGAAATTGCAGTTGATAACTTCGGTTACACCGAAGGATTTGTAGCAAAGGATTTGAAAGATTCCGTAAAGGCAAACAAGGCTTATGCTACAGGCGAAGAGTTTGGCGGAAATATGGAATACACTTCTGAAACAGAAGCAACTCCCGCTGAATTTTTTGAAGAAGCTCTTTTGGCAGCAGCTACTACAAAACAGGATGTAAACGTTACTATATCTTCAAAAATGGTATTTACCGAAGACGTTAGTATCGGTGCAGAAACATTTGTAGAAGATGCAGGTACTGTTTACGTTTCTTCGGCTCTTGGCGAAGATGGTAAGCCTACTACAGGTATTATCGTATATGCAGATGCTGTTGTTAATATTTATGGTAATATGAACTTCAACAACATTCTTTACGGAACAACACAGTATCAATATAGTGCAACACCTCCTACTACTGTTGCAGAGTTCAAAGAGGGTAAAGGAAAGAATTCATATTCATCCGGTGGATGTATTGAATTTGCAGCAGGTTTAGGTACGTTCGGTTTGGCTGAAAACCAGGCTGCTGAAGGTGAAGCTCCTGATTTCGGATACATTGGTGTATGTCCCGATGAAACTGCTTTCGCAGTAGAAAAGGTTACCGAAGGTGAAGGCGAAAATGCAACAACTACTGAAGTTCTTGTTACAAAAACAGCTGGTTTTAAGCCTCACGTAGCAGGTTATGTAAAGGTTTACGCAGGCGAATACAACACGATTAGTGGTAACTACTACAAATCAGGTGTTACTATTGATAATCCTAACGTTTATGTTGGCGGTACAACTAACGCACTTTATGTATTCGGTGGTGCTCACAATGGAAGCAATAACCCCATAACAGGTACAATTACACTTACAATTGAAGGTTATGCAGACATTGTAGATGCTTCCGTAGGTTCTTGGTATTCTTCTAATAACCAGATCGGCGGTACAGGTACAGTTGGTGGTAATGCTCAGATTGATGTAATGACAGCCGGTTTCGCAGGAAGCGGTACTATTGCTAAAGATAAGCAGTATACGTTTAACGTTACGTCTGATGATGTTGTAATCGGCGTACTTGCCGGACACAGATTTAACGGCGAGGGTCAGGCTGATACCAACGTAAAAATGATACTTTCAAAAGGTAAGTATAAAGAAATTTATGGCGGTTTTATTGCTGAATGGAATTATGATTCCAAAAAGCCTACTGCTCACAACGAACTTTACGGTTTTTCGGAACTTGAAATTACAACGTTGCTCTATAATCCCAGTAACACTGAAACCACGTTTAATACAGTAGATGTTTACGGTGGTTCGTTGATGCGTCACCAGGGTGATATACACGCAGTAGAAACTACACTTACTGTTAGTGACGTAATCGGAACAGCAGCGAGAAATTCTATGAACTTCTATTTGGGTTCAAGAATGAATATGTCTGATAATCGTAATGCGAACTCCACAGGTTCAGACCATTCCGGTAAAACAGTTGCAAAATTTACAAACGTAAAATTGACAACAGCAGGTTCATCATGGGCAGTGCTTAGCGGTGGTTCTTCCATGAACTCTGTAAGTAAGCACAGTGGTGCTGTTGAAATGACACTTACAAACGTAAGTGCTGAAAAGAGAATTATAGGCGGTTCGTATCTTAACAGGGCAGGCGCAGAACATTCCGGTGATACACTTGTTTACTTTGACGGTGTTTCTAATGGTACAAATAACGGAAACGTATTAGGCGGTTCTGTTTGTTACGCAGCCAACACTATTCACTCCGGTAATTCAAAGGTTGTATACAAAGGCGTTGATGCAACCCAAGCTAATGCATTTAGTTTCTTGACATACGGTGGTTCTGCTCTTAACAGCGCAGGCACCAAGCACACAGGTACTTCTGAAATAGAGGTATTGGCAGGACAGATCAGAGCTACAATGTACGGTGGTTCAGTGCTTATTAATCCTCGTACTGCTCAGACCGGCGATTCAAAAATCAAGTTGAATGGCGAACTCTTCTCAGGTGTTTCTCATATTTACGCAGGTTCAAACGCTAAAGCATTTACTGATACTATTGCTGAAACAGACGTGAAGGGTTCATACGGACACCTTGCAAGTTCTAAAGTAGAGTTTGTTAAGGGTTACACAGACAACGTTGTTATTGCAGGTGGTTCGAACTTTGACTATACTTCCGATTGGATTAAAGAAGGATACGTAGTTCAGGGTGTTAAGGACGGAGATACTACAACATCTGTTGTTATCACTGCTACCAATAGTACTCGTGATAACGTAACTTACAGATCACAGATATTTGGTTCTGCAAGACTTACAAAAGGCGGTTACCAATACGGTGACGCAAGTGTTGACATCAACGTAGGTAATGAAGTTAAAGCCGGACAGTTCCTCTGTGTTCAGAGAATAGCTGGCGCATACCTTGACGGTGGTGCTGAACTTATTGGTAACACTTCTGTAAATATCGACAATGATAATACATATATTAGATTTAACAGCGGTTCAGCTAATACTATTTATGGAATCATAGGCGGTGCTTATGGTGGTGTTGGTAAGCTTACAGGTGATTCATCTCTTACAATTAAGGGAAAAGATGCAAAAATAAACTTCTATGCTAATACAACTAAAGCAAATGCTAAGTCTCTTGAAATTGTGGGCGGTTGCTTATTCACAGGCGAAGGCAGTGAAATGAAAGGTAACTCAACACTTACTCTTGACGGTGTAGAAATAGCGGCAAAAATTAAGACTACAAGTGACGGCGATACATATCTTGAAAAGAGATTTATAGGCGGATGCTACGGCGCAGGTACAATGGTTGGTAACTCAAGCTTGAAGCTTATGGGCGATGCAACCATTGCTTATGGATCAAACTCAAACAGCACTTTTGCAGTAATTGCAGGTTGCTACGGCACAAACCACCTTACAACAACAAAAGATGAAACAACAGGTATTTTGGGTGGAATCAGACAGACTGGTAACGTTGAGTTTATAGCTCAAGATACAGCTGTAGTTGACTCATTTGTATACGTATCAGGTGAAAAGAGTAACGTTGACGGTGACGTAACAATCAGAATCAGCGGAACTCCTCAATTCACTCAGATTTTTACAGCTCTTGGTTATCAGGCGTACTATTCATCCATTACCGGTGATTTAAAAGCATACATTAGTGGCGGTACGTTCAACAACAACTTCTTGATGGGTGGTAGAGTATCAAATACTGTAAACAGTACTTTTGGTGTAGCACCTCACGGTAAGACTGGATTTAACCTTATAGGCGGAAATACATACGTTGAAATTTCCGGCGGTACATTTAATAAACAGATTGTATCAGCAGGTGAAGCCGGTGCTCGCGGTGATACAGTTCTCAAGTTTGTAGGAGATAAGTTTAATATTTTGACACCTGCAACCTCGGGTATTTATTCAGCTTCATGGAGTACTACATATCTTGTTCCGTCTAAAGCAGGCGCAAGAGATATTCTTGATCTTTCACTCGTAACAGATCTTGAAAAGAGCTATAAGATATTTACACGTACAGCAGAAGTTCTTCCTAAAATAGGAGATACATTAGACCGTGGATTTGACGTAGTATATCCTTCTCTCGCTGATGCAGCAACAGTTGCTGTAACAATGAACGACACAACGTTCGAAAAGGGTGAAAAACTCGCATTTACAGAAAATGACACAATAGCGATTACATATGCAAATGGCGTTACCGCTAATAGCGGCACCAGTGCAGGTTCTGTAACTACAAACAGTTACAACGGTACAATTGCAAAGCTTTGCGAATTTGACGCTTGGGCATCAAGTGAAGAAGCAAAGACAGCAAATGCAATTAAGTTCTATGCATATGAAGAAGCAGTAGGCGAACAGATTACAGTAGTTCCCGAAAAGGCTGAAGCTAATATAGCAGTAGGCGTAGGCAGTGTATACTCCGCACCTATCGCAATTACAGTTGAAGGCATAGGCGTAACAGTAAGCGGTACAGTAACAAATGCAGCATCAGACGTAACAGTACAGCTTATTAATGGCGAAGAAGTAGCATTTGAAGCAACAGTAACCCCTGTAGATGGTTCTGCAGCTTATACATTCGAATTGGTAACTGAAGG
>JAZRUG010000006.1:0-11339 GCA_045652425.1 Eubacteriales bacterium
ACTGGTTTGTACAAGTTAATTAAGTGCTTTCTTGAGTTTGAAGAACCAGAGATTCCCTCTCGCGTGGCGAGCGATTCCCCCACCCCTTTGAACCCCATACCCCCAAAACGACCAAAGAGGAGACCTCTTTGGAATCTTCCTTGGTCTGTGCGGAGTTTTCGTGAATGCATAGGGGTGAAAGTTCCCGTACCCTCAAAAAACTTTAACAAAAAATGTTTGTACTTACTTGATAGATATGCACAAACCGGAGAGGCAAGGTTCTTTGCCTACTTTCTTCCTTAAAGAAAGTAGGTTGTTATATTTGCACTATTTTTGTAATAAAAAAATGTCAAATTTGCGATATTGCTTATTGACTAAAGGGAGTGTATGTGTTATAATAGATTAGATATGAATAAGTAAAGCATATCGACATGGTTTCGATTACTTTTACATAACGCTAAACTATGTCAACCTTGCTCGGCAAGGTTGATTTTTTGAAAAGGATATGAAAATATGGAATTGATTTTGAAAGACGGAATGGTTTATTCCGACGGAAAATTTCAGAAACAGACAGTTCATATAGCAAACGGCACCGTTACATGTTTGGAAAGCCACCCCAAGCATAACGGTTCTTTGGTCGTTGATTGTTCTTCATTTTATATTTTTCCCGGTTTCACCGACGTGCATGTGCATTTTCGTGAACCGGGTTTTTCTTATAAAGAAACGATAGCTACAGGCTCACTTGCAGCGGCGCGCGGCGGTTTCACCGACGTATGCACTATGCCTAACCTTGCCCCTGCGCCAGACAGTGTTGAAAACTTACAGATACAGCTTGACTTAATCAAAAAGGACGCTGTCATAAACGTTCACCCCTTCGGTACGATAACAAAGCAGCAGATTGGCGAAGAGTTGTCCGATATGGAAGAAATGGCGCAAAACGTCATAGGTTATTCCGACGACGGACGAGGGGTACAGTCCGACGAAATGATGGAAAAGGCTATGCTGAAAGCAAAGTCGCTTGGAAAAATAATTTCCGCGCACTGTGAAGATAACAGTTTGCTTTTTGGCGGATATATTCACGAGGGTGAATATGCAAGAATCCATGGTCATAAAGGGATATGCTCTGCATCGGAGTGGAAGCAGATTGAAAGGGATTTGAAGCTCGTTGAAAAAATTGGCTGCAAATACCACGTATGTCATATATCGACAAAAGAAAGCGTTGAGCTTATAAGACAGGCAAAGAAGAAGGGGCTTGACGTCACCTGTGAAACGGCTCCGCACTATCTGATAATGAACGATATGATGCTTGAAGAAGACGGAAGATTCAAGATGAATCCGCCTATCAGAAGCGAAGAAGACAGAAAGGCTCTCGTCGATGGCTTACTCGACGGAACCGTGGATATGATAGCCACCGACCACGCGCCCCACTCGGCTGAAGAAAAGTCAAAGGGACTTTCGGGAAGCAATATGGGAGTTGTCGGAATAGAAACAAGCTTTGCTACGATGTACACATACCTTGTGAAAAAAGGTATTATAACGCTCGAAAAGCTTATCGAAGTAATGTATGTAAATCCTTCAAAGAGATTTAACATAGAAAAGGGCATTGAGGTAGGCAAAAAGGCAGACCTTACGGTGTTCGATTTAAACAAAAAGTATATAATAGACCCCGCCGACTTTAAGTCAATGGGTGTTGCTACTCCTTTTAAAAATCATGAGGTTTACGGTGAATGTAAACTGACTTTAGCAAACGGCAACATCGCATACAACGGCGGATTGGATTTAGAATAAATAACGGGGGATAGAAAAATGGCAAAGAGAACAGATTTAAAGAAGATTATGATTATAGGTTCAGGACCTATCGTTATCGGTCAGGCGGCAGAGTTTGACTATGCGGGAACTCAAGCGTGTCTCGCTCTTAAGGAAGAAGGTTACGAGGTAGTGCTTGTTAACTCCAACCCTGCGACCATTATGACCGATACTACAATCGCAGATAAGGTTTATATGGAACCTCTTACACTTGAATACGTTGCAAGGATTTTGAGATATGAGCGTCCCGACGCTATTATCCCCGGAATCGGCGGACAGACAGGTCTTAACCTTGCTATGCAGCTTGAAAAGAAGGGTGTTCTTAAAGAATGTCATACAGAACTTCTCGGCACAAGCAGTGAAAGTATTGAAAGAGCAGAAGTCAGAGAGTTGTTCAAGGAGCTTTGTGAATCCATAGGAGAACCTACGATTCCTTCTGAAATTTCATACAGCATTGAAGAAGCTAAAGAAGCGGCAAAGAGAATCGGTTACCCTGTCGTTCTTCGTCCTGCGTTTACCCTCGGCGGTACCGGCGGCGGTTTTGCAAATGATGAAGAAGAACTTTGCGAAGTTGCTATTAATGCATTCAAACTTTCACCTGTTCATCAGGTTCTTATAGAAAAGAGTGTTAAGGGTTACAAAGAAATTGAATTCGAGGTTATGAGAGACGGTAACGATACCGCTATTACTATCTGTGGTATGGAGAATATTGATCCCGTCGGCGTTCATACCGGCGACTCACTCGTTGTTGCTCCTATTATGACTCTTTCCGAGCATGACCAAAAGATGCTTAACGATTCTGCTATTAAGCTTATCAGAGCTCTTGAAATAAAGGGCGGATGTAACGTTCAGTTTGCGCTCGATCCTCATTCTAGTAACTACTATCTTATTGAAGTTAACCCCCGTGTTTCCCGTTCTTCTGCACTTGCATCAAAGGCTTCGGGATATCCTATCGCGCGTGTTACCGCAAAGATTGCTGTTGGTATGACACTTGACGAAATCAAGATTGCCAATACAAACGCGGCATTTGAGCCCCAGCTCGATTACGTTATCGCAAAGCTTCCCAGATTCCCCTTCGATAAGTTTACCACAGCTTCTAACCAACTCGGTACACAGATGAAGGCTACCGGTGAAGTTATGGGTATCGGCTCTAACCTTGAAGAATGTTTGCTCAAGGGTATACGCTCTCTTGAAGTTGGCGTAAACCACATTTATCATCACAAATTTGACAATATGACAGATGCAGACCTTCGCCAATATATCAGTGAGTTCCGCGATGACAATATTTTCGCTATCGCTGAACTTATTTACCGCGGCGCATCGGTTGCTGAAATTCACGATATAACGAAAATTACTCCCTTCTTCCTTGAAGCTATAAAGAATATAGTTGACATGGAAGAAACCCTCAAAGCACATGCGTTTGAGCTTGAAACACTTAAAGCCGCTAAAAAGATGGGCTTTAGCGACAAATACGTTGCAAGAATGTGGGAATGTACTGAACTTGACGTATTCAAGTTCAGAAAAGAACACAACCTTTTCCCCGTATTCAGAATGGTTGATACTTGCCATACCGGTGCATACATTCCTTACTTCTATTCTTCGTACACAGGCGAAAATGCTTCCGTTCTTACAGATAAGAAAAAGATTGTAGTTCTTGGCGCAGGACCTATCAGAATCGGTCAGGGCGTAGAATTCGACTACTCCACAGTCCACGCAGTAACTACTATAAAGAATTCCGGTTACGAGGCTATTATTATTAACAACAACCCCGAAACCGTTTCAACGGACTATACGACAGCTGACAAGCTTTATTTTGAGCCTTTGACGCCCGAAGACGTTATGAACATTATTGAGTTTGAGAAACCCGAAGGAGTTATCGCTTCTCTCGGCGGTCAGACCGCAATAAATCTTGCTCAACCTCTTCACGATCTTGGCGTTAAGATAATCGGTACGGACTGCGCTGCTATTGACAAGGCAGAAAACAGAGATGCATTTGAAAAGCTTCTTAAAGAGCTTAACATTCCTCAACCCGAGGGTAGAGCAGTTACAAAGATTGAAGACGGTGTTGCGGCTGCTGCGAAGGTTGGATACCCCGTTCTCGTTCGTCCTTCATTCGTACTCGGAGGACGTGCAATGCAGATAGTTGCAAACGAAGAACAACTCCGTCATTACCTTAAGACTGCCGTTGAAATTGACGAGGACAAGCCCGTTCTTGTTGACAAGTATATCAGCGGTAAAGAAGTTGAAGTTGACGCTATCTGCGACGGACACGACGTGTTTGTTCCCGGTATTATGGAACTCGTTGAGAGAACAGGCGTTCACTCCGGTGACTCTATAAGTGTATATCCCGCATTCTCGATTTCAGATAAAGTTAAGGGTACAATTCTCCAATATGCAAAGAAACTTGGTCTTGGAATCGGCATCGTAGGTCTTTACAATATTCAGTTTATCGTTGATAAGAACGATGAAGTATTTATAATCGAAGTTAACCCCCGTTCTTCAAGAACGGTTCCGTTCCTTTCAAAGTCAACGGGTTACAGCTTGGCTGACATAGCTACCGAAGTTATACTCGGTAAGTCTCTTAAAGAGCAGGGATTGTTCTCACTTTATCCCGAAGAAAAGAACAGATGGTATGTTAAAGTTCCCGTATTCTCGTTCAACAAGCTTCGTGGTCTTGACGCTTATCTCTCACCTGAAATGAAGTCTACCGGTGAAGCTATCGGTTATGACGACAAGTTCTATCGCGCACTCTATAAGGCGCTTCAGGCATCTGGTATGCATCTTCAGAATTACGGTACTGTTCTTGCAACTATTGCTGACTGTGATAAAGAAGAGGCGCTTCCTCTTATCCGCCGTTTCTACAACCTCGGATTTAATATCGAAGCTACTTCGGGTACTGCTAAATTCCTTAAGGAAAACGGAATTCGTACTCACATAATTAAAAAGCTCTCCGAGGATGCTGAAGAGTTGGCAGAGGCGATTCGTCAGGGACATATCGCTTACGTTATCAACACCAGCGATCCCTCGTCTTCCGGTACTACACGCGACGGATTTGAGATAAGAAAATACGCTACGGAAAACAACGTAACTATGTTTACTTCTCTTGATACCGTAAGAGTTCTCCTCGACGTACTCGAAGAAACAACTTTGACGATTTCTACTATTGACGCTTAATAAAATGTGATATATAGGGCGGAGAATCCTCCGCCCCTATGATAAGGAAAAATAATGAAACAAACGATTTTTACGATAAAAGAAAACGTAGCTCTTACGGCTAACGTATATGAAATGGTACTCGTGGGTGATACCGAAGGTATTGCTCCCGGACAGTTCGTGAATATTAAAATTGAGGGACTTTATCTCCGCCGTCCTATTTCGGTTTGTGATTATTCCGAGGATACCTTGACGCTTGTCTATAAAGTTGTGGGCAAGGGAACGGAAGAAATGGCGAAAATGGTGTCAGGTCAAAAACTTGACGTGTTGACAGGCCTCGGCAACGGATACGATACCTCAAAAAGCGGTAACACCCCCTTGCTTATCGGCGGCGGTGTCGGTGTTCCCCCTATGTACGCTCTTGCAAAACAGCTTATCAAAGAGGGTAAAAATGTCAGCGTTATATTAGGATTTAACGTGGCTGACGAAATATTCTACAAAAAACAGTTTGAAGATTTAGGGGCTTCTGTATGCGTTACTACCGTTGACGGAAGTGTTGGTGTAAAAGGCTTTGTTACCGATGCTTTAAAGGATATAAATGGTTATTCCTATATCTACACTTGCGGTCCCGAGGTTATGCTTAAGGCTGTATATAATGCAAGTGAAACAAGCGGTCAGTACAGTTTTGAAGAGCGTATGGGCTGCGGATTTGGCGCTTGTATGGGTTGTACCTGCAAGACCAAATACGGAAACAAGCGTATTTGCAAAGACGGTCCGGTTCTTGAAAAGGAGGAGATAATATGGTAAATACAAAAATCTCCCTTTGCGGAATTGAAATGGACAATCCGGTTATTCCCGCAAGCGGAACTTTCGGATTTGGATATGAGTTCGCTGAACTCTATGATATAAACTGCCTCGGCACTTTCAGTTTTAAAGGGACTACAAAAGACGCAAGATTCGGCAACCCTACTCCAAGAATTGCAGAATGTGCGTCGGGTATGCTTAATGCGGTAGGTCTTCAGAATCCGGGGGTTGAAAAGGTTATTTCCGAGGAACTCCCGAAACTTGCAAAAGTGTTTAATAAAAAGGTTATGGCAAACGTAAGCGGTTTTGCTGTTGAAGACTACGTTTACACCTGCGAAAAGCTCGACAAAGAAGAGCAGGTAGGTTGGCTTGAAGTTAATATAAGCTGCCCTAACGTACATGGTGGTGGTATGAGCTTCGGAACTTCTCCCGAGTCTGCTTATGAGGTTACGAAGGCTGTTAAGGCGGTTACAAAAAAGCCTGTTATAATCAAGCTTTCGCCTAACGTTACAGATATTGCAAGTATTGCGGCGGCGTGTGAAAACGCGGGCGCTGACGGTATCAGTATGATAAATACTCTTATGGGTATGAGAATTAACCTTAAAACAAGAAAACCCATAATCGCCAATAAGACGGGGGGTTATTCGGGCCCCGCTATTTTGCCTGTTGCTCTCCGTATGGTATATCAGGTGTATGAAGCGGTAAAAATACCGATTGTGGGCATGGGCGGTATATCTACAGCCGAAGATGTTATCGAAATGATGATGGCGGGTGCTACCGCAGTTGAAGTGGGCGCGGCAAATCTTATCGAGCCTTATGCTTGTAAGAATATTATCGATGAATTGCCTGTTGTTATGGAAAAATACGGAATTAAAGATTTGAATGAAATTATCGGAGGAGCGCACTGATATGGGAAGAGATGTTATTATTGCATGTGATTTTTCAACCAAGAAAGCTGTTATGGACTTTCTTGACAAGTTCAAAGAAGAAAAGCCTTTCGTGAAGATCGGTATGGAACTTTATTATGCAGAAGGCCCCGAAATAGTTCGTGAAATCAAAGCGAGAGGTCATAAAATATTCCTCGACCTTAAACTTCACGATATTCCCAATACCGTTAAAAAGGCTATGTCTGTTTTGTCAAGACTTGACGTTGATATGACAAACCTTCACGCGTCCGGAACTATCGCTATGATGGAAGCGGCTATTGAGGGCTTGACCAAAGAAGACGGCACAAGACCAATACTCATTGCTGTAACCCAGCTTACTTCAACAAGCGAAGAAAGAATGAAAAACGAGCTTCTTATAAACGCTCCCATTGACGAGACTGTTATGCACTATGCAAAGAATGCAAAGATTGCAGGTCTTGACGGTGTCGTTTGTTCTCCCCTTGAGGCAGGTAAGGTTCACGATACCTGCGGTAAGGATTTCGTAACTGTAACTCCCGGCGTTAGATTTGCTGATGGCGAAGTTGGCGACCAGGTAAGAGTTATGACTCCCGAACAGGCAAAGAAGATAGGCTCTGACTATATAGTTGTCGGCAGACCTATTACCGCCGCAGAAGATCCCGTTGCCGCATACAGAAGATGCGTAAAAGAATTTGTTGACTGATAAAAGGAGATAATTGATATGGAAAGCTACAAGAGAGAGTTTATACAATTTTTGCAGTCTGCAGGTGTTTTGAAGTTTGGTGATTTTACAGCTAAAAGCGGAAGAAAGATTCCTTACTTTATAAACGCAGGTGATATTAAGACGGGCGACCAGATTTCAAAGCTCGGTGAATTCTATGCAAAAGCATATTTTGAAAAAGTAGGTAACAAGAGAACGGTTCTTTACGGACCTGCATATAAAGGTATTTCTATTGCGGTTTCTGCTGCAGTTGCTCTTGCAAAGCAGGGACTTGACGTTCCTTTCTTCTTTAACAGAAAAGAAGTTAAAGACCACGGCGAAGGCGGTGTTTTTGTAGGTTACGTTCCCAAGGAAGATGAAGAAATCGTTATCGTTGAAGACGTTATTACAGCAGGGACTGCTATCCGTGAAAGTATGGAAATTCTTTCAAGCGTTAAGGGGGCAAAGGTTTCCGCCGTTTTCGTAATGGTTGACAGAAAAGAAAAGGGCAAGACAGATATGTCGGCTATGGCTGAACTTGAACAGGAATTTGGATTCCCAGTGTTCTCTGTTGTTGACGTATACGATATTATCGAATACCTTGAAGAAGATCCCGCTAACAAGGAAAACGTTGACAGAATCAAGAACTACCTTGCCGTTAACGGTGCAAAAGCGTAAACGAATACTGTTAAAAGGAGAAATAAAAATGAGAAGCATTATTGATATAATGGATCTGTCCGTAGAAGAGATTGACGGTCTTTTGGCTACCGCAGAGGATATAATAGTTAATCCTAAAAAGTACGCGGAAGTCTGCCACGGCAAAAAACTTGCCACTCTGTTTTTTGAACCTTCCACAAGAACGAGACTTAGTTTTGAAGCGGCTATGTACGAGCTTGGCGGAAACGTTATAGGTTTTTCGGATGCGTCAAGCAGTTCGTCATCCAAAGGTGAGAGCGTATCTGATACGGCAAGAGTTATAAGCTGTTATGCGGATATTATAGCTATGCGTCATCCAAAAGAGGGAGCTCCCTACGTTGCGAGTACGAAAGCGTCAATTCCAGTAATCAATGCGGGCGACGGCGGTCATAACCACCCTACACAGACTTTGGCTGACTTGCTTACCATAAAGAGAGAAAAGGGCAGATTTAATAACCTTACGGTTGGTCTTTGCGGAGACTTGAAGTTTGGCAGAACAGTTCATTCTCTTATCAGTGCTATGTCGAGATATGAAAACGTAAAATTCGTTATGATTTCTCCCGATGAGCTTAAGATTCCCGATTACGTTAAGCAAAACGTACTTATTCCTAAAGGAATTGAATATATAGAAGTAAAGAGTCTTGAAGAGGCAATGCCAGAACTTGATATTCTGTATATGACACGTGTACAGAAGGAGCGTTTCTTTAACGAGGCTGACTATATCAGACTTAAAGATACCTATATTTTGACACCCGAAAGATTGCAGGCTGCAAAAGAAGACCTTTGCATTATGCATCCCCTCCCCCGTGTAAATGAAATTTCGGTAGCTGTAGACGACGACAAGAGAGCGTGTTACTTCAAACAGGTTCTCAACGGTAAATATATGAGAATGGCGCTTATACTTAAACTTTTGGAGGTAGAGGTATGATAATCGGAGAGATTAAAGACGGAATTGTTCTTGACCATATTAAATCAGGTAGAGGTATGAAAATATACGATACTTTGAAGCTCGGCGAACTTGATTGTACCGTTGCTCTTATTGTTAACGCTGACAGCGAAAAAATGGGCAAAAAGGATATAATCAAAATAAGCGGACTTATCGATATTGACCTTCACATACTCGGGTTTATCGATCCCGGTGTAACGGTTAACGTGATTAATGACGGAAAGGTTGTAAAACGCGAAAAGATAGCCCTTCCCGAAGTAATAACGGATATTTTGAAGTGCAAAAATCCGAGATGTATTACAACGACCGAACAGGAATTGCAACACGTATTTAAACTTTGCGATGAGGGTAACAAGGTTTACCGTTGCATTTATTGCGAAACGAAAGCAGAACTCGAAAGCGTAAAATAAAATAAGAAAAGACGGATTCTACGAAAAAGGGTCCGTCTTTTTTATTTGTGCAAATTTGTTTGTATTTTCGGGCGTTGCCCCCTAAAATATATAGTTTATTATTTGTACAATAATTTTTTGTCAAAAAAACACTATTGCATATTTTTTTCAGGTGTGGTATAATGTGTCTGCAACACAATTCAATATTTTCTTACAATGTCGGGAAGAATACCTCGGTAAAAGGTATTTTCTCTCTTTTTGTCATTCCCGATATTGTGATTGATGAATTGTGTTGCAGCAATGAGGAAAATACTTTTTCGGTGCGTTCCTTTGGGGCGCACTTTTTATTTTAGGTGTGAAAGATATGGGAAAAATGAAAAAAGAAAATGGTTATGACGATTTGATTAAAGCATTGGAACCCTTTGAAACTATATATTTGAGAAGATTTGACGATGCATACTCAACTGACTGTGTTGGAAAATTTGACAAAAATTTTGAGGATAATACGCATTTCGCAAAACGGGAATATGACAATATTCCTAACGATTTTTATTGCTCACCCCAAATACCGAGTGTTGTAAAGACGATTGCAGAAAAGGCAATTAGATTTACGGAAAAATATCAAATAAATTCTGAAATCGTTTATTTTGATAGCGCATTATTTGTTACGATAAAATTTGAGAGATGTATTTTTGTTTCGGATAAATGGAATGAACTTATAGAGTTGTATAGTTTAAGCGACTGTGCTTATTACACGACAGAAAAAGAAAGACCGTATGAAATTATAATACGGCTTGTTTATAATATGGATAATTGCGCAGCGTAGAAAATAAAATGCCGAATGATTGATAATCATTCGGCATTAGTTTTTGCAGTATTGAGGGAAGCTATTAAAATCCGTCGGATAGTACCACATTGATTGTATAAGTCAACTGCATTTTCTTTGTTTAGAATATTTGATTTAACAAATAATTCTAACCAATACTCTGTTTCGTAACATTCCTTTAGGGCGATTTGCAGCTTTGCGATAAAATCTGGTTTTCCGTGAGCGTAATTGGCTTCGTGAATGTTGGCTCCAATAGATGTTGCGGAACGCTCTAACTGATTCACAAGCGAATAATGCCCTTTTATGTTTTCGCAGAGCTTTATGATTTTAATGGCAAAATCCATTGATAATTCTATAAGTTTATTTTCTTTCAAAATTTCTACCTTTCTACAATTACTATAGTATAGTTTAAATGAAATATTGCTAGGCAATATGAAATAATCCTTACGGATTATGAAATATCGAGCTATAGCTCGATGTGAAATAAAATTCGCCTCTAAAACATTTGCGAAGCAAATATTTCATGCGCGATAGCGTATTTCATAGCGAAGCTATTTCACTCGCCGTAAGGCGAATTTCATTGAAAAAAGCAAGTCTTACGACTTGCTTTTTTCTGGTGACCCGTGGGGGAATCGAACCCCCGTTACTGCCGTGAAAGGGCGGTGTCTTAACCGCTTGACCAACGGGCCGAATATGGTAGCGGAAGTCGGATTTGAACCAACGACCTGCCGGGTATGAACCGGATGCTCTAGGCAGCTGAGCTATTCCGCCATAGTCATGAGCTACTGCCCACAACGCTTGAATATTATAACACTAAATTTCGCATTTGTCAAGTGTTTTTTTCATTTTTTTGAGTTTCTGCGTTTTTTACATTAAAACTCCCAATCTACGCTCGTCGCTTGTTTATTTTGCACCGACTTTTTTGTCCTTATTCATCACTTTTTCTGCCTTTTTTCGGGCTCCCGCGGGATTTTATTTGCTGTCCTTGTATAGTAAAAACAGCAGTTTTTGTGCATTGTGCATAAAAGTTTCCTATTTTTGAAAAAAATCTTGACAAATAATATCATAAATGCTATACTTAAACCACGGAAATACAGTCGGATTGCACGACTGACAAAAATTTTATCCGAAAACG
>JAZRUG010000007.1:0-69901 GCA_045652425.1 Eubacteriales bacterium
CGAAAAGGTTGAATTCAAAAACAACCAGGCAGGAGAAGACATCTACGTTACAGTTGCTAAAGACGGCAAGTCTTATAGCTTCTGTGTTGAGTCTTACCTTACAGATGCTGAAACCGAAGTTTACAAGGCTGTTTCTGCTCTTAAGGCAGGCGACGTTGTTGACATCGACGGCTTCCTCTACTGGTATCAGGGTGTTAACACTCACATTACCGCTGTAAAGGCTGCTGCATAAGTTATCTACAACAAAATCAAATCCCGTCGAAGTTCGACGGGATTTTTTGTTAATCAAAGAGGAGATGGGGCGAAATCCACATCTCCTCTTTGCAAACTTTGTACTTAATGCCGTTATACAGCAAATATTCTATATTGTAAATAGTTTTATTTGTTACACTGCCGTATTATATATATTAGAAGGATTCTTGGGTAAAACTTAAAACTTGACTTTTTTGAAGATATATGTTATATTGAATGTTACGTGTGTATACACGATAATATTATTTTGAAAGGGAAGTGAAATTTTTCATGGACGCGGACGGGAATATACAGGGCTTAATTTACAGAGCGCTCGAGAAAACTGCGGAGGGTAACGAAAACTCTTCGGGTATAGCGTTTCTGGTCCTATTATTCGTATTATTTGTTGTGGGAGGCGGTTATTTCGGCGGAGCCGAGAGCGCATTTTCCGCAATGAACAAGATTCGTATCAAATCAAAGGCAGACAACGGAGACAAAAAAGCAAAGGATGCAATGTTTGTGGCGAACAATTTTGAAAAGGCGCTTACAACGTTGCTCATCGGAAACAACATTACGCATATTGCGGCAGCATCGGTAGCTACGCTTATATGTTCAAGACTTTTCGATATGACGGATACGGTTACGTGGATATGTACTTTTGCAACCACGTTTATAGTATTTCTCTTCAGTGAGATGATACCGAAAAGCTTTGCAAATGACAGAAGCGAATCAACGGCGCTGATGTTTTCAGCATCGTTAAGATTTCTGATGAAAATACTTTATCCTTTTGCGGTGTTCTTTGAATGGGTATCAAACATATTTATGAAACTGATTTCAAGATTTGTAAAGCAAGAGGCTCAACCGTCCATAACGGAAGAGGAGCTTTACGAAATAATTGATACCATTGAAGAAGAGGGCGTAGTGAACGAAGAGCAAGGTGACCTTATGAAGTCGGCGCTTGACTTTTCGGGTATTTCAGCAAGAGACGTTATGACGATGAGAGATGATATAGTATCGATAGATGCATCTCTTCCGAATGATGTATTGCTTTCGCTTATTCGTGAGTCTGTACATACACGACTCCCCGTTTATGAAGGAGATCTCGATAATATAATCGGTGTAATTCAGATAAGGACCTTTATTAAGGCGTATCTGAAAGACGAAAACGTAGACATAAAAACGTTGGTTATGCCGGCATATAAAGTAAATCCGGATTCTATGATTGAGGATTTGCTTACGGAAATGCGTCAGCACAAATTTTACCTTGGTGTAGTATCCGAAAACGGTAAGACTTTGGGACTTGTTACCATAGAGGACTTTCTTGAAGAGCTTGTAGGTGAAATCTGGGACGAAGACGACGTTGTTGACAACGATTTTGTAAAACTCGGCGGAAACAGAACGCAGGTAAATACTCATCTTAAAATGGGAGAGATTTACAAGCGCTTGGGACTTAACCACCGCCGCGACCAAGACTTTGACAGACCTTTACTTTCAATAGTAATCGAGCACTTCGGAAGAATTCCGGAGGAAGACGAGTTTTTCATTTATCGTAATATGGAAATAACCGTAGATGTTATTGAAAGTAATCTCGTAAAGAACGTAGTAATCAGACTTTTATCTCCTGCAGAGATAGCGGAGCTTTCAGGCAAGACCGAAAGCCCTGCGGTTGTGTAAAGGGGGATTAGAGTATGTACGTAAAGAATATTATAATAATCGTATTGATGGTGCTTCTTTCGGCGTGTTTTTCAGCATCCGAAATATCATTTAATACGGCTAATAAAAAGCGTTTGAAAAAATCAAGCGAGGCAGGAAAGAAATCCGCATCACTTGCTTACGGTATTATTGAAAACTTTAATACCGCACTTTCCGCTATACTTATCGGTAACAACCTCGCAAACATAGCTTGTACGACCTCTGCGACGGTTATTGCCATTGCATTATTCCAAAATATGAACAACGGCGACAGTATTGCTTCCGTTGTATCTACTGTTGTAATGACGGTCATTATACTTATTTTCGGTGAAATTGTACCGAAGATAGTTGCGAAGAATAATGCTGACGTAATGGTCCATTGGTTTGCATATATTATAACTGTTGTAAAATGGATTCTTTATCCTCTCGTATGGCTCGTAATGGCTCTTATAAAGGGACTTGAAAAACTTTGGGGCAAGGATGATGAGGACGCTCCTACCGTAACCGAAGAAGAACTCTCTTCGATTATTGAAACTGTCGAAGAAGAGGGCGTAATCGACGAAGAAAAGAAAGAACTTTTACAGTCGGCGATTACTTTCCGTGACACGACAGTTGAAGAGATAATGACTCCCAGAATAGATATGCTTTCTTTTGATATTACACATTCACTTGAAAAGTTAAGTCATATAGCTGAAAGTTCACGTTTTTCACGTATTCCCGTGTACGATGAATCAATTGACGATATTATCGGCGTGCTTTATCTCAACCGTTATTACAGAAAGATAACGGGTTCCGGTGTGAATAATAAGACTGACCTTCGTCAGCTCCTTATGGAACCTTGCTTTATTCATAAGACTATGAAGCTCAATAGAGCATTGAATATGCTCCGAGAAAGAAAGACGCACTTGGCGATAGTAGTTGACGAATACGGAGGCACTATGGGTGTCGTAACTATCGAGGATATTCTTGAAGAACTTGTAGGCGAAATTTGGGACGAATCTGACGAAATAGTAAACGAATGTATCAAGACCGGTAACAATACGTACGAAGTATCGGGCGATATGAATATCGAAGACTTTTTCGAAGAGATTGAATTTGAACCCAAGAATTTTGAATGTGAGTATTCAACAGTTGGCGGTTGGGCTATTGAAATGCTTAACGCCGATCCCCACGTAGGTGACAACTTCAACTATTCCGACCTTGGAGAACAAGACGTAGAAGATGATGACTATGAAGGTCATACAGAGATTTACGTTATCGTTTCGGGAATGGAAGATATGCGTATAAAGAAGCTTACCGTTCTCGTAAGAAGAATGGTACCTGCAGAAAAAGAGAAAACAGAAGAATAATATTAATAACGAAAATATCCCCCGCGTTTCGCGGGGGATTTTGTTATATAAGCATATACTAAATTATGAATGATACAATCCGATTTTTTTCAGAGCTTTGTTTGCATCATTTTTTAGGAGTGTATAGTTCCAAATATTATTGTCGCGGTTACGAGCCATTATTTTGAGAGATTTGCACAAATTATCGTATTTCCAATATTCAGATGATTGCGGCAGGTGGCCTTGGAGATATTCCGGCAATTGACCGCTGAAGAAAAGTTTATAGTCATAGTTATATTCTTCCGACCAATATTCAAGTACACGAACCATAGACGGAATTGCCGCATCACCTAAACTTTTCAGCATAGTAACGTCAACGTTATCCAAGGTTCCGTCAATATACCTGTCAACGTTATATTCAGCAATAATTTTATCGGTCTGCGCAAAGGCGAGAAAAGAAAACATAACTACCGCAACACACGAGGAAATGAGTATAAGAGGAAGTTTTGTCGCAAACTGTTTTACTGTTGCAAGAACAAATATTACAGCTAAAACGAGCATAAACCACGTCGCGTATACTCTTTTTGGGGTAAGTCCATATATATCAATGTACATAAACATTTTTGCCAATGCGGTTGCAATAAGAATAAGAGTTGAAAGCGACAGAAGAACAGACAGTACTCTTTCAATAACAGACGGTTTTTTGTTTTTTCTCTTTACCAAAAGTCCTATAAGACATATAAGAATAAAATTAATCACCGATACCGTACAAAGCTGAAAAAATCCTTGCCTTGCATATTGTGCATAGTTGAATTCATCGGGAAGTACACCAACAAAACCCGAAACATAATATTTCCATTGGGAAATGAAGAATAAAACGTATACGGCGAGAATGGGGATAATTGCCGACAAAGCGGTTAGCTGCGGAACAAATTTAAATGTTGATAAGGTTTTCGTTACATTTTCTTCGGAACTTCCCGTACTGTTCTTTTTGTCAACTGCTGATATAAAACCGCCATAGATGTACATACCTATCGGGATACCAAGAATAAAACTGCCTGCGTGAGAAAATATTTTCCCAATATTAAAATCAAATATTTTTTCAAGAAGGTCTGTAAAATCGCTGTCGTATGAAAGTAAAAGAACGATTATAGCAGTAGGGATTACCGTTATAATGATACCAAGTAACATTTTAAGAATAGGTCGTGTGTTGAGTTTGCCGTTTGCAACAAGTCCTTTTCCAAGGTCATTTAAGGATTTGAAAGGTGCTACTATCAGCGCTTTAAGAAAATCCAATGGAAAAAGACGGGAAAAATTTTGTGGGTTGTGGTTGCCGTAACCGGTATAAAGGAAAAGACTGTAGGCGCATATACAGTAAAAAGCGGCAAAGAAATGTATAAAGCTATTTTGCGTAAAAATCAGCGAGAATGAAACAACCAATGCAGATACAGCCGAAATAATTGAAACTACACCGAAAGATGCGTTGTTTAAAGCCATTATTACCGCGGTAACACATAACATAAATATAGTAAAAATCAACGTTCCGAAAGGTTTTTGCGTAGCGGGATAGGCGCGGCAGAACAAATATCCTGCTATAATACATACCCAAGCAAATACAGTTTCAGCAGTTGTAAATATTCTTTTTTGAGAAGCGTTTTGAGGATTTTCTGCGAATTGAATATTATCCATAATAATACTCCTTATTATAGTCTAAAAGGGTTATTTTTTATATTCGATTATATCTTCAACCTTACAGTCAAGAGCTTCGCATATAGCTTCAAGAGTAGAAAACCTTATAGCTTTAGCTTTGTTGTTTTTTAGGATAGAAAGATTTGCGAGAGTAATGCCGACTTTGTTTGAAAGTTCGTTTAACGACATTTTTCTTTTTGCCATCATTACGTCGAGGTTTATAATAATCATTTTTTCTTCACCTCATATTGTAAAGTCGTTTTCGTTTTTTATTTCGGTTGCTTTTTCAATAACGTTTTTGACGACACGTAGGCACAGCCCTAAGAAAAAACAAGCGAATGATGCAAAGGTGGATACAAGGAAATAATAACCGAGTACAAGAAATACGAGCCCCAACAGTATAACGCACCAGGAGATTAATCTGACGAGTGATATGCTTTCCGAGGTGAATACAAGCTCAACTCTCACACGAAAGAGAAGCTTCAGAAGCATAACGTTAGCAACAAATACAATAGCGAGAGCCGCATATCCTAATGAAATCATAATCGCTTTGTCAAAATTGGTAGTATTCATCATTTGCTCGGTGGGGAATGTCATTGCCCGTTGTACAAATCCGGGAAGTATGATCGCCCCCGCTATGATAATAACAAAAAACAGTAAAGATAACACGATAGAAATGGTTACGGAATATTTAGATGATATTTTTAACATATAGCCTATACCTGCCTTTCTTTGTTTTCATAATACACCATAAATTTCCGTTTGTCAATAGCTTTTTATCGAAAAACGATAAATATTTATTCTAATAAAAAAGGGGCGTGTCTCAACTCTAAAAAGCAATTGAGGCAGCCCCTTGACTTAATTAAATGTATTTATTATTTAATATTATTATCGGAACAAGCCGAGGCGCACGAAGCACAAGAACCGTTACAAAAACTACTGTTAGAACAGCCGTGGCAGCTTTTTCCTTTCTTTTTTGCTTTTATAATGCTGACGAGCGCACGGATAAGCGCTAATATTATTACTGCTATTATAGCATAGTTCATAGGTATCTCCTTGTATTGTTTAATGTCGAGTTAGCTTTGGCTAACCATCAATAAGATAATAGCATTAGTTGATAAATTTGTCAATGGCTTTTTTGTATATTGTCAAAAAATGCTGAAACTGTTGACATATTATTAAAAATAAATATAATAAATATATATAAAATTGATATATAAAATGTAAAAAGGAAATAAAAAGGAGAAAAAATTAAAATGTTTAGACAAAGAAAACTTTTTGCTATCATAACCTTGGTGTTTATGATAACTATGGCTTTTGCGACTGTTGTATGCGCAGAAGAAGCTGCACCCGATTATACCGATTATGATACGGCTGTAGGCTATCTTGATGAATATACGACAAATAGCGGAAGCGATGAAAATTTTGAGGAGAATTCAAAGACAGCTCTTGAAACCGTAAGAGCGGATATGCCTATGTTTGCTACGTTTTGGGCATTGATTCCTCCTGTTATTGCGATTGTATTGGCTTTGATAACCAAAGAGGTTTACTCGTCTTTGTTTGTTGGTATTGTTGCAGGCGGTTTACTTGCCGCTAATTTTAACGTTACTTCGACTATTGATAACGTAGTAGAGGGCGGTATTATTTCTGCAGTATCGGGTACCGCAGGTATATTTGCGTTCCTTGTTATACTAGGCGCATTGGTTTCATTGATAAACAAATCGGGCGGTTCTGCGGCATTCGGCAGATGGGCAAAAACTCATATACATACAAAGATTGGCGCATCTATCGCTACGTTTATATTAGGTTTGCTTATATTTATTGACGACTATTTCAACTGTTTGACAGTTGGTTCGGTTATGCGTCCCGTAACAGATACTCACAAGATTTCACGTTCAAAACTCGCATATCTTATTGACGCTACTGCGGCTCCGGTTTGTATGATAGCTCCCATTTCTTCATGGGCGGCAGCAGTTGCAAGTTATGCAGAAGAAGGCGAAGGTCTTGCATTGTTTATAAATGCTATTCCATATAACTTCTATTCATTGTTGACTTTCGTTTTCATTGTTGGAATTATTGTAATGAAGATAGACTTCGGTCCTATGAAGAAGCACGAAGAAAATGCTGAAAACGGAGACTTGTTTACTTCCGGTGAGATTATTGTTTCAAAGGAAGAAGAGGAAGGAAATTCCAAGGGGATTGTTTTTGATTTGATTTTCCCCGTACTTGCTCTTATTGTGTTCTGCGTATTAGCTTTGCTTTATAACGGTAATGGATATAGCTTTGCAGGTATGAATGTTATTGATGCCTTCTCCAATACCGATGCTACGGTAGGTTTGCCTTGGGGCGGACTTTTGGCGCTTGTTGCTTCGATTATTTACTACAATATCCGCCGCGTAATTAACTTTAAGTCTTGTATGGAAAGTATTCCCGAAGGTTTTAAGGCGATGGTTCCCGCTATTATGATACTCACAATGGCGACAGCGCTTAAGAATATGACGAGCCTTCTCGGCGCAAAGGTATTCGTAGCGCAGATGATGGAGGGTGCCGCTGAAGGTCTCAGCAGTCTCTTACCCGCTATTATATTCCTCGTTGCTTGCGGACTTGCGTTTGCTACCGGTACTTCTTGGGGAACGTTTGGAATACTTATTCCTATAGTAACGGCTATATTCCCTGCAGATTCGACACTTATGATTATAGGTATTTCCGCATGTCTTGCAGGCGCAGTATGCGGTGACCACTGTTCACCCATTTCCGATACGACGATTATGTCGTCAGCGGGCGCACAGTGCGACCATATTAACCACGTTTCAACACAGCTTCCTTACGCTATTGTTGTAGCGGCTGTTTCGTTTGTAAGCTTTGTAATCGCAGCATTTGTTCAGAATGCAGTTATATCACTCGCTATAGCAATTCTTCTTATGATAGCTACGTTGTTCATAATTAAGTTTATGACAGGCAAGAAGAAAGCATAAACCAATCAATCTAAAAAAACAAGTTTACCTTTCCGTGCAAACTGAAAGGTAAACTTTTTGTTTTTAAACGAAAACCTTTCTCTCTTTGCACTTCTCTTACGTATAATCTTATGATAATTCCAAAATTTTTCCTCTCTAAAAATGTATAACTAATACATATTTTTATCAAAGTTTTTATTTTTTTGTGCTTTTTTGCAGAAATTTATTTTTTTTTTAAAAAACCTTTACCGTTTTCGCACATTATGTTATAATATTAAAGGTTTTTATTGCATTAAACATTTTTTTATCAAAAATCAAACTTTAATCTTAATCTGAAAGGTAAAAACTGCAACATATGAATACTACTGAAAAAACTCGCTTCGGGTACACTCCCGAACAGTACAAGAAATTCACAAAATTCGCATGGCTTATGCTCCTCAGCTTCGGTCTCACCTATCTCTTCTTCTACAACGGCCGTCAGAATATCAATCTCGTTTTGAACGAAATGGGTACCGACCTCGGTTCAGGTAAAGAAGCTATGGGTATCGTATCGTCTGCTCTCTTCTGGTGCTATGCATTCGGACAGCTTATAAGCGGCAGACTCGGAGCTTACTTCGGCTACAAAAAGTTTATGATATTTGGTATCGTATCTTCAGCCGCGCTCAACGTTATTATTTCCTTCCAGACATCAATCCCCGTTATTGCTATCCTTTGGGGGCTTAACGGTTTTTGTCAGTCAACCGTTTGGGCAAACGGGCTTGGCGTTCTCAACAAATGGTGGCCCAAAGAAAAAAGAGGCTTTGCATCAGGTCTCGCTACCGCGTTCACCGGTATGGCTCAAGTTGTAACGTACCTCACTATCGGTTGGTGTATCGAACTTAATCCCGAATGGGGTTGGCGCGCTGCTTTCCGTTATCCTATGGTGCCTATGGTACTTATCCTCATTGCATTTATTGCTTTCTTCAAGTCCACTCCCGAAGAAATTGGACTTACACCCTTTAAAGAAGCTAATGAAGCTCTTAACCAAAAAGATGCTGAACTCGAAAAGAGAATTAAAGAAAAGGGTTATTTCTACCCCTACAAGCTCCTTTTCAGTCAGCCTAAAGTTATCGTATTCTGCTTCATATCCGCTATCGCAGGTATCGGCCGTTACGGTCTTCTCACTTGGATTCCCTCTTACTTCACAGAAGTTATGGGACTTTCGGTCAAAGACGGTATCTTCAGTACTATTCTTCTCCCCCTCGGACACGCTTGTGCTATGTTCTTCTTCCCCTTTATCACCGATAAGGTATTCAAGGGCAAGAGAGAACCTATGCTTATAATCGCATCTGTTATAACTTTCTTCGGAATGGTAACCTTCCCCTTCATCAAGAGTCAGCAGATCGCTTCCGGTATGCTCTTCGTAGTAGGCGTATCGTGTATGGTAACAGGTGTTATCTGGGCAATTGCAGGTGATATGGGCGGACGCGCACTTTCCTCAACAGTCGTAGGCGTTCTTGACTGGGCGGTATATATGGGTGCCGCTGTTCAGTCGGCAATGTTCGGGTTCGTTATCGAAAAGTTCGGTTGGTCTGCAATCTTCATTACAATCGGCGTTCTCTACATATTACTCCTCGCGCTTACACTTCTCGCACGTAATATGAAAATGAAAGATATGTAATTTTTTCTGAACGGAAGCTTAATTGCTTCCGTTTTTGTTTATTTCTCGATTGACTGTAATATAATTATGTGGTATACTATATCTACAGAATAATCATTAAAAGGTGGTTTTCACTAATGAAAAAAACAGATCCTATCGCCGTGTTCGACTCGGGTGTCGGCGGAATAAGCGTACTCAAAGAGCTTATGGCACTACTCCCTAATGAAAATTATATATACTACGGCGATTCAATAAATGCCCCCTACGGCACAAAAAGCGCAGAACAAATTAAAGAACTCACAAAACAAAATGCCGAGATACTTCTTGAGAAAGGCGCAAAAGCAATCGTTATCGCCTGTAACACCGCCACGAGCGTCGCCGCCGCTTCTCTCCGCGAGCAATATCCCGATATTCCCATAATCGGTATTGAACCTGCGGTTAAACCCGCTGTCCTTTATAAAATCCACCCGACTGTTATCGTTATGGCAACACCTTTAACTCTTTCCCAAGATAAGTTCGACGAGCTTGCCAGACGCTATGACAGCGCTGCCAATATTATTGCGCTCCCCTGCCCTAACCTCGTAAAGCTTATCGAAAGAGGTATCGTTGAAGGTCCTGAACTTGACGAACATTTAAAAGAAATATTTGCCCCCTTTAAATACTTAAAGGTTGACTCGGTCGTACTTGGCTGTACACATTATCCTCACATAAAAGAAGCTGTCAGCAAGGCATTTGACCACAAAGCAGTTATTTTTGACGGCGGAAGCGGAACGGCAAGAGAAACCAAGCGCCGCCTTGAAGCTATTGATATGCTCAATGACCAAACTCAAAAGGGCGAACTTCACATCATAAATACCCTTGGCTCAAAAGAAATAATGGACCTCACCTACTTCCTTTTAAACAGATAAAAATATCCACCCGATATGCAATAAATGCTCTATCGGGTGGCTTTTTTATGTTATTATTTTTCCGCTATGCTTCTTGCAACGTGTACGCCGCTTGCGGATGCGTGTGAAAGCGAGTGTGTTATACCGCTTCCGTCGCCGATTATATAAAGTCCGTCGTACTTCGTTTCAAGGTTGTTGTTAACCTCAACCTCCATATTGTAGAACTTAACCTCTACACCGTAAAGAAGCGTATCGTCATTTGCCGTACCGGGTGCAACCTTGTCAAGCGCAAATATCATCTCAATTATACCGTCGAGTATTCTCTTGGGCAAAACAAGGCTCAAGTCACCGGGCGTTGCGTTAAGCGTAGGTGTTATAAATGCCTCTTCTATACGGCTGGGGGTTGAACGACGTCCTCTTATCAAGTCGCCGAATCTTTGTACGATTACACCGCCTCCGAGCATATTGCTCAATCTTGCGATACTTTCACCGTAGCCATTTGAATCCTTAAACGGCTCTGAAAAATGCTTTGCAACCAAAAGCGCAAAGTTAGTATTCTCCGTCTGCTTTGCGGGATCCTCGTAACTATGACCGTTAACAGTTATAATGCCGTTTGTATTTTCATTAACAACTGCACCTTTGGGGTTCATACAGAACGTTCTTACCTTGTCGCCGTATTTTTCGGTTCTGTAAACTATCTTACTCTCGTACAATTCATCGGTAAGGTGCGCAAATACAGCCGCAGGAAGCTCTACTCTGACACCTATATCAACACGGTTAGACTTTGTGGGAATATCAAGCTCATGACATACCTTTTCCATCCACTTGCTTCCAATTCTTCCAACACTTATAATACACTTTTCGCACGTGTATGACTTTTCGCCGCAAATAACTTTGTACCCCTGCTCCAAGCGTTCCACTGTGTTAACAGGCGTATCAAAGAAAAACTCAACCTGTGTCTTGAGATAGTTATAAAGATTCTCAAGCACGATATAATTTATATCCGTCCCAAGATGACGAACCGAAGCATCAAGCAAATGAAGGTCATGCTGTATGCATACGGTCTTAAAACGAGTTCCTGCCGTCGTATAAAGTTTCGTTCCCTCACCGCCGTAACGCACGTTTATTTCGTCTATATAGTTCATAAGGTCAAGTGCATTCTTCTTACCTATATATTCGTATAAAGTTCCGCCAAAATCGTTTGTAATATTATATTTACCGTCGGAAAAAGCCCCTGCACCGCCAAAACCGCTCATTATCGAACAGCTTTTGCAACCAATACAACTTTTTATCTTCTTGCCGTCAATCGGACAATATCTTTTCTCTAACGAGTGTCCTGCTTCAAATACAGCTACTTTAAGATTTTTATTTAATTGCATTAATTCATAAGCCGCAAATATCCCACCCGGTCCTGCGCCTATTATTATAACATCATAGTTCATTCTTTTTCTCCCCTTGGGTAATATATTTATTATTTTACAACACGTTAATTATAGCATACATCTAAAAATATTTCCACACTTATTTAAATTTTATTGCATTTCCAACATGCAAATAAAAAAACTATATTTTTGGTCATTTTCACTAAATGTATTTCAAACAATTTATGGAAGCATCTTGGAACCACATTGGAACCATTTTGGAACCACAGTATAGTATAGGTTAGAAGAGATAAGATTAAGTGAGTAAAGAAAAGAATAGAATAGTATAGTTCATATATAGTGTATGTAAGTATACAGTTAGGGGCCGACCTTGGAACCGATAATTCCGCAGTTTTCCACATAGTTTTCAACACTCAATCCACATAGTTTTCCACAAAACTTTCAACACTTTCACAAAAACGCCTTTTGGTTATTTTAACAAGGATGCTTTTCACATAAATTGAAACATAAATGTATGGGGCGTCGCCTCCTATATCATAGAGATTTTGTTTTTCGAATCTCTCTCTGCTTTTTGCAAAAACACGTGCTTTGTGGGAAGCACAATCCAAGTTTCCCCTGCACACGTGGTGTGCCGCTCGGCTATTTTTCATCTTACTTTATATGTAGCACAATCCGAGTTTCCCTGCACGCGTGGCGTGCTCCACCGGACTGTTACTTTCAGTTTCGCTGACTGCCCTGTTCGAATCTCTCTCTCTGCTTTTTGCCAAAACACGCGCTTTATGGGAAGCACAATCCAAGTTTCCCCTGCACACGTGGTGTGCCGCTCGGCTCGCACCGCTCGCCGACACGCACGCGGGCACCGTAACAGTCCACCGGACTGTTACTTTCAGCTTCGCTGACTGCCCTGTTCGAATCTCTCTCTGCTTTTTGCCAAAAAAATATCCACCCTTTTGGGTGGATATTTTTTGGCGCAGAGAGAGAGATTCGAACTCTCGGAACGGTATTAGCGTTCACACGATTTCCAGTCGTGCGCCTTAGACCAGCTCAGCCATCTCTGCTTATTATTAATATTATCCTTCGGTAAGTCCCGTATCTCTACGGAACTCACCAAAGTCAATATATCCTTTTCTTATGCTAAACTTAAATTACTTAAGTTCAACAACTGCGCCAGCTTCTTCAAGCTGCTTCTTGATGCCTTCAGCCATATCCTTGGGAGCTGCTTCTTTAACTACCTTGGGAGCTGCTTCAACAAGATCCTTAGCGTCCTTAAGTCCAAGACCTGTGATTTCACGAACTGCCTTGATTACGTCAAGCTTCTTAGCGCCTGCTTCCTTAAGTACTACGTCGAATTCTGTCTTTTCTTCAGCTGCTGCTGCAGCGGGAGCTGCTGCACCTGCTACTGCTACGGGAGCTGCAGATACGCCGAATTCTTCTTCAACCTTCTTTACAAGATCTGCAAGTTCAAGAATTGTAAGAGATTTTAATTCTTCTATGATATTTTCAATGTTTGCCATTTTATTTTACCTCCAATATAGATATTATAATTATTTGTAATTTTGGTTTGAAGCTCTGGCTTAAGCTTCTGTTGTTTCTGCTGCGGGTTCAGCCGCACCTTCGCCACTCTTGTCGATAATTGCCTGCAATCCGTATGCAAAACCGTAAAGAGGAGACATAAGGCTGCCAATAATACGTCCAATGAGGATTTCCTTGGAAGGAATGTCCGCAAGGGCAATTACCTGGTCCTTGTCCATTACTTCTCCGTCAAGGAAGCCTGCCTTAATCTCGAATGTATCGAGCTTGTCTGCATATTCCTTAAGAATCTTTGCGGGAGCAATGGGATCTTCAGAGCTGATTGCGATAGCTGTCATACCTTCGAACTGGTCCTTAAGACCTCCGAGTCCTGCTTCTTCGCATGCTCTTGCTGTCAAAGTGTTCTTGTATACTTTATATTCAACATTGGCTTTACGGAGTTCTGCACGAAGCTTTGTATCGTTCTCAACTGTGATACCGGAATAGTTTACTACTACACCTGCAGTCGCATTCTTCAACTTTTCTGAAAGTTCAGCTACAACTGCTTTCTTCTGTTCCAATATTTTTGCGCTCGGCATGGTTTTCACCTCCTGAATCAAAAAATGCTTTCTTGCAGCGTTCACATAACACACCGACAGAAAGCAAACCAATTCATATTCACATAAATTCGATTGTTTTCATCCTCGGCAGGATTTACTGTGATACCTACTGTCTTTAGATTACCCAAGTATACTACCACATTATTTCCAATATGTCAACCCCTTTTGCTAAAAAAATTGTTTTTTATTTTCTTCACTCTTCCCCCAAACAGTACAATTACCCCGGAAATCGTCATCAGCCACCCAAAAAGCCTTCTTAACACTATCGGCTCGAACGCCGCAGCCGTCTTCGCTCCAAAATACGCGCCAACAACTCCTACCCCTATAACCAGCCCAACAAGTTTCCACCTTATCTTCCTCTTCTTTATATGATACAAAATTGACGAACCTGCCGCAAACACAAAAAACACCAAATTTATTCCTTGCGCCTCAAGCTGTCCCATATCCTTTATAAAAACAAGATATAAAACCAATAGTCCGCCACCGCCGACTCCCATTCCCGCTAATGCCGCTATTAAAATGCCTATCACAAAATCAAACATATTCCACTTCTCCTCTAAAATAAACCTGCCATATTTGTCCCCGCCACTATAAGCAACACGGCAAATATCATTTTCACTATCTTCCCGTTAAGTCTGTCCAACATGTACGCACCAATTACGCCCCCCGGTATCGCCCCTATCCCATACCGCACACTTTCGCTGAAATCAACGGCGCCTTTCCCTACGTACACAAACAGAGACACCAGCGAAAGCGCCAGAGTTACGCACAAAGTAAATGCATATATATCCTTATTCTTCTCGCCCTTCCTCATATAATTTAAAGCAAAAACAAGCACTATTCCGCCCCCGGTTCCCAGTAATCCGTTTATAAACCCTGCTCCCATCCCCGCTATTATTATCGGTATAACACCCATCGTTTCTTAATTCTCCTTTTTTATTGCGATTTCTATTGTAATTTTCTCATATCTATGATATTATATATTATATATAATTTAATTTAGAGGTATTGGTATGAATATATTTTTGGCAATTTTATACGGCATAATTCAAGGTATTGCAGAGTTTCTTCCTATATCCAGCTCGGCGCATTTGGCAATAGCGCAAAATATGTTTGGTATGGAAAACCTTGAAGCGTCTTATTTCACTTTTGATATACTCCTTCATTTTGGCACACTCGTCGCCGTTTTCATCGTATATTACAAAGATATATTCGCTCTCGTCCCCGCCGTTTTCACTATGCTCGGAAAGGTGTTTAAAGGCAAATTTAAATTATCCGAATATACCGAAAATGAAAGATTCGTTATATTCGTTATAATAGCAACCCTTCCCCTCTTCGTCGGCGTATTGTTTAAGGACTATGTCGAAGCGCTTTCAAACTACACTAAAGTAATCGGAGGCATACTTCTTTTCAACGGTTTAGTCCTCTTTATCTCCGACAAACTCGAAAAGGGTACTATATCCCTCGACAACACAAAGCCGCGCCACGCGCTTTTCATAGGCCTTTGCCAGATGTGCGCACTCGTCCCCGGTCTTTCCCGTTCAGGTTCTACCATAACGGGCGGTTTGTTTATGGGCTTCAAACGTGAGCTTGCCGTTAAGTTTTCGTTTATTATGTCTATCCCCGCTATTCTCGGCGCAAACGTTCTTTCTTTAGCGGATATTGCTGAAAACCCCATAGCTAAAACCGATATCGTTCCCTACATCGCAGGAACGATTGCGGCAGCCGTCGTCGGAATACTCGCAATGAAGCTTCTCATCTACATATCAAAAAAATCTAACTTCAGAATGTTCTCATATTACTGCTGGGTTGTAGGTCTCCTCGCAATAATATTCGGTTAAAAAATACGGACTATCAAAACAAAAGAGGAAAAAATGGCTACTTACAAGTATAAAAAAACCAACACCAAGGCACCTGCCTCACAACAAAAAAAGACTCCACCGAAAAATAACACAAAACGGCAGTCTGCAAATAACAACGCAAAAAGGCAAAGAAAAGAAAGTAATCCCAACAGCATAATCAACCAGATTCTTCCATACGTATGGGGCTTACTTGGCTTTGCAATTGCGTTTTGTCTTATATTCACCGCACATTCGGGCTTTATCGGTATGAAATTAGTAAAGCCTCTCCTTTGCGGTTTGTTCGGCGCGGGAGCCACATCCGTTCCCATTCTTATAATAATTCAAGCGTTTCTTTGGAAAAAAGATGTTGAAACCGACACCGTATTCTTCAAAGTTCTTTCTTCTCTGTTCGTTTTGGTTTCATTCTCCGTTACGCTTCATACTATATTCACTGCAGCATCAACTTTACACCCGGCAACTCTTTGGACTGACGGCATTGCTTGGAAAGGTGGCGGCGTTATCGGCGGTTTTATTTCCTCGTTATTCGTAATGGGTATAGACAAGCCTTTGACTCTGTGCATATTCATTCCGCTTCTTCTTGTTTTTACAACGTTTATATTTGGTCTTACCCCCGCATCTGCCTTCGTAACTATAAAAAATTTCCTTCGCGACGGCAAAGACAGATTTGAAGAAGATACCCAAAAGGTATGGCATTCCCCAAAGGATAAAAGAAAACTTACTATTGACGAATCGGCTCTTGAACCAGATAATTCTGCTACATCCGTCGATATGACGGCATACGACGACGCATTAAGAGAAAAAGAACGCAAAAAGAATACTGAAACTGACGAAAACGCAGATGAACCCTTTAATCCCGACGTTCCCCTCGACGAACTTGCCGAAGACGTTAATTCAACCAAAAAAGAATCCATCTTCCCCTTCAGAAAGCCCAAGAAAGCAACACTTGAAGATACAACCCATGACGGCGAGACGGAAGAAAAAATGAAAAAAATCGACCTCAACGATATTTTCCGCGAGGAAGATGAAACCGAAGTTGCACCGGATGCATCTGACGACGGAAGTGTCCCTGATGCAAAAGAACTTGAGCTTATGGTTGAGCGTAAACAGTTAAAAGAAGAGCCCGTAGAAGAACCCAAAGAGGTTCCGCCGGTAAAAGAATACGTCTTCCCACCCTACAATCTTCTCAATTTTGAAACTAACGTAAAGAACGAAGACGTAAGCGAAGAAATGCGTTCAACAGCTATAAAACTCGTTGAAACGTTACGCAGTTTTAAAGTTAAAACAAGAATAATCGACGTATCCCGCGGTCCTTCAATTACCAGATATGAACTTGCTCCCGAAGAAGGCGTAAGAGTACGCGCTATTGAAAACCTCGTTGATGATATATCCCTCAGTCTTGCGACAACGGGTATAAGAATCGCGCCTGTTCCGGGTAAGTCTGCCATAGGTGTTGAAGTACCCAACAAAAACGTTTCTATAGTATATCTTAAAGAGCTTCTTGATAATCAGCTCTTCAGAAATGCAAAGAGCCGCGTTACAGTCGGTCTTGGCATGGACGTTGCCGGCGCACCAATTTATCTTGACATAGCCAAGATGCCCCACCTGCTTATCGCGGGTGCTACCGGTATGGGTAAATCGGTATGTATCAACTCTATGATAGTCAGCCTTCTTTATAAAGCAACGCCCGACGAAGTAAAACTTATCCTCATTGACCCGAAGAAAGTAGAATTAAGTATATATAACGGTCTTCCCCACTTGCTCGTTCCCGTTGTAACAGATCCAAAGAAAGCGGCAGGCTCACTTCACTGGGCAGTTACCGAAATGGACAGACGCTTTGAACTTATTGAAGAAGTTGGCGTAAGAGACGTCGCAAGTTACAACAGAGCAACTATGAACGACCCCGACAAAGAATTTTTGCCTCAAATAGTAATAGTTATAGACGAGTTGGCTGACCTTATGATGACCTCCCCAAAAGACGTTGAAGAATCAATCTGCCGTCTTGCCCAGAAAGCAAGAGCCGCAGGTATGCACCTCGTTATTGGTACTCAAAGACCGTCAGTTGACGTAGTTACCGGCCTTATCAAAGCAAACGTTCCCTCACGTATCGCGTTTACAATGGCTTCTCAAGTTGACTCGCGTACCATTATTGACGTTGCCGGTGCTGAAAAACTTATCGGCCGAGGCGATATGCTTTACGCTCCCGTAGGCTTCTCGAAACCTGCCCGTGTTCAAGGTGCTTTCGTAAGCGAATCTGAAATCGAAAAAATTATTGACTTTATAAAAACCAACAGCGGCGTAAGTTCCTATGATGCAAACGTTATCGAAAGTATCGAAAAAGAAGCGGCAAGATGCGGCGACGGAAAGAACGGCGGAGTTGGTGATGAGGACGGCGGAGATGACGGTGATCCGTTGTTCAGAGCAGCAGTAGAACTTGCAATCGAATCAGGCAAGATATCCACTTCACTTCTCCAGAGAAGACTTTCCGTAGGTTACGGAAGAGCTGCTAAACTTATTGACAAGATGGAGCAAAAAGGTATAGTCAGCGCTCCCGAAGGTCAGAAACCGCGTACGGTACTTATAAGCCGACAGGATTTTATGGAAATGGCATTTAAGCAGGAAGAGTAACACTCCCTTAAAATATACTATTTTCAAGAATACAGAGGAGATTATTTATGGCAATGCTTATAGCTATAGACGGGCTTGACGGCTCGGGTAAAGAAACTCAAAGCAAGCAACTTTTGAAATATCTTGAGTCCAAGGGCAAAAAGGTCAGAATGTTATCTTTCCCCACTTATGACGGAAAGGGCTCTGCCTTCGTCGACATGTATCTCAAAGGCGAACTCGGCAAAAATCCCGAGGATACCAACGCTTACGCGGCATCGGTATTTTTTACCATGGACAGATATTACAGTTTCCGCACCGATTGGTCAAAGGATTACTATGACGAGGACACATATATAATTGCCAACAGATACACCTCGGCAAACGCCGTACATCAGCTTTCAAAACTGCCTAAAGATAAATGGAGCGCTTTCCTCGAATGGCTCTGGGACTTCGAATTCAAAAAAATCGGACTTCCCGCCCCGGACAGAGTTATCTATCTTGAAATGAAGCCCCAGATATCTATGGAGCTTATCAACAGCCGTTCAGAGCAGACGGGCAGAGTTAAAGATATCCACGAATCCGACAGCAACCACCTTATAAACAGTTATGAAGCGGCGCTTTATTCAAGTGAAAAATTAGGTTGGGATATGATACACTGTTGCGATGACAAAGGTAATTTAAGAACTATTCCCGAAATCTTTGCAGATATCGTAAAGACATTGAATTTATAAAACAAGAGGAAAAAATTATGGTTTATTTATTTCTTGCAGACGGCTTTGAAGAAATCGAAGCGTTAACTCCTATTGATATGCTTCGCCGCGCAAAAATCGACGTTACCTCCGTATCAATCAACAAAACCCGGTCGGTAACCGGCGCACACGGAATTGAAGTGTTTGCCGACAAGACCATTGCCGAAGTAACTACGGAAAATATTGATGCGGTTATTCTCCCCGGCGGACTTCCGGGCGCTGATAACTTGAGATTGAACAGTACTGTACAAAGCTTTATAGATACAGCCGTTAAAGAATCAAAACTTGTATGCGCTATATGCGCAGCTCCCAGAATCCTCGGCGAAAAAGGTCTTCTCAACGGCAAAAAAGCTATATGCTATCCCGGTTTTGAACAGTATCTTACGGGTGCAGAAATAGTTGATACGGGTTGTGTCCGCGACGGAAATATAATAACCTCAAAGGGTATGGGAAAAGCTGTTGACTTTTCCTCTGCTATAATAGAAGCTTTACTCGATAAACAAACCGCCGACAAAGTAAAAGGCTCAATTTTTGCATAATTATTTTTTGAAAAAATGAACAAAGTAAATATAAAAGAACTGAAAAACGAAATAAGAAATATATACAAAGAAAAAAGAAAAAGTATCTCTCTTGAGAAAAGAAATATTATGGATTCTGCTATCTGTAAAAAACTTCTTTCTTTGAGTTCATACAGATTTGCAGATACTATTCTGTTATACTCACCCTTGAAATACGAAATAGACACTTTTGAAATTGCAACTGATGCTCTTGCGAAGGGGAAAAAAGTTGCATACCCAAAATGCATTGAAGATAACAGAATGGTATATCACTATATAACTTCACTCGACGACCTTACACCCGGAATGTACGGCATAAAAGAGCCTAAAGATAATTTGCCCTTGTTCTCCCCTTCAGATGCCGAACGCACTTTGTGTATTCTCCCCGCCATCGTATACGATAAAGAGGGTTACAGACTTGGCTACGGAAAAGGTTATTACGACCGCTTCCTATCGGCTTTTAAAGGCACGAAAGCCGGTCTTATCTACAGCGAATATATTTTAGACAGTATTCCTCACGGGAAATTTGACCTTCAATCTGATTTTGTTATTACAGAAAAAGGAGTGATATCCTTTGCAAAAAATTAAAAACACTTTTACAGCCCCGTTACTCGTACTGGTTGTATACGTGCTCCTGCTTTCATCGAGATACCTCGATTTGAATTCAGTGCGTTTTAAAGAGAACATATATCTCACCCTGATAATCATACAGCTTTTGATTTTCTTGCTTCCCGGTATTTTCTACTGCACTCTTAAAGGAAAAAAAGGAAAACATTTGAAGCTGAACCCTATGTCTCCGGGTAAAATATGGTTTGTATTTACCTGCTTTGGTGTTCTGATATTCGGAAGTACACTTATCAACACCGCAATGTTCCATATTTTCGGCGGAGATGCGCAGTACTCTTTGTATAATACGTTTACTCCCTCGGGCAATTCCCAACTCATAAACGTTATCTACACCGTAATCGCTTTCGCCATAGTTCCCGCAGTTACAGAAGAATTTATTTTCCGCGGCATTATGCTATCGGAATATTCAAGTTACGGTGTAACGACGGCAATTATTATGTCATCGGCTATGTTTTCTATGCTCCACTTTAACTTAAATCAGTTTTTGGTGTATTTCTTCTGTGGAGTTGTAGCAGCATACGCAGTTTATATAACCCAGTCGCTCTGGGCAGCAATACTGCTCCACTTCGTAAATAATACCTACGCAATCTTTTTTGAATCAATCTTATGGGACGTTATTAAGTCGCCGAACAGTTTAATTTTCTTTTTGTTCGTTATTACGACACTTTTTATAGTATTTCTTGTGTTATCATTTAACGGGGCGGAAACCATACTTTACTACGCAGGTATAAAGGGAGAAACCTCCCCCGATGAAGCAACTAAAAAAGAGGGCGGCTCAAAACTACTGTTCGAGGCGCTTATATCTCCAAGTTTCTTGGCGTGCGCAGTGCTCTTTCTTATAACAACGTTGTTTTTTAATTAAGCTATAAATCCATAACAGATAAATCATAAAGGAATAAAAATATGAACGAAAACGATATCAAAAAACCAAACGAAAATCAAGTAAATAATTCGTTAGACAACACGAAGGTTTTTGACGATATGGAAATTTTTGATTTTGATGCTCACCGCAAAGCTAAAATTGATGCTGAAAAGCCGCAAAGAGCGCAAAATTCTTCCGTTTCGACCTCTTTGAACGGCGTTTCAAAAACTGCGCCAAGAAGTACCTCTCAAATGCCTCCTCGTCAGCCAAGAACCCCCAACACTCAAAGTGCTGTAAATAAGCAACCTGCTCCAACGGTTGTTCGTACACCGAGTACACCTAAAACTGCACCCAAACCTACTGTAAAACCTACTCAACAGTCGAAAAGCATTCCGCCTTCCGTTACCGACATTAAACCGGACAAGGTTGTTTTTGACGCGTCAATAAGAAAACCGGGAGTCAGAAGAAACTCTTCAAAGAAAATAACCGTTCAAAAACCTATAAAACCCTACGAAGAAAAAACAAGGGGAGCTCATCCTCTTGCCGTTCTTTCGAAAGCTCTTATCTACGTGGCGGTCGTTTTGCTTATATCGGCTCTCGCATCTTACTTTATTATAACTGTTGCAAACGACGTGTTTGCATTTGTAAAAGCAGATGCGCAGGTTGAAGTTGTTATTCCCGAATACGCTACGCTCGACCAAATAGCAGACGAGCTTCACGGAAAACAAATTATCAAATATCCAAAAATGTTCGTGTTATATACGATAATCAGAGGCAGAGACGATGCCAACTATAAAGCAGGGGTATATACCGTATCCCCCCAGCAGAACTTCGACCAGCTTTACTATACCTTCGTCGAGAGAAAAGTAACGACAATGACGGAAATATCGGTTACTATCCCCGAGGGATATACAATAGACGATATGATAAAATTGTTCGTTGAAGAAAAAGGTATGGGTACTCGAGAAGGATTTATCGACGCTATCCAGAACGGTGTGTATGACTATTGGTTCATTAAAGAGCTGAAAGTTATCAACCCTAACAGAAAATACAGACTTGAAGGTTATCTCTACCCCGACACCTATTACTTCTACAAAGAATGGCCCGAAGAAAAGATTATTGACAAGATGCTCGCAAACTTCTATTCCAAATTTGATATCAAATACAAACAAGAATGCGAAAAAGCAGGTATGAGTATCGACGACGTTGTAAATCTCGCCTCTATTATTCAAATGGAAGCCCGCGCAGCATCAGACTTTACTGCAGTTTCTTCTGTATTCCACAACCGTTTGAACAGCGGTTACTACAACAAAAAACTTGAAAGCTGCGCTACCGTTCAGTATATCTTACCCGAACGTAAGGAAAGACTTTCAAACGCGGATACACAAATAGATAACCCCTACAACACCTATCAAAACGGAGGGCTCCCCCCCGGTCCTATAAGCAATCCTACTTTGAAGGCAATCAGAGCGGCGCTCTACCCCGATCAGACACAATATTACTATTTCCAGAACGATATTAACGGTGATTTGTTGTTCGCTAAAACTTTGGCAGAACATAACGCTAACAGAGCTATTGTTGATAAACAGTACGCAGATGCCGGAAGAAACTAAAATAAATTTGATTTGTCCCCGCGTATAGTCTTCGCGGGGATAAAATTTAAGGTGAATTAATTATATGAGTATTGAACTTTTGTCCCCTGCGGGAGATATGGAAAAATTAAAGAGCGCCCTTTTGTACGGCGCAGATGCAGTATATATGGCAGGTAACGTCTTCGGTATGAGAGCTGCGGCAACTAATTTTAGCGTTGAGCAAATTTATGAAGCTGTAAATTATGCCCATACTTTAGGAAAAAAGGTATATCTTACGGTAAACACCATGCCACACTGGTATGAATACGAAATGCTCGAAAAATACCTGAATGATATAAAAGATGCAGGGATTGATGCCCTCATTATATCGGATATCGGCGTTTTTGAAACCGTAAAAAGAATATTGCCAAATATGGAAATACATATCTCCACACAAGCAAACTCGGTCAGCCATGCCGCTTGTAACGCTTGGCACAGAATGGGTGCTAAACGTATAGTCCTCGCAAGAGAACTTAACTTTGATGAAATAAGGGCTATAAGAAGTAAAATATCTCCCGAACTTGAACTTGAATGTTTTATCCACGGCTCTATGTGTATATCCTACAGCGGAAGATGTCTTATCTCGGGTAACCTCAATGCAAGAGATGCCAACAGAGGCGCCTGCTCACAACCTTGCCGTTGGAACTATAAGATGTATGAAATAGAAGAAGAAAAACGCCCCGACGAAAGAATGCCAGTTATCGAAACAAACGAGGGAACGTTTATTATGGCGTCAAAAGATATGTGTATGATTGAGCATATCCCCGACCTTATGGAATGCGGTATAGACTGCTTTAAAATCGAGGGCAGAATGAGAAGCGCATATTATACGGCTTGTGTTACCAACGCCTATAGAATGGCTATTGACAGCTATAATAACGATAAAGATAACTATGTCTATAATCCGCTTTGGAAACGTGAGCTTGAATCGGTAAGCCATAGAGATTATTCTACAGGCTTTTTCTATGATAAAGTTAACGAAGAAGCGAACATCAGCACGGGTAACAAGAACGTGTGTGAGCAGTCGTATTACGCAATAGCCGAGGGCTATGATTCGAATACAGGACTTGCATATTTCAGACAGAGAAATAAATTTAAGGTGGGCGATAAAGCAGAGCTTCTTTCACCCGGTATGGTAGGAAGAGGATTTACCGTAAACGAAATATTCGACGAAAAAATGAATACTCTCGAATCAGCCCCCCACCCCGGTATGTACGTCTACGTTAAAACACCTTTCGAAGTAAAGGTCGGAGATATTTTACGTAGTGCATTTGAGTGAGTTATTTTAAACATAAAAAATCCCTTTCTGTTCGAGAAAGGGATTTTTGTTATTTATCTGTATATAATTCATCATAATACCAATTCAATGGATTCTCGTATATATATTTAACGTGTTCTTTATAGTCATCATTATTTCTGATTATATGTTCAACAAAAGAGCGTTGAAAGATATTGTATCCAATTTCCTTGTTGCAAAACCTTTTGAACGTTGAAACAATATGAGGTAGCGTCTTATTGGTAGGGGATGGCGCCCTCGACATCCCGTTCCGTTGGATTGTATCTTTCTTTGATTTAATAAATATTATCGCGTGTATATGGTCAGGCATAATTACGTATTTATCAATTTTTATACCTTGAATTTTTTCACTTGACAATAAATATTTCTCAACAATTTTACCAATCTGTGTCAAACGTATCATCGGGACGTCGTGGGCGCCGTCCCCTACCGCATAATCGTTCGTTTTGTGAACAAAGGTATTATTCGTTCTAATTATTTCAGACAATATTCGCTTTCTGTCTTGCGTACATATCGTTACGAAATATGCGCCGACAGAACTGTAATCATATTTTTTCAACCGCAAAGGCTTTCTTTTTTCAAGCTCTTGATCCATATTCATCACCTTACTTATTATAACAACAAACCCGCAGGTCTGTCAATCTGCGGGTTTAAATTATTTATCACAAATACTGTTTCATAGTAGCTTTACAAGCGTCTATTGCGGCGTTTGCTTTTTCGGCTGTCGTGCCGTTTACGAGGTAATAGAGCTTGAGCTTCGGCTCTGTTCCTGAAGGTCTAACTACAACAACGTCGCCGTTTGAGTTCTCGTAGTAAAGTACGTTAGACGAAGGAAGTCCCGTAGGCTCCGTCTTACCCGATTCTATGTCGGTAATCGTTCCTGCCTCGTAGTCGCGAACAGATACAACTTTAAGTCCACCCAATGTTTTAAGAGGATTGTTTCTCAAATTCTCCATAAAGGCATCCATCTTCGCCTTGCCGTCAAGACCTTCCATATATATGCTCTGTACGCCCTCAAAATAATAGCCGTATTTCTCATAGAGTGCTATCAACGCATCGTAGAGAGTCATACCCTTCTGCATATAATATGCCGCCATTTCGCATATAAGCATCGTCGCTACAACTGCGTCCTTATCTCTTGCGTAGGTACCTTTGAGGTAGCCGTAGCTTTCTTCAAAGCCGAGCAAAAAGTCGCCGTAGCCCTTTGCTTCGTAGTTCTTTATAACCTCACCGATAAACTTAAAACCTGTAAGAACGTTATGAAGAGTTATATTATTCTCTTTACAAATTTTTGCCGCAAGCTGTGTAGATACGATAGTCTTTACAGCATAGGGGTGTTCAAGTTCCATTCCCTTTTCTCTATATGCGGTAATAATATAATCGAGAAGCAAAGAACCTACCTGATTACCCGTAAGAGTCTTAAACTCACCCTGCTTGTTACGCGCCATAATACCCACTCTGTCGGCATCGGGGTCCGTAGCAATTATAAGGTCGCTCTTAACTTCTTCCGCAAGTTTTATACCCTCTTCAAACACCTCGGGAAACTCGGGGTTAGGATTGGGAGTGCCGGGAAAATCGCCGTTAGGCTCCATCTGGCTGTCAACCGTATAGAGATAACGCAATCCGCATTTTTTCAATATTTCGGGAACAAGTACCCTGCCCGCACCGTGCAATGGGGTATATACAATTTTCAAAGTATCTGCAACTTTATCAAAGAGTTCGGGATATATAGCCTGTTTCTTTACGTTTTCAAGATATTTTTCATCAATCTCTCTGCCGATTACAATAATCTTACCCTCGGCAACAGCTGAATCAAAATCAACCCTTTTTACGTCGTCGAAAATATCCGTACGCTTCATATAGTCGGCAACAGTATTAGCCTCTTCAGAAGCAAGCTGCGCGCCGTCTTCCCAATACGCCTTATATCCGTTATACTTTGCGGGGTTGTGAGATGCTGTTATATTTATTCCCGCAATGCAGTTCAATTCTCTCAATGCAAATGAAAGCACGGGAGTGGGGCGCAAAGATTCAAATATATATGCTTTTACGCCGTTTGCCGCCAAAACCTCTGCAGACACCTTTGCAAATCTCTCGGAATTGTTTCTGCAGTCGTATGCAATAGCAACGCCTCTTTCGCTCTTTCCGATGCTGTTTATAAGATTGGCAATCCCCTGCGTCGCTCTGCCTACGGTATAAACGTTCATAGCATTCGTTCCCGCAGTCATAATACCGCGAAGCCCCGCCGTACCAAATGATATATCCGACGAAAACCACATTTTTATCTCATCGTCGTTATCTTCCATTTTTATCAAAGCTTCTCTAACGTCGCTTTCAAGGGACTTATTTTCTTTCCATCTTTTATATTCACACAAATAATCAGCCATATTATCCTCCACGCTTACTTCTTGTTGTCTTGATTTGGGTATAGATTCCGATTATTTCAAACCTGGGTATTTCCAGCTCTAACCAGAATAAAAATTTCTTTAAATCGCCGTTACCTTTAAATATAACGTCAAAATAATATTCCTTTTCCGAATAGTATATGGGAAATGAGTCAACTTTATGCAACCAAAAACCAAAGAACGACGCCGCTTGCAAAACTTCTTGTAAGCGTATTCTTTCACCGAAGTTAAATCCAATCTCAACGTATTCCCCGTCAGACATACCGCTTTTACATTCAATTTTCGCAATATCTCGCTTGAGTAATGCAAAGCGTGTAGTCTTTCCGTTTGCACTTTCGACGTTACAGGTAAGCACTATTTTAAGACCGTACTTACGAATCATATTGCAAAAGCCCGTCATTCTGCCGTCATCAGAATTTTCAATAGGGAGAATACAATAGGGATTTCTGCTATAATATACGTCTTCGCACACGTCGGCAAAAGTTTCTCCGTATGAAACTCTCGGTTCTTTCAATAGTTTTGAAAAGTTATTAAAAGCTATATCTGCAAGTGAGTTTTTTAAATAAGATACCGTATCGGTATTAAAAGTTGCATCATTTTCAGCTTCATCAGCCTCATCTTCACTCTGTGGATACAGAGCGTCAATACAATTCAGTTTGTCAAAGCTGTTCAAGCACTCATATACCGCCGACAAATACTTTTTGTTTTCATTCAGACAAGGTACATGACTGTCCTTATATGCAAACTCTTTTTCGTATAGCTTTCTTGATTCTTCTCTCGAAGAACCAATAATCATTTCCGCTTTATCAGCAATATGCGACACTCTCTTTTCAAGGGTATCACGTATCAAAACGTCATTATCCTTCAGATTTTCCTCAATTATTTGATTTTTCTCTTCAAAAGAAGACATAACGAATTTCCTTTTATAAATATTTTAGATATTATCCTCAAGCAGCTTAAAACTATCACTCAAGAATTCTTGAAGTTCGTCAGCGTTAAGCTGTCTTTGGGTAAGAAGCGCCAACATATATACCTGATGCGCCACTATCTTCGTCTTTTCGCTTTCGGCGTCGTCGGACATCTTCTTTATAAGAGGACTCTGTGTATTAAGCACAAGCGTCGACTCAACGGGAATATTCATATATTCCATAGCGCCGTTCGCCGCATAGAACTTCATCATATCGTCCATTCTGCGCGCCTCTTCAGAGATATTCAAAAGAGCCGGTGTCTTCGTGTCAGCAAGAGCTTCAAATTTTACGGTCAACTTTTCATTTTTGCTTACCGTCTTAAAAATGTTAGCCAAACTGTCGTTTTCAAAAGATTCTCCGTCGCCCTTTAACGCCTCGATATCAGCGTCAACGCGAACAAATTTTATATTCTTTTCGCTTTCAAGCAAGCCCATAAACGAGGTATCGATAACTTTATCGAGAAGCGCTATCTCTATACCTCTTGCTGCAAACAGCGAAATATACTGCGCCTGTACCGTCTTATCGGTTGCATAATAAACTGTATTTTCGTTAGTATCCTTGGCTTTGTCAAGATATTCGTCAACAGTAACGTATCTGCCATCGGTCAGAGCAAGCATAAGACTGCCCTTAACACGCTCGTAGAACTTGCGATCTCTTATACAGCCGTATTCAACGAAGAGCTTAATGTCGTTCCAAAGTTTTTCGTACTTTTCACGCTCGCCATTAAACATAGAATTAAGCTTATCGGCAACTTTTTTTACAATATGCGCCGACATCTTCGCTACGTACGCACTGTTCTGCAAATAGCTTCTTGAAACATTTAAGGGAAGCTCGGGGCAATCCAGCGCACCTTTTAGCATAAGCATAAACTCGGGTATAACTTCTTTTATATTGTCAGCCACGAAAACCTGATTATAGTAAAGCTTTACCTGACCTTCAAGGCTGTCATATTCGTGGTTAATCTTCGGGAAATAAAGAATACCTTTAAAATTCAAGGGGTAATCTGCATTGATATGAATGTGAAACAAGGGTTCTTTGAAATCTGTAAATACTTTGTTGTAAAACTCCTTGTATTCTTCTTCCGAACATTCGCTGGGTAACTTCTTCCAAAGGGGATTAACGTCATTTATAGGTTTGTTGCAATCGCAATCACATTCTTCACCTTCGTGATTGTGTTCGCACTTCTTCTCTTCGCCCTCAACTTCAAAGTATATCTCAACGGGCATAAACGAACAGTACTTATTCAAAATAGAACGAATCTTGTCTTCGGACAAAAATTCAGCCTCGTTGTCGCTTATATGCATTACAACATCGGTACCTCTGCCTGACTTTTCGATATTCTCGAAAATCTCGTATTCGCCCGCCTCGTTGCAAACCCACTTTACAGCAGCCGCGTCGGTATAGCTTTTCGTAACAACGTCAACGGTATCGCTTACCATAAATGCAGAGTAAAATCCAAGTCCAAAATGACCGATAATTCCATTCTGCGCGCCGTCTTCGTTTTCATATTCTTTTATAAAATCAAGTGCGCCGGAGAGCGCTATCTGGCATATATATTTATTGACTTCTTCAAGCGACATTCCAATACCGTTGTCGCTTACGGTCAAGGTTTTTTCATCTTTATTAAGTCTAACGTATATCTTAAAATCCTCGTCAATATCCTTTACTTTTCCGAGGGATATAAGTCTTTTAAGTTTTGTAACGGCATCAGATGCGTTACTTACGATTTCGCGCAAAAATATTTCTTTTTCCGAGTATAACCATTTTTTAATTATCGGAAATATATGTTCGGTTTCGACGGATATACCGCCTTTATTTCTAATATTATCTGACATAATCAAAAATACTCCTTTTCACGCACTTTTCCACGCTATTATAAAAAACAAAAAATATGGGGACTCATACCAAAGCATGAGTCCCCGACTAAAACTAAAATTATTCTGCTTTGGTCTCTTCGGTAGCTTCTTCAGCCTTAACCTCTTCAACCTTTGCTTCTTCAACATTAGCTTCTTCTTTCTTTGCAGCCTTCTTTGTCTCTTTTTTAGCTTCTTCTGCAGCCTTTTCTTCAGCTACGAGCTTAATAAGAGCCATTTCTGCTCCATCACCGCGACGGGGACCGAGTTTATACATACGGGTATAACCGCCGTTTCTGTCAGCATATTCAGGTGCAATTGTATCAAAAAGCTTCTTTACTACGTCTTCCTTTGTTACGAAAGCCATAGCAGCTCTTTTAGCAGCAAGAGTATTCTTCTTGCCGAGAGTAATCATTTTTTCGGTCAAGCTACGTACTTCTTTAGCTCTGGTAAGAGTTGTTTCGATAGAACCGTTCTCAAGGAGATAGGTTACCATACCTCTTAACATCGCTTGTCTGTGAGCAGTAGGTCTGCCGAGTTTTCTGGTTCCTGGCATTGTAAGGGACCTCCTTCTTACATATCAATTAAATGAGCGTATGTCGCGCCTACTCTCAGTCTTCCTCTTTCTTGAGTCCGAGATTGAGTGAGTGCAATTTTTGAATAACTTCGTCAAGCGATTTCTTACCGAGGTTTCTGACCTTGATCATGTCCTCTTCCGTGCGGTTTGTAAGATCCTGTACAGTATCAATACCCGCACGCTTCAAGCAGTTGAAGCTTCTTACGGACAGTTCAAGCTCCTCAATGGTCATCTCAAGAACTTTTTCGAGTTTAGTTTCTTCGCGCTCAACTAATATATCTGCCTTGATAGGCTCGTCAGACAAGTCTACAAACAGATTGAGATGCTCGTTGAGTATCTTGGCACCGAGGGAAATTGCCTCTTTGGCACTGATAGTACCATTAGTCAATACCTCGAGGGTAAGCTTATCGTAGTCAGTAATATTACCTACACGTGTATTTTCAACTGTGTAGCTTACATTATAAACAGGTGTATATATGGAATCGGTATAGATAACTCCGATAACGGACTGGTTGTTCTGCTTGTTTCTGTCTTGAGAAACGTAACCACGTCCGTGATCAAACGTAAGTTCCATATACAAACGAGTATTTTCACTGACTGTTGCAATATGATGGTCAGGATTGAGAACTTCGATATCAGCATCCTGCTTAATATCGCCTGCTGTTACGTCAATAGGACCTGTTACGTCAATAACAACGGTCTTGGGCCCTTGACTGTTAAGCTTAGCGGTAATACCCTTAACGTTAAGAATAATGTTTGTAACATCTTCTGTAACACCGGGAATAGTCGAAATCTCATGGAGAACACCGTCAATTTTTACGCTTGTTACAGCTACGCCGGGAAGGGAGCTGAGCAAGACTCTGCGAAGTGAATTGCCAAGTGTTGTTCCATAACCTCTTTCAAGGGGCTCAATAATGAATTTTCCTTTTGAGCCGTCTTCGCTTAAGTTTATCGTGGATATATTGGGCTTTTCTATTTCGATCATAATTTTCCTCCTGTAATTTTAGGTTTTCGCCGGTTTTCTTCTCCGGCTTCGTGGACGGAGGTGCTGTTTTACTTTGAGTACAACTCTACGATGAGCTGTTCTTCGAACGGGAAGTCGATATCGTCTCTCTTAGGCAGAGCGATAACTTTTGCTGATACAGCACTGTTATCAACTTCAAGCCACTTGGGAGCGTTGTTGCTTTCCATAACTTCCATCAAGCCCTTGAACTTTTCAGATGCACGTGCGCCTTCTCTAAGAGCGATAACATCACCCTGCTTAACAATGATAGAAGGAACGTTTGCCTTCTTTCCGTTGATTGAGAAATGACCGTGTGTAACGAGCTGACGTGCTTCCTTACGGCTTTCTGCCAAGCCCATTCTGTACACTACATTGTCAAAACGACGTTCAAGCAATGAGAGAAGATTTTCACCGGTTACGCCCTCCTGCTTTGCAGCGAGTTCATAGTAGTGCTTGAACTGGTTCTCAAGCACACCGTAGTATCTTCTTGCCTTCTGCTTTTCACGAAGCTGTAAACCGTATTCCTTAAGCTTCTTGCTGTTTGCGCCATGCTGTCCGGGAGCTGCCGGTCTGCGAGCTACCGAGCATTTGTCTGACATACAACGTTCGCCCTTCAAAAAGAGCTTTGTACCTTCTCTGCGGCAAAGTCTGCACGCAGGTCCTGTATATCTTGCCATAACTTATTTTTCCTCCTATTTACGTATTATACACGTCTTCTCTTAGGCGGTCTGCATCCATTGTGAGGAATGGGTGTTACGTCCTTGATAAGTGTAATATCAAGACCTACTGCCTGAAGAGCACGTATTGCGGATTCTCTGCCGCTTCCGGGGCCTTTTACGTAAACTTCTACGGTCTTCATACCGTGTTCCATAGCTGCTTTTGCTGCAGTTTCTGCTGCCATCTGTGCTGCGAAGGGTGTAGACTTCTTAGAGCCCTTGAAACCAAGTTCGCCTGCGGATGCCCAGGATACTGCGTTGCCGTTAACATCGGAAATTGTTACGATTGTGTTATTGAAAGTAGCGCGAATATGTGCCGCACCTTTTTCAATGTTCTTGCGCTCACGGCGCTTTCTTACAACCTTTTTATTTGCTGCTTTTGCCATTTGAAGTATTACCCTCCTTTACTTCTTCTTATTTGCGATAGTTTTTGCAGGGCCTTTTCTTGTTCTTGCGTTTGTCTTTGTACGCTGACCTCTGACAGGGAGACCTTTTCTGTGTCTGATACCGCGGAAGCAGTTAATTTCAACCAATCTCTTGATGTCAAGAGCAACTTCACGGTGGAGGTCACCTTCTACTTTATAATTGTTTTCAATCTCATCTCTGAGCTTTGCAACTTCTTCCTCTGTGAGATCCTTTGCTCTCTTGTCAGGGTCTATACCTGTACTTGCGAGGATGTCGTTTGCGCTTTTACGGCCAATACCATATATATAGGTAAGAGCGATTTCAATGCGTTTTGCATTTGGAATATCAACACCTGCTATACGTGCCATTTATTATTTCACCTCTTTAGCCTTGTTTCTGTTTATGCTTAGGGTTTTCGCAAATAACCATTACTTTGCCTTTTCTCTTAATGATTTTGCATTTTTCACATATTTTCTTTACGCTGGGTTTGACCTTCATTTCTTTACACCGGTCCTTTCTTTACGCGTATTATTATTTAGTGCGCCAGGTTATACGTCCTTTTGTAAGATCGTATACTGAAACTTCTACTGTAACTTTATCGCCCGGTACAATCCAGATATAGTTCATTCTGAGCTTACCTGAAATGTGAGCGTTTACCGTATGCCCATTGGGCAGCTGTACCTTAAAGGTCGCATTAGGCAGAGCCTCAAGTACGGTACCTTCAAATTCAATAACGTCGTCCTTTGGCAAAACAATCACTCCTTCTTATTTTTCAGGACTTTTATGATACGATAAGGCTTTTTGCCGCGGTCTTTGTCACAATGCTTCTTTTAAACGGTGGTGCTAAATCACCGTTAAGCAATTCTGACAAGCCTTTTATGCCCTATCTTTTCTTTTGGCTTCTCATTTTTTCACTCTCTTATTCAACACTAAAAAAACTTATCTTCATCAAGCACACCGACCGTGAAGAACTTTTCGTCTTCGTAGTATTTCGTTAAGAGAAATTGCGATACTACCCGTAATAAACTGTTATAGTCAGTTTACTTTTGTAGTAGATATTACTCCGTCATCCGTCAATATGTTCGTATGTTCATAATGTGCAGATAACTTGCCGTCTTTGGTTTTTACCGTCCAGCCATCAGGCAACACGTAAACTTCATGCGTTCCTGCGTTAACCATAGGTTCAATTGCAAGAGCCATTCCCTTTGCAAGTCTGACACCGTGTCCTGCGCTTCCGTAATTTGGAACGCTTGGATCTTCGTGCAATTCTTTACCTATTCCGTGTCCTACAAACTGTCTGACAACGCTGAATCCGTATTTTTTCACCTGTTCTTCGATAGCGCTTCCGATATCGCCTATTCGATTCCCCGGCATTGCCGCCTCAATTCCCTTTTCAAAGGAAGTCTTGGCTGCTTCAATAAGTCTTTTTGCCTCATCGGAAACATTTCCGACAGCAAAAGTATTGGCAGAGTCTCCGTGGAATCCGTTGAAGAATGCACCAACGTCTATCTTAACGATGTCTCCTTCTTGAAGAATCTTTTTCTTCGACGGAATACCGTGTATAACCTCATCATTAATAGATATACATGCGCTTCCGGGGAAGCCACCATATCCAAGGAAACTGGGTTTTGCTCCCGATTTCACAATATGATTATAGATTATATCATCAAGATATTTCGTAGATACTCCTTCTTTAACAGCCTCACCGGCAAGGCACAGTGCCTCACCTGTGATTCTGCCTGCCTCTTTCATAATCGCAATTTGAGCTGCGTTTTTAAGTTGTATCATATATTTTTGCCTTTAGGCGCGAATTGATTTCAATATCAATTCTGTTATTTTAGCTATATCTCCGCGTCCGTCAACGGACTTAAGGATTCCCTTCTTGCCGTAGTACTCCTTAAGAGGTTCTGTCTGATCGTGATAAATCTTAAGTCTCTCGAGTACTGTCTCGGGCTGGTCATCCTTACGGATTATAAGATTTGCGCCGCATTTGTCGCAAGTCTTGTTATCCTTTGTAGGAATATACTTGATATGATAAGACATACCGCACGCTTCACACACACGGCGTCCGCTCATACGTTCAACAATGTCGGCATCGTCAACGTCAATGTCAACGACGTAATCAATTTTTACGCCAAGCTCGTCAAGCGCTTCCGCCTGAGGAACTGTGCGGGGGAAACCGTCAAGAATAAAGCCGTTCTTGCAGTCGTCTGCTGTAAGACGTTCTTTAATAATTCCGATTACCACTTCGTCGGGAACAAGGGCTCCCTTTTCGGTATATGACTTTGCAGCCAAGCCCATTTCTGTTCCGTTCTTTATCGCTTCGCGAATAATCGCTCCGGTGGAGATGGTGGGTATCGAGCAGATTTCAGCAATCTTCTCTGCTTGAGTACCCTTACCTGCGCCGGGCGCTCCAAGGAATATTATCTTCATATTGTCTCCTTAATCCAAGAAACCTTTGTAATGACGCATTGTCATTTCTGCTTCTACTGCGCGTACAAGTTCAATTACAACACCTACAACGATGATTATTGATGAACCACCAAATGCAAGGCTTCCGATACCTGCGCCGAGAGATGCGGTTGCTATCATATTGATTACGAGAGGTAATACTGCGATAACACTAAGCATTAAAGCGCCGATAAGAATAATCTTATTAAGAACCTTTGTAATATAGTCCGAGGTAGGCTTACCGGGACGAATACCGGGAATAAATCCACCGTTCTTCTTAAGGTTGTTTGAAACTTCTACAGGATTAAAGGAAATCGCAATGTAGAAATATGCAAATGCAATTATAAGTATTACAAATATAATCGCATATACGGGAGATTCATAAGAGAACACTTCAAGGAAGTTGTACCAGAATGAACCTTCCTTAGGTTGACTCAACAATGCTGCAATGGTAGTGGGAAGTCCGAGAATGGAGTTCGCAAAAATTATCGGCATAACACCGGACATATTAACCTTAATAGGAAGGTTAGTGCTCTGTCCACCGTACATCTTTCTACCAACAACCTTCTTCGCGTACTGAACGGGAAGACGGCGTTCGCTTTCACTCATAAATACTATGAATGTAAGCATTGAAAGACCGATAATCATAACAACCAATGCATATACGAGCCCCTTCCAGCCGCCTGTGAACATCTGTGTAAACATATCAATGAGGAATGAGGGAAGTCCCGCAAGGATATTAGCAAAAAGTATAATGGATACACCGTTGCCGATACCGTAGTCATTGATCTGTTCAGCGAGCCACATAATCAAGGCTGAACCTGCTACGTAACATGCCAAAACAACTATTGCTGCAAATACTGATTTGTTCAAAATCAAACCGTTTACTCTCATAAACATGTAGTAACCGTATGCAGTAATAAGTGCTATGCCGATAGTTACGTAACGGCTGATCTGGTTAATCTTCTTCTTACCTTCTTCGCCGTCTTTGGAAAGTCTTTCCAAGGCGGGAATAGCAATAGTAAGAAGCTGCATAATAATCTGTGATGTGATATAAGGTGAAACCGAAAGAGCAAACAAGGTTGCCTGCGCGAACGCATCACCTGAAAGAACGTTGATATACTGGAAGAAAGATCCGGAGCTCTCCATAAGAGCGCTGAGCATTTCCGAATTAATGTAAGGTACCGGAATAACAGCACCTACACGATAAAGTATAACTATCATGAGTGTGAAAAGTATCTTACTTCTAAGTTCGGGAATCTTCCAACCATTCTTCAATGTCTGAAGCATTTATACCACCTCAGTCTTTCCGCCCGCTGCTTCGATCTTTTCTTTTGCAGCAGCGGAGAAGATTTTAGCTTTAACGGTTAATTTCTTTGTGATTTCGCCGTTGCCCAGAATCTTAAGACCGTCAAGTTCCTTGCCAACCAAGCCGCACTCGATAAGAGCTGCCAAATCAACTACGTCACCGTCGTTGAATTTAGCGTCGAGTTTGCTTATGTTAACAATAGCATATTCCTTTGCAAATCTGTTCTTGAATCCTCTTTTGGGAAGGCGTCTGTAAAGGGGAATCTGTCCACCTTCAAATCCGGGACGTACACCGCCGCCTGAACGAGCGTTCTGACCCTTGTGACCCTTACCTGCTGTCTTTCCGTTACCGGAACCGGCACCGCGTCCTTTGCGGTATGCGCTCTTTACAGAGCCTTCTGCCGGAGAAAGTTCATGGAGTTTCATTGTATTTCCTCCTTATCCTTCAATCTTTTCCACCTTAACAAGGTGGGAAATAACCCTGATCTTACCGTTCAATACATCGCCTTCAGCGTGTACGATAAAATCACCGATTTTGCCAAGTCCGAGTGACTTAGCTGTTGTCTTCTGGTTAGGCTTTGTGCCGATGAGGCTTTTTACGAGCGTTACTTTTACGTTTGCCATAATTGTGCCTCCTTAGTCTTTGATAGCTTCTACGCTTACGTCGCGGAGAGCTGCAATTTCTTCCATTGTACGAAGAGCCTTGAGTCCTTCAAATGTTGCCTTAACAACGTTTGTAGGATTGTTTGAACGAAGGCACTTAGCACGAATGTTCTTTATACCTGCCATTTCAACAACGGCACGGCATGTTCCACCAGCGATGATACCGGTACCTTCTGCGGCGGGCTTAAGGAGAACCTTACCTGCGCCGTAGATACCCATTACCTCGTGAGGAATTGTATCACCCTTCATGGATACTGTAATCATATTTTTCTTCGCATCTTCGATACCCTTGCGGATAGCATCCGGAACTTCGGCTGCTTTACCGAGACCGTAACCAACATGGCCCTGACCGTCGCCAACTACCATGATTGCTGTAAATCTTGCAATACGGCCGCCCTTAACTGTCTTGGAAACACGGTTGAGAGCTACGAGTTTTTCCTGAAGATCGAGTGTCGAAGCATCTATTCTCTGATTCATTAAACTTTTCCTCCTGTTTCCTTAGAACTTAAGTCCGCCCTCACGAGCAGCTTCTGCGAGTTCCTTAACACGTCCGTGATAAAGGTTACCGCCACGGTCGAATACAACTTCTGTGATGCCCTTTTCGAGAGCTCTTTCAGCGATTGTCTTACCAATCTGCTTTGCGGCTTCTTTGTTACCGCCGTATCCTGCAAAGGCCTTTTCCAAAGTGGATGCGGATACCAATGTTACGCCCTTAGTATCGTCAATAACCTGAACCTGAATGTTCTGAAGTGAACGATATACGCAAAGGCGAGGTCTTTCGGTAGTACCCGAAATCTTTGCTCTAATTCTCTTATGTCTCTTAAGACGCTGAGCCTTACTATCTTTTCTTGATACCATTCTGTTCCACTCCTTTCATTATTTACCGGCCTTACCGGCTTTGCGGCGAATTCTCTCGTCGGAGTACTTAACGCCCTTACCAAGGTAGGGTTCCGGAGGTCTCTTGCTTCTGATTTCAGCTGCGAGCTGACCAACCTTCTGCTTGTCTGTACCCTTAACGATTATCTGGTTAGCATTGGGAACTTCAATTGTAATTCCGTCTGCTTCTTCGAATGTGATAGGATGTGAGTAACCAAGGTTAAGAGTAAGTGTCTTACCTGCTTTTGCTGCTCTGTAACCAACACCGTTGATATCGAGAGTCTTGCTGAAGCCTTTTGTTACACCTTCTACCATGTTGCTCAACAATGTTCTTGTCAAGCCGTGGAGAGCTTTGTGCTCTTTCATCTCGGAGGGACGTTCAACGATAAGTTCGTTGCCTTCCTTCTTGATGATCATATCTTTGTGAAGTGCCTGAGTCATAGTACCCAAAGCGCCTTTAACTGTTACAACGTTACCTGCTTCGATCTTTACATCTACGCCTGCAGGAACTTCAATCGGTTTTCTACCTATTCTAGACATCTCTTCTTACCTCCCCGATTACCATACAAAGGCAAGTACTTCGCCGCCAACATTCTCTTTACGAGCCTTCTTGTCGGTCATAATGCCCTTGGGTGTGGATACGATAGCGATGCCGAGACCGTTCATAACCTTCGGCATATCTTCACAGTTTGAATAAACTCTGAGGCCGGGCTTAGATACTCTCTTAAGTCCCTGGATAACTCTCTGCTTATTCTTGTACTTAAGTGTGATTCTGATAACGCCCTGCTTACCGTCTTCAATGATTTCATAGCCCTTTACAAAACCTTCTGCAACGAGAATGTCTGCAATTGCCTTCTTCATGTTAGAAGCAGGAACATCAACTGTTTCGTGTTTTGCGCTGTTTGCATTTCTGATACGCGTGAGCATATCAGCAATAACGTCTGACATTTGCATTTTTATTTCCTCCATATATGCAAGTTATATTTCTTGCCGCCCATTATATAATTTATGGGCTGCATACCGGGGGTTAAAGTATTGTACTTTCCTACCGGCAGGTTTGGAAGCTTTATTAGCTTTTTTACTGATTAATTTTAATTACCAGCTTGCTTTACGCACGCCCGGAATCTCGCCCTTATAAGCCAGCTCGCGGAAACAAATACGGCAGATACCATATTTGCGGAGGTAAGCGTGAGGACGACCGCAGATCTTACATCTGTTGTATTCACGAGTGGAATACTTCTGTGTTTTCTGCTGCTTTAAAACCATTGCCTTCTTTGCCACGATTTATTCCTCCTTATTACTTTGCGAACGGTGCGCCCATCAATGTGAGAAGCTCTCTTGCTTCTTCATCTGTCTGAGCTGTCGTTACAAATGCGATATCCATACCGCGAATCTTATCAACCTTATCGTATTCGATTTCAGGGAAGATCAACTGTTCTTTCAAACCGAGAGAGTAGTTACCTCTACCGTCGAAAGCGTTGGGGTTGATACCCTTGAAGTCACGAACACGAGGAAGTGAGAAGTTGAAAAGACGATCCATAAATTCGTACATCTTTTCGCCTCTGAGTGTTACTTTAACACCGATCTTCATTCCCTGTCTGAGCTTGAAGTTCGCAACGGACTTCTTAGCGTATGTGGGAACTGCCTTCTGGCCGGATATCATTGTTACTTCTTCGATAACGTTTTCAATTACCTTTGAGTTATCCTTAGCATCACCTGTACCAACGTTGATAACGATCTTGTCGAAACGGGGAATCTGCATAGGGCTCTTGTAATTGAACTTCTTCATAAGAGCGGGGGCTACTTCTGACTTATAATAATCTCTGAGTCTTGCCATTGTTCTTTACCTCCGCAATTCTTACAGCGCCTGACCGCATTTTGCACAAACGCGGATCTTCTTGCCGTCTTTGATTTCGTGTTTAATTCTAACGCCCTTGTCGCACTTGGAGCAGTAAATCTGAACCTTGTCTGCGTACATAGCGCCTTCTACTTTGATGATACCGCCTGCTTCGCCCTGTCTTCTGGGTTTAACATGCTTACTTACGATGTTTGCACCTGCAACGATAACTTTGCCTTCCTCGGGGGAGACTTCAATTACCTTGCCCTTAGTGCCCTTATCGTCGCCGGAAATAACAACTACAGTATCATCTTTTCTTACGTGAACTTTCTTATTCATGACAATACCTCCTTAAAGTACTTCCGGAGCAAGGGACAATATCTTAAGATAATCCTTTTCACGAAGTTCTCTCGCTACAGGACCAAAGATACGTGTTCCTCTCGGGTTCTTATCTTCTTTAATTATAACAGCAGCGTTTTCGCCGAACTTGATATATGAACCGTCGTTTCTTCTGATGCCCTTAACTGTTCTTACGACTACAGCCTTTACGACTTCGCCTTTCTTAACCTGGCCGCCGGGAGCAGCTTTCTTAACTGAACAAACTACAACGTCACCGATATTTGCATAACGTCTGCCTGTTCCGCCGAGCACGCGAATACACATAAGTTCTTTAGCGCCGGTGTTGTCCGCCACTTTCATATATGATTGCTGTTGTATCACTGCGTTTCCTCCTTTTCGATACGATTTTCGACGTATCTACTTTATTACTTCGCCTTTTCGATGATTTCAACAAGTCTCCATCTCTTCGTCTTGGAGAGAGGTCTTGTTTCCATTATGCTAACTTTATCGCCAACATTGCACTCGTTCTTTTCGTCGTGTGCATGAAGTTTGATTGTGTTTTTAATAACCTTGCCGTACTTGGGGTGCTTAACGTTGTCTTCAATTGCTACAACGATTGTCTGTTCCATCTTATTGGAAATAACCTTACCAACACGGACTTTTCTGAGATTACGAACTACTTCACTCATGACTGTTTCTCCTTCCTGCAACTTAAGCGTTCTTCTCACGAAGAATTGTCATTACGCGTGCGATATCCTTCTTGACATCTGCAATTCTGTGAGGGTTGTCAAGCTGGTTTATCGAATGCTGGAAGCGGAGGTTAAACAGTTCGCCCTTAAGCTCAGCAAGTTTTGCATTGAGCTCTTCGGAAGTTAATTTTCTGATTTCTTCAACTTTCACGGCTTATACCTCCTCATCTTCGGATGCAGCGCTTTCCTTAACTACAAACTTGCACTTAATAGGAAGCTTGTGAGATGCAAGACGCATAGCTTCTCTTGCAGCTTCTACTTCAACGCCGTCCATTTCAAACATTACTCTTCCGGGCTTAACAACAGCTACCCAGTATTCGGGAGAACCTTTACCGGAACCCATTCGAGTTTCAGCAGGTTTTTCTGTTATAGGCTTGTCCGGGAAAATCTTAATCCAAACTTTACCGCCACGCTTTACGTAACGTGTCATAGCAATACGGGCTGCTTCTATCTGGTTGCTTGTGATCCAAGCGGGTTCTGTAGCTACGAGGCCGTATGAACCGTAGGAGATAGTGTTGCCACGAGTTGCCTTACCTTTAAGTCTACCGCGCTGTACGCGTCTGTATTTTACTCTCTTAGGCATTAACATAGCTTACTTTGCGCCCCCTTCTTTGCGTTCTCTTCTAGGAGCACGGTCGTTTCTGTCGCGTCTTTGACGATTGTCGCGACGGTCACGCTTGTCGGGCTTAACGTCTACCTTTGCTTCTGCAAAGCGGTTCTTGCCGTCGTGAAGTACTTCACCCTTGTAGATCCAAACCTTAACACCGATCTTACCGTATGTTGTGTTTGCTTCAAAGAAGCCATACTCAATATCAGCGCGAAGTGTCTGAAGCGGAATAGTACCTTCATGATAGTGCTCACTTCTTGCGATTTCAGCGCCGCCCAAACGACCGCTACATGTTACCTTGATACCCTTAGCACCAAGTCTCATTGTACGACCGATTGCCTGCTTCATAGCACGGCGGAACGAAATTCTGCGTTCAAGCTGTCCTGCAATGCTTTCAGCAACGAGCTGTGCATTGAGATCAGGATACTTAACTTCTACAACGTTTACAGATACGGGCTTGTTGAGCATACCTTCGAGTGTAAGGCGGAGTTTTTCAATTTCTGCGCCGCCGCGTCCGATAATCATACCGGGCTTAGCGCAGTGAATGAATACTCTCACTCTTGCACTGTCTCTTTCAATCTCAACCTTAGGAACGCCTGCAGCCTGCAAACTCTTCTTAAGATAATTTCTTACTTTATAGTCGGATACAAGCGTATCGCCAAAGCACTCGTCTTTTTCGAACCATCTTGAATCCCAGTTTTTAATTACGCCCACACGTAAGCCGTGGGGATTAACCTTCTGACCCATTTTCGCTTGCTCCTTTCTTATACTCTTTCTTTTACGACAATTGTCATATGGCTTGTTCTCTTCAATATTCTGTCTGCGGAACCTCTTGCTCTGGGCATCATTCTCTTAAGAGTGGGGCCGGGGCATACGTAGCATTCCGATACATAAAGGTTTTTGCCGTCCATATTGAAGTTGTTTTCTGCATTAGCAACAGCGCTGTTCAACAACTTGAGAAGATATTCAGCTGCTGAATTGGGGATATTCTTAAGGATTGCCTGTGCCTTCTCCGTGTCTTTGTTTCTGATAAGATCAAGTACAATCTTTACCTTACGCGGTGAAATTCTGGCATATCTGAGAATCGCTCTTGCTTCTTTTACCTGTGCATTTGCTTCCATTACGGATGATTCCTCCCTTCATTTCCCGTCTTATTTTGTGTTACTTGTCTTGGAACCGGAGTGGCCCTTGAACAATCTTGTAGGTGCGAATTCACCGAGCTTGTGTCCAACCATATCTTCGGTAATATATACCGGGATGTGCTTTCTACCGTCGTGAACTGCAATGGTGTGACCTACAAATTCCGGGAATATTGTGGAGGCCCTTGACCATGTCTTTATAACTTTCTTTTCATTGGCTTCGTTCATCGCAGCAATTCTTGCGAAAAGCTTTTCTTCGACAAACGGTCCCTTTTTCAAGCTTCTGCTCATTTATCGGTACCTCCTTCTTATTTGCCGTTTCTGTGCTTCAAAATGAATTTTTCGGTTCTTGCCTTCTTATTACGTGTCTTGTAACCAAGAGCAGGTTTACCCCAAGGGGTAACAGGAGAGGGCTGACCGATAGGTGAACGGCCTTCACCACCACCGTGAGGGTGGTCAACGGGGTTCATTACAGAACCACGAACTGTGGGACGGATACCCATGTGGCGTTTACGTCCTGCTTTACCGATCTTAACTGTGTCATGCTCGATGTTACCAACCTGACCGATTGTAGCCTGGCAGTTAAGACGAACAAGACGAACTTCGCCGGAAGGCAAACGAACCTGTGCCATACCGTTTTCTTTAGCCATAAGCTGTGCTGCAGCACCTGCAGAACGAACCAACTGGCCGCCTTTTCCGGGGTACAACTCAATGTTGTAAATGAATGTACCAACGGGGATCTTTTCTATGGGAAGCGTGTTACCTACTTTGATATCAGCGTCAGCGCCTGTGTAAACAGTGTCGCCTGCTGTAAGTCCTGCAGGAGCTACCATATATTTCTTATCGCCTGCTTCGTTTTCGAGAAGTGCAATGTAAGCGGTTCTGTTAGGATCGTATTCAATACCGATAACCTTTTCAGCACCTGCAACTTCACGCTTGAAGTCGATAAGTCTGTATTTCTTCTTGTTACCGCCGCCCTTGTGACGAACAGTAATTCTACCGTAGCTGTTACGGCCGGAGTGCTTCTTAAGTGTTGTAAGAAGACTCTTTTCGGGGGTAAACTTTGTTACTTCGTCGAAAGAAGGAGTTGACATGTGTCTTCTCGACGGAGTAGTCGGTTTGTATTTAATAGCTGCCATTTCTGTACTCCTCCTTCATTAGATCATGCCATCGAAGAATTCGATTGTTTTGGAATCTTCAGTAAGAGTAACAATAGCTTTCTTCCAAGCTTTCTTGTAGCCTGCATGAACGCCGACTCTTCTGGGCTTCTTCTTCATGTTGATCGTATTTACATCAGCAACCTTAACTTTGAAAAGCTCTTCAACTGCGCTTGCAATTTCAGGCTTGGTTGCGCTCTTCATTACTTCGAAGGTGTATGTCTTATCAGCAATTCTCGCCATACTGTCTTCTGTAATGATCGGTCTGACAATAATATCCTGTGCTGTTTTCATTATGCGTACACCTCTTCCATCTTAGAAACCGCTGCCTGAGCAACTACGAAGCTGTCGCAGTTCAATACGTCATACACGTTAATTGTGTTGACCTGAGCTGTCTTAACTCCGGGAATGTTTGCGAAGCTCTTGATAACCTTGGCATCTGCTTCGGGAAGCACTACCAATGTCTTCTTTGCTGCGCCGATTGCTTCAAGCATTGCTTTCATGGTCTTTGTCTTATATTCCTCAGTTGCGATGCTGTCAACAACAATCATGTTGCCGTTTGCAACTTTATCGGAAAGTGCACCCAAGAGTGCAAGACGTCTTGTTTTCTTGTTCAGGGTAACTCTGTATTCGCGGGGCTTAGGACCAAGTGCTACGCCACCGTGTGTCCACTGAGGAGATCTTGTTGAACCCTGTCTTGCACGACCGGATCCCTTCTGTCTCCAAGGCTTTCTACCGCCACCGGAAACCTCTGTACGAGTAAGAGTTGACTGTGTACCCTGTCTCTGATTCATAAGATATGCTCTGACTGCAGAGTGGATTACGGCTTCGTTAACTTCTACAGCGAATACTGCATCGTTAAGAGCGATTTCTCCAACTTCCTTACCAGCCATATTAACTACTTTTACGTTTGGCATTACTTATTTCCTCCTTCCGCTTACGCTTTAACCGCATTGCGGATGAACACGATACCGCCTTTAGCACCGGGAACGGCACCTTTTACAGCAATAATGTTCTTTTCTGCATCGATTTTTGCAACAGCAAGGTTAAGAACTGTAACCTGTTCGTTACCGTACTGACCTGCCATGTGTTTGTTCTTAAAGATTCTCGCGGGGTCGATAACACCCATAGAACCTGACTGACGGTGGATAGGACCTACGCCGTGAGTCTTCATGAGAGTGTGCTGGTTCCATCTCTTGATAGCACCTGTGTAACCATGACCTTTTGTAATACCGGTAATGTCGACCTTTTCACCTGCGGCAAAGATGTCTGCGGTGACGGTATCGCCAAGCTTGTAGCCGGAAATGTCGTCGAGTCTGAATTCTTTCAAGTGCTTCTTCATGGAAACGCCGGCCTTCTTCAAGTGACCAGCTTCAGCCTTGCTCAGCTTTCTTTCGGCTACATCCATAAAGCCGAGCTGAACTGCCTCATAACCATCTGTTTCGTTTGTTTTGATCTGCGAAACCACACAAGGTCCCGCTTCGATTACGGTTACCGGAATTACGTTGCCTTTTTCGTCGAAAATCTGTGTCATCCCGAGTTTCTTACCGATGATCGCTTTTTTCATCTTTCTTTTTCCTCCTGTTAGGTTATTGGTTGGAAAATCCAACGTGACCAAGACCTTTCGGCCTCATATCAAAACCGTAATATTAATTACAGCTTGATTTCGATTTCAACACCGGCGGGAAGTTCAAGACTTGTGAAAGCCTTAACTGCTTCTTCTGACGGTTTGATTACGTCAATAAGACGTTTGTGAGTTCTCAACTCGAACTGTTCGCGGCTGTCCTTGTACTTGTGAACAGCACGAAGGATCGTAACTACCTCTTTTTCGGTAGGAAGCGGAATAGGACCGGATACCTTAGCACCGTTTCTCTTCGCTGTTTCAACGATCTTCTCTGAAGCCTGGTCGATCAATGTGTGATCGTAGCTCTTAAGACGGATTCTGAGTTTCTCAATAACTGCCATTTGTTTTGCCTCCTTTTAAATAATACACTCCATTTAAAAGGGCCGAAATTGTTCTCAACACTCTGCCGCGTGTTTTGTGGTGAACCCTACAAAAAACGGAATTTGCCTGCAACTCTTGGCAAAATCCGGGTAACGTCCGCACCAAAAGGCACGGGAAAGTGTTTAGCAATTTGCTGTCGCCCGGTTAAATATCGGACATACTCCACGAAAATTACCTGCATTTCTGCAGCAACCTCTCGCTTCAACGCACATCAAGCCTTATGATTATATCATAATCTCCCCATAATTGCAATAGTTTTACATATTTTTCTCTATCATATCTGTAGAACTTTTTACTATTTTTAACCACTTTTATTGACAATATGCACAATTTTACCCAATTAAAAGAAGATTCTGCAAAGAAAAACGGCAAAAACCACGCAAAATAACGACGTAATAAAGGCAATTACCGCAGTAAAACGTATTTTTTTAACCCCGACAGCCCCAAAATAGACCGAAATTATGTACAAAAGAGTGTCCGACGAGCCTGCAATTACCGACGCACACCGCCCGGCAAAGCTATCAGCGCCGTATTTTTCAAAAATATCGGCAATTAAAGCGGTAGACGCGCCCCCCGAAAGAGGTCTTACGAGTATAAGAGGTATTATTTCCGACGGAATTCCAATCTTAACGCCGATAGGCGCAAGGAATTTCGCTAAAGCATCTGCTGCGCCGCTTGAATTAAACATAGAAATTGCACACACTAAAGCAATTAATGTCGGCAATAACCCCACCGCCGTTTTCATTCCTTCGCCTGCACCTGACGTAAATTCAGAAAACAAGTCTTTTTTTGAAAAAAACATTCCAAGCCCGGTTAATGCTAAAACCAAAGGAACAATCATTTTTGATATTACAGACATACGACTCTCTGAAAAATTCCTTCCTATTTTATATATATATATTATTATATGACTTCTTAAAACAGAAAATCTTCACCAAGATAATCCCCAACACAGCCGTAACAAACGAGCATATCCATATAGGTACCACTACTTCTAATGCATCAACACTTCCCGCGGTTTGCCTCAAAGCTATAAGAGTCGTCGGAAACAAATCCAAAGATGCCGTTCCCAAAACCGTAAACATAACCATATCGTTCGAGGCTATTGCTTTTTCAACGTTGTTTTGCTGTAACTTTTCCATAGCTTTTATAGCCAAAGGCGTTGCTGCATTGCCTATCCCGAATATATTCGCACTGATGCTTACGGCAATTTCCCCGAGACCGTTATTTTTGCGATGCGCATCGGGAAAAAGAAATTTAAGCAAGGGCGACATTACTTTCGAAAATTTTTCAATTAACCCCGAAGCCGAGGCGACACGCATAACACCATTCCACAAACACATGGTACCTACCAAAGAGATTGTTAACGAAACGGCACTCGAAGCACCTTCAAAAATCGCCCCACTCATTTGTTCGATATTTCCGTTAACAACGCCAAAAACAAACGATATTACACATATCAGACCACATATTTTACCTATCATATATTAAACTCCTAAAAAATATTTTTGGAAAATATTGACAATTTATAATATTTATGGTAGAATATCATAGAAATTAGCAGAATTATTATTAAAAAAAGGGGAATTTAATCATGAAATCTACAGGTATAGTAAGAAAAATTGACTCTCTCGGACGTTTTGTAATACCGATTGAGCTTCGCAACGTTTTGGAAATCTCCACAAGCGATTCCATAGAAATTTTCACAGACGAAGACAAGATAATTTTGAAGAAGTATCAGCCTGCTTGTCTGTTCTGCGGAAATGCAGATGACATTACCTATTACAAGGGAAAGCTTATTTGCAAAAACTGCCTTGAGGAATTGAAAAACGCATAAATTTACCCCATATATTTTATGTGCAATATTAACAGTTTATCACTTAAAATTACTACACTATTTTTCAAAAAATTTTTTCATCTACATATTGTGTCGTCGGTGTAATGCCGACGACTTTTTTTGTAATAAATATCAGTATATCAACTCACAAAAAACCACATAATACAAGGCTTTTCTTAACCTTTTACGCCCCTACTTCTCCGCCCCCTGTTTTACACCAGATATACAACATATAGTGATACGCAAAACTATTGACATCTATATATTGTGCGTGGTATAATATACAAACTAACCACAAAATATATAAAAAATTACAATAAAAAGGGAAATACGGGAAAAAGGAGAATTAAATGAATATAATAAAGAGAAGCGGCGCCCAAGTGGTTTACGAAGGCGATAAGATAAGAAAAGCTATAGCAAAAGCGAACCAGACAGTTCCCGAAAACGAAAGATTGTCTACTCCGTATATTGATGCTATCGAACTTCACGTCAGAGGCGAGGGCGAAAAGCTCGGACGAGCACTCGGAGTTGAAGAGATACAGGATATGGTTGAAAGCGAGATAATGAAACACGGCGCTTACAACGTTGCAAGAAACTATATCAAGTACAGATATATCCGTTCACTTGCAAGAAAAGCAAATACGACCGATGAAAGAATACTTTCTCTCATTGACTGCAAAAACGAAGAAGTAAAGCAAGAGAACGCAAACAAGAATCCGACCGTAAACAGCGTACAGAGAGACTATATGGCAGGCGAAGTAAGCCGCGACATTACCGACAGAATACTTTTGCCGCAGGATATCGTACAGGCACATAAGGAAGGCATCATTCACTTCCACGATTCCGACTACTACGCGCAGAGAATGCATAACTGCGACCTTGTTAACCTTGAGGATATGTTGCAGAACGGTACCGTTATAAGCGGTACGAAAATCGAAAAGCCCCACAGCTTTTCGACAGCTTGTAATATTGCGACACAGATCATAGCGCAGGTTGCAAGTAACCAGTACGGCGGTCAGAGCATCAGCCTTACTCACCTTGCTCCTTTCGTTAACATATCCAGAAATAAAATCCGCAAGAGCGTTCTCGAGGAAAACGAACTTGTTGGAATTACCCCGACCGAAGAACAGATAAACACCATCGTCGAAAGACGTCTTATGGAAGAAATAAGCCGCGGCGTTCAAACTATACAGTATCAGGTGGTAACACTGATGACGACGAACGGACAAGCTCCCTTCGTTACCGTCTTTATGTATTTGAACGAAGCGAAAGACGAACAGGAAAAGAAGGACTTGGCTCTTATAATAGAGCAAGTGCTGCTGCAGAGATACCAGGGGGTTAAGAACGAAGACGGCGTTTGGGTAACCCCCGCATTCCCCAAACTCATCTACGTGCTTGAAGAAGATAACATTAAGGAAGGCACACCTTACTTCTACCTGACAAAACTTGCCGCAAAGTGTACCGCAAAGAGAATGGTACCCGACTATATCTCCGAAAAGATTATGCTTCAGAATAAAGTTGACAAGAACGGCAACGGAAACTGCTATACTTGTATGGGTTGCCGCAGCTTCCTTACCCCCTTTATTGACGAAAACGGCAAACCGAAATATTACGGCAGATTTAATCAGGGCGTTGTTACGGTAAACCTCGTTGATATCGGTCTTTCTGCGAAAGGAAATATGAATGAGTTCTGGAAAATATTCGATGAAAGAATGGAACTCTGCCACAAGGCTTTGCAGTGCAGACACGAAAGACTTACGGGTACGACCTCTGATGCTGCTCCTATCCTTTGGCAGCACGGCGCATTGTTAAGACTTGAAAAGGGCGAGAAGATAGACAAATATCTGCACGGTGGCTACAGTACCCTTTCTCTCGGATATGCAGGTCTTTGGGAATGTGTTATGGCTCTTAACGGCAAGAAGCTTACCGAGCCCGAGGGCGAAGCGTTAGGACTTGAGATTATGAAAAAGCTCAATGAATATACGGCAAAGTGGAAAGCTGCTGAAAATATTGACTATTCACTTTACGGAACTCCCCTTGAAAGCACGACTTATAAGTTTGCTAAATGCTTGCAAAACCGCTTTGGTATCGTAAAAGGCGTTACTGATAAGAGTTATATTACAAACAGCTACCATATTCACGTAACAGAGGATATTGATGCATTTACGAAGCTGAAGATTGAATCAAAATTCCAGCTTCTCTCCCCCGGCGGCGCCATTTCTTACGTTGAGGTTCCTAATATGCAGAATAATCTTGAAGCTGTTATTTCGGTTATGCAGTTTATCTACGATAACATTATGTATGCCGAGCTTAACACAAAGAGCGACTACTGTCAGGAATGTGGTTACGACGGCGAAATTCTTATTGAAAACGACGAGAACAATAAACTTATTTGGAAATGCCCCAAGTGCGGTAATACCGACCAGAATAAGATGAACGTTGCGAGAAGAACTTGCGGTTATATAGGCACACAGTACTGGAATCAGGGCAGAACACAAGAGATAAAAGAAAGAGTGTTGCACCTCTGATATGTTTTACGGCGAAATAAAAAAGACAGACGTTGCAAACGGTACGGGTGTAAGAGTCAGCCTGTTTGTATCGGGCTGTACCCACCGTTGCAAAGGGTGCTTTAACCCGGATACGTGGAATTTCTGCTTCGGTAAAGAATACACAATAGAAACCGAAGAAGAAATAATTGAAGCTCTGAAACCGAGCTATATTGAGGGATTGTCGCTGCTCGGTGGCGAACCTTTTGAGCCCGAAAATCAAAAAGCTCTTGTCAAACTCCTGAAAAGGATAAGACAAGAACTGCCCGAGAAAAATATTTGGTGTTATTCCGGATATACATTCGAAGAACTTACAGGCAAAAAAGAATCGAGAGCGTTTACCGATACGACACTCGAAATGTTATCTCTGATTGATACCCTCGTAGACGGCGAATTCGTTGAAGAATTAAAGGATATTTCTTTAAAATTCCGCGGCTCGTCAAATCAAAGAATTATCGACGTTAAAGAATCATTAGAATCAAATACTGCAGTAATAAAGGGGACTTTTTGAAAAAAGTCCCCTTTTAATCCCCCAAAAACTTTGAATATACACAACAAAAAAAAGGGACTGTGAAATCAGTTCTTTTTTTGATTTTAATCTTTGTACAACGTACCTACTTCGCAGCTGCTTATACTCACACTTCCACTTTCGCTTACCACTGCAACAGCGTCATAATTACCAGTATATGAATCACCATATTTATCTTTCACCGATACTTTTCCAGTAATCTCGTAAGTATCTTCGTCAACTTTATCGAGATACATTGTTATATTTGGAACTCCTACAATATCATAAGACAACGTAACATCAACCATTACTCTGCTCCTAACATCAGATCTGATCTCATCTTCAACACTCTTACCTTCTTCCTGCATCGTTCCTCCGCAAGCCGAAAAACTAAACACCATCGCCAACACAAGTACAAATACAAATATTTTTTTCATATTAATTCTCCTTTATTTTTAATAAATAAGTTTTCTTTTTATAATTTATAACTTTCCTAAACAAGTCCATAATTACCAGACACATCATCAATTTTGTCAATCATTTTTACTATATCATTTTCAAATGTACAAATATTATGAAAACAATATAGCAGGTAACATACCAAGAGAAATGCCCCAAAGCCCCAAATTCACAGCCGTACCAATAGACGTTAAAGTATATGCTGTTTTCAACGTCTTTTTCGCAGTTTCAAATTCAGCAAGTTCCAAAGGATTAGTTGTTGTTATTTCAGGTTCTTTTGTATTTTTAATATAATACAAATTAATAAAACCGGGAATAATTGCTATACCAAACATTAAAATTAACGTTATAACTCCCCACACCTTTGCATTTTTAGCCCTTGCAGCAAATCCTCTTATCGCGATAATATCATTTGTGGGGGCACTGCTGTTAGCCACGTTGGAATTCAAAGCAACAGCACAACCACAATGAATACATACTACCGCCTCGTCCATAATTTCTTTTCCGCACTTTTGACAAAACATATTTCTTCTCCTTGTTAATTAAATAATTCGGTTTTTACCATTACAAAACAATTATACTCAATCTTTGAGTATTTGTCAATACTCAATATATGAGTATTATAAAATATTCATATAAATTATTTTTCAAGGAGTTTATATGGATTACAGAACGAGAATAAAGAACATACGAGAAGACCGAGATTATACACAGACGGAAATAGGTAAAGTTATCCAAAAATCCCAACAAGGTTATAACCACATCGAAACCGGAAGAGCCGAACTAAAAATTGACGACCTTATAAAATTATGTAGATTTTATAACCTTTCAGCAGACTATATGATAGGTTTAACAGATGAAGAAAAATAATCCCTCTCAGTCAGCTTCGCTGACAGCTCTCCCGTAGGGAGAGCCTTAATCTGCCTCTCCCTATGGGAGAGGTGGCACACTTTAGTGTGACGGAGAGGGATACAAAAAAGCCGATAGAATTTTAATCTATCGACTTTTCTATTTCGCTTATTCTTTCTTGTATCGTTCTGTCAATAACTGAGCATACACCGTTAAACTTTCTATCAACATCTTTGTTAGAAAAACGAATTACTTTAAGTTTATATTTTTCTATAACATCAGTTCTGAGCGAATCATGATGTTTTCCGTCGGGCGTAAAATGTTGTGAACCGTCAAGCTCTATTACAAGCTTCGCCTTTGCACAATAAAAATCCACAATAAAGTTGTCGATAATACGTTGTCGGTAAATTTTTACCGGGTATTTGCTCAAATAGTCATACCAAAGATGTTTTTCTTGCGGAGTCATATTTTTTCGCAACTCTTTTGCATATTTCAAAAGAGAGTCATTCTTTTTTATTTTAAAATTGTCCATAAAACTTTACTCTCACAAAATTTTCATTAATTGTATCACCATTATGTAATAAAACTAACAGAAGAGGCACTACTAAGCCTCCCCTCTGGGGGAGGTGGCGCGTAGCGACGGAAGGGGGCTTTCGTATAGTTACTTTCCTTTAAGCCCCACCCCGTCTTGCCAAATTTTATTTTCACAATTTTTTCGTTTTATCTTTGGCAAGACACCCCTCCCAAAGAAGGGGCTTTTTTTGCCTCCCCTCTGGGGGAGGGGGACCATCGAAGATGGTGGAAGGGGCTCTTACTTACACTCAAACCAATTCTTTCCGCTTTGTATCTCTACAGTCAACGGAACGGACAGTTTAACTGCGTTCTCCATTTCTCTCTGCAAAATTTCTTTTGCCTGTTCAGCGCAGTTAACGTTAGCTTCAACAATAAGCTCGTCGTGCACCTGCAATATAAGCTTCGCATCAATACCGCTTTCGTTTAACGCCTTTTCGGTATTTATCATAGCTATTTTTATAATATCAGCCGCAGTTCCCTGCAAGGGACTGTTCATAGCAACTCTTTCGCCAAACTTACGCAAAACGGCTTTACCCGACTTCAAATCGGGAATATATCTTCTTCTGCCGTAGAGTGTAGTTACAAATCCGTCTTCTTTAGCCTTTTCAACGGTGTTCTTCAAATATTCGTCAACCTTAGGGTACGTTGCAAAATAACTCTGTATATATTCGCCCGCCTGCTTTTTCGTAACCTTTATATCCGAAGCAAGAGAAAAATCACCCATACCGTAAACAATACCGAAGTTAACCGCCTTTGCCCTTTTTCTCTGCTCGGGCGTTACAAACTCGATAGGCGTATTAAACACCTGCGATGCCGTAACCGTATGAATATCAACGCCGTCAATAAAAGCGTTAGTCATAGTTTCATCGCCCGATATTGCCGCAAGTAAACGCAATTCTATCTGCGAATAGTCAGCATCTATCAAAACGTAGGAATCGCTTTCGGGAATAAAGAATCTGCGCAATTCTCTGCCCATATCTTGTCTTACGGGAATATTCTGCAAATTAGGCTCAGTAGAAGAGAGTCTGCCCGTCGCCGTACCGGTTTGTTTAAACGTCGTATGCACTTTTCCGTTTTCATCTGCAACGGCAAGAAGTCCGTCAACGTAGGTGCTCTTCAATTTTACAACCTGTCTGTATTCGAGAATATCGTCAACGATAGGCGCGTAAGGTCTCAATTTTTCAAGCACCTCGGCGCTGGTAGAATAACCGGTCTTTGTCTTTTTAACCGCGGGAAACTGCAGTTTTTCAAAAAGAACCTCGCCAAGCTGTTTGGGTGAATTTATATTAAACTCACAACCTGCGGCAAAATATATTCTGCCCGTCAATTCCTCGGCAATACCCGCCAAAACCTCGCCGTATTTCGCAAGTCCGTCTCTTTCTATTCTGAAACCGCGTCTTTCCATATTGGAAAGAGTACAAGCAAGGGGCATTTCAATATCGTGCAAAAGACTCGTCATTCCCGCATCATCAACGGTCTTTTCGAGTACATTATATAATTTAAAAATCGTCTGCGCTCTGTCGGTCTTCCCCTCTTCATAAATAGAATTCAAAAACGAGGAAGTAAGATGTTCAATATCATAGTTACCCATATTGGAATCGGCAAGATATGCGCCCAATGTTACGTCAAAAATAATGCCGTTAATCTCTTTTCCCTTACGGGAAAATTCGCCGTAGCTCTTCTTTAAATCAAGCAACACTTTTTTGTAGCCTTTATCTGCAAGGAAAGCGTAGCAGTCAGCTATATCAGCCTTTATAGCCACGTTTTCGGAAACTATGCTGACAACGTTATCGGCTATATCGACAGCATATATTTTTTCTTTATCAAGCGAAGATAAATCTGTCAAAGCCGTATATTCCAAAGAAGCCTCTTCTTTTGTAAGCTCAAGTCTTTTAATAAAATTAAAGAATTCAAGCTCTGTAAACAAATCGGTTAAAACATCTGAAACAAAACCCTTATATTCAATATCATTCAATTCAAGTCCCAAAGGCGCGTTTCTTTCGATTCTCGCCAAGAACTGCGAAAGAAAAGCCATATCTTTTGAAGTAATAAGTTTTTGCTTGAGAGAAGCCGAAATATCTTTATCTTCAATACCCTCGTATAGCTTTTCGAGACTGCCCTCTGCGGCTATAAGCTTAATAGCCGTTTTTTCTCCAACCCCCGCAACACCGGGGATATTATCAGAGCTATCGCCCATAAGCGCTTTCAAGTCAACAAACTGTTCGGGCTGAATAGTGTACTTTTCAAAAAACTTTTCTCTGTCAAAAGTAACGGTATCGGTGTTACCCGAAAGTAATACTTTGGTAGTATCGGAAATAAGCTGTAATGAGTCTCTGTCGCCGGTTAAGACAAAAACTTCAACCGAATTTTGTTCACCCATATTGGCAAGAGTACCCAAAATATCGTCAGCCTCATATCCCTCTTTTTCAAGGACGGCAAAGCCTAACGCAGAAGCTATCCTTTTCGCATAAGGCATCTGCATTTTCAGTTCGTCGGGCATAGCGTGGCGTCCCGCCTTGTATTCGGCATATTCCTTGTGTCTGAAAGTAGGCGCTTTCAAGTCAAAAGCGACAGCCGCATAATCGGGAGAAAGACTCTGCAAATTTTTCAGCAAGATGTTGACAAAACCGTAAATGGCATTTGTATGCAATCCCTCTTTTGTAGTCAAAGGACGGATACCGTAAAAAGCTCTGTTAACTATACTGTTTCCGTCAATTACAAGCATTTTTTTCATAATATTTTTCTCCCGAAGTGTTTATTATCTTTAATATTATACCACAATTACATATATAATGTAAATCATTTTTTCAAAAACACAGAAAAAACTTGATTATTTTAAAAGGCTGTTGTATAATGTAAAAGTAATTAATTTCAGAGAAAGGAGGACGAAGAGTTTTTCGATGTTTAATATTTTTAAACGTCAATCGAGCCACAGAAAACCCCACGCAATAGCGTTTGTTGATTACGAACATTGGTATATTTCCCTTGAAAAGCTTCATCAAAAAAAGCCCGATATAAAGGCTTGGTTCAATGAAATTTCCACCAAATACGACGTAAAAGACATTATCTTTTTTGCAGATTTTTCAAATACGGCTATTCGTCTTGAAATTCCGAAGATTCGCGAAGTTTCAAGCACCATAATCGAAACGCAGAACGCATCTGCGCATCATAAAAAAGATTTTACCGATTTTATTATGCTTGACCATATCTATCAAAAAGCCGTAGAAGCGCATAACATTGATACGTTTATTATTTTTTCGGGCGACGGTCATTTCAGTTCAGCCGTCAGCTTTCTTGTAACAAGACGCAAAAAAGAAGTAATTGTTTACGGTGTAAAAGATGCAATGAGCACCCAGCTTAAAAACTGCGCGTCAAGCAGTTTTGAGCTTCCCGGAAGAGATGAAGAGCTCTATGGCTGTTTCAGAGCCATTCTTTCAAATCTCAAGCCCCTTACAGAAAAGAACAACAAGAAAAAAGGAAAAAGAAGTTATCCTACATTTTGGGCAACAGTCGAAGCAGTTTCAAGAAAAAATAAAATCGACAAAGGTTACGTTACGAAAGCTATGCGTAAATTAATGGAAGAGGGTTACGTATTCCAGAAAAAAGCCAAAGTAAGCGCTGTTAAGACCATTAAAGTTTTAGACGTAAACTGGGATTCCGTAAAAAAAGACGGACTTTTCGATTGACAAAACACAAGGAGGCTGTCTCATTAGCAAAAAAACTTTTGAGACAGCCCTATATTTAACAGTCAAATAAAAAGAGAAAGACGACCTCATCCGTCGCACCGCATAAAGAACAATAAATAATTAAAGTAAAAAGGCGGTACGACACCTTCTCCCACCGGAGAAGGTACAATATTCAATCTTTCCCCTAAACTTAAAAATAATTATCATTTCTAATAATTATAGTTAAAATCTGTACGGACAAGACCTTCTCCGGTGGGAGAAGGTGTCGAGGCAGAGTATAGATTTCATCTTTCCTGTTGCTCTGCTGCCGAGACGGATGAGGTCGTTTATCAAAAAAAGGAACATAACTATGCTACAATTAAGACCATACAAAACAAGCGATGCCGAACATATTGTAAGCTGGATAGAGGACGAAAAAGCATTCAGACTTTGGTGCGCCGACAGATTTGAGAATTATCCGCTTTCCCCCGAAGAATTTAACAAACTGTATCAAAAGAAAAATGATGATTTTTTTGGTATGATTGCAGAAGACGAGGGCAATATCATCGGACATTTATTTATTCAAAGGCTACAACAAGACAAATACAAATTTGGGCTTATTATCGTTGACAACACACAAAGAGGCAAAGGCTATGGAAAAGGAATGCTTATAGAAGCACTAAACTTTGCAAAAACAACACTGAAAGCGAAAAGCGTTACGCTATCGGTGTTTGACACCAACGAATCGGCATATAAATGTTACTTAAAATTAGGTTTTAAAGAAACAGGAAACTTTGTTACCCACACCCTTTGGGGTAAATCTCAAAACTATATTGAACTTGAATTAGTTTTTTAGGAGGAAGGAATATGTTAAAATTAGGAGTTATAGGCTGCGGCGAAAGAATGACCGGTGTTATGAAAAAAATCCTCGATGCAGGCGACGTTGTTTTAACCTGTGTATGCGATACGGATATCGAAAAGGTTAAAACAAAAAGACTGAACGAAGCTCGTTTTTCAAACGTAAAATATTATACCGATGCCGAAGATATGCTGAATAATGAAAAGCTTGACGGTATATGTATAGGCACACGTTGCTCATCACACACGAAATATGCTCTTTTAGTCGCAAAACACAATATACCTATGTTCCTTGAAAAGCCTGTCTGCACAACCTATGAAGACCTTGAAAAATTGAAAACTATCTCCAATATGGAAAATAAAACAGTCGTATCATTTCCCCTCCGTAACACGAAGCTCGTTACTTTTGTAAAAGAACTGGTTGATTCGGGTAAGATTGGCAAAATCGAGCATATACAAGCATATAATAACGTTACTTACGCAAGAGGATATTACCACAAGTGGTACAGAGATGAAAATGAAACCGGCGGTTTGTTCTTACAAAAAGCAACCCATGACCTTGATTACATAAACCATATTTTAAACGGACTGAAGCCGGTAAGATTATGCGCTATGAAGTCAAAACAAATCTTTAAAGGCAATAAACCTGCAGGGCTGAAATGCGCAGACTGTCCTGATGCAAAACAATGCCCCGAAAGTCCCGAAAACGTATATAAGGCGGGAGATACGCGTCCAAAAGGTGAATACTGTTGCTTTGCCGTTGACACGGGCAACGAAGACAGCGGAAGTGTTATTATAGAATACGAAAGCGGTATGCACGTCGTTTATTCTCAAGATTTTATCGTAAGAAACGGAGCGTCAAAGAGAGGCGCACGTCTTATCGGTTATAAAGGCACCATTGAATTTGACTGGTATAAAGATACCGTAACCGTTTTCAGACACGATACCGACATAGTCGAAACCCATACTTTAGGAAAAACCGGTGGCGCTCATTTCGGCGGCGATACAATTTTAGCAGAGAACTTTGTAAAAGTAATGTTGGGAGAAGCAGAATCAATAGCCCCCCTCTCCCAAGGAATAAACAGTGCCGCCCTTTGTCTTGCCGCAAGAACATCAGCCGAAGAGTATAAATTTATAGAGCTTTAATAATTCCTACTTTCTTTTAAGGAAAGAAAGTAGGAAAAGAAACCTTGCTTCTCGGGTTTGTGCCACTTAATATTGTTTGCACAAACTTTACCTCTATATCGGTAGTGGATGGCGCCCTCGACGTCCCGCAAAAAGCTAAACCCGCACAAACCAAAAATGCTATATGATGCTTTGGTCATCATATAGCATTTTTATTTTTGTTATTAGCCCTGCAAACGTAATACCAACGCTCGTCATTCTCCGTATATTCGTCAAACCCGTAGTTTGAATATACCTTAAGAACCTCAAAGGAAGCGTTTGTCAACATTTCCCGTAACTGTGCATCGGTATACATTCTTTCTCTCTGACTCTCATCAAAGCGCTCGTAAGTACCATTTTTCTTTTCAACAAAAAAGCTTAAATCAAAATCGCATATCGAAGTTTTTTCATCAAAAGTATTTTGCCAAGCGCACAAAACATTGTCGGACTCAAGGATATACGCATTGTTACCGTAGATATTTTTGAATTTATAGGGCGTATTCACATCAAAAATAAATAACCCGCCGTCATTCATAAAGTTATTAACAAGCGCAAATGTTTTTTTCAGCTTTTCTTCGTCGGTTAAGTAGTTTATACTGTCAAGACAGCAAACGACGGCATCGACGGTTCCATACAGGTCAAGCTCACTCATATCCTGATTCAAAAACAGAATACTCTGCTCGGTGTCATAAGCCTTGTTCTGCGCTTCCATAAGCATTTCCGCCGACAAGTCAACGCCGATTACTTCATATCCGAGCTTTGACAATTCAACTGACATACTGCCCGTTCCGCAAGCCAAGTCAAGCACAAGCTTTGTTTCTATCTTGCCGAACTTGTCGATTACTTTCTTTAAAAATTCCGCCCATGCAGTATAATCGACCTCGGGATTAAGCGCATCATAAAATGAAGCCAAGGCCTCATACTGTTTGTATTTCATACCAACATCCTCTTATGACAGCAAAAGCGAAACAAAATCATCGGCAGTCATTCCCGATATACATTCGCCTACCAAGCTGCCGTCGAGTTTGTTTTTCAAAGCATCTGTTTCAAATTTTGTATCTGTCAATATATTTTCTATTTCAGTAACGTCTTTAACACCAAAAAAGTCGCCCGATATTTTAATATCCTTAAGAATACCGCCCTCAACCGTTAATTCGACAGCAACCGAGCCGAAATCATATCTTTTCTTTTTCTGAACCGAAAGTTCTTTCGACTTACCGAAATTCCAATCCCAAGTTGAATATTTTTCGTCTGCAAGCTTTTGGGTAGCCGCTATGTCTTCCTCGGTAAGATTTACAACTTCCGATTCTGTTTCTTTCGCTACGTAATTTTCAAGATAGTCCATAAACTCGGTAACAGACATATCGGTATTCAAAAAGTCCTTGATGTTACCGACTCTGTTACGTACGCTTTTTATACCCTTTGACTTTATTTTTTCGGGATCAACCCTTAGAGCGCCCGAAAGCATGGAAAGGTCAGCCGAATAAAGCAGAGTGCCGTGATGGAGCGTTTTGCCGTTATATGAGCATTGAGCGTTGCCCGAAATTTTCTGATCACCTATCATAATGTCATTTCTGCCCGAAAGACATACGTTTTCGATGCCAAGAGATTTCAAAGCCTCTATTATGGGCTTGGTGAAACGCGCAAAGTCAAGAACCGCCTTTTCGGTCTCGGGTACGATAAAGGAAAAATTAATATTTCCAATGTCGTGAAAAACAGCTCCCCCACCGGTAAGACGACGAACGACCTTAATGTTGTTTTTTTCTACGTAATCAACGTCAAGCTCGGCGTAGGCATTTTGATTTTTGCCGATAATGACCGCTCTGTCATTACGCCAAAGCATAAATATGTTACCGTTTTTTGAGTCAAGCAGATATTGCTCGAGGGCTAAATTAAAATATGCGTCGGTACTGTTGTTTTTAAATATAACCATTATTTCACCTTTATTTTATCTTTGATTTTATCCAGAATAAACGAAAGCGGAATGCCGAGTCCGTAACAAGCGATAAGCTGGCCCAAACCAACCGTCAGGGCATTGAATAAAAAGATTGTATAGAAGCTACCCTCTCCGTTTTGTGTGGTAGAAAGCGCAAGCACAAGACCGATAACAACAGCATTTGTAAGTACGGGCGGAAGCGGAGCCAACCATCTGCCTGCCTTTCCGAGTCTGTTGCAAAGGTTTGTCAAAAGAGCCGCCAAAAGCGTTGCCAGGCTACCGAATATTACGTCAAGAATAACAATATTCGGGCTGAAGAAGTTTGAAATAAGACACCCGATAAAAAGTCCCAATACAGCCTCGGGCATAAAGAAAGGCAATATAGTTAAAGCCTCTGAAATTCTTATTTGAAGATAACCGAAAGAAAACGGATATATGACTAAAGTTACGGCTGCATATAACGCCGCGACAATTGCCGCCCTCGTTAAGTAGTGCGTAACCCCCCTTATTTTCTTCCCTTTTTCAATTTTGTCAATCATAGTAGAACGTCCTCCTATTATTAATATCTATATTATACCATATATAAGAGAAATATCAAGTAAATTTTATGTGTTGACATTGCTTTTTTTAGATGATAAAATATAGGATAAGAATTAAACATTGTACCTTCTCCGTTAAAATGTAAAACGACGGAAAATTGATTAATATAGAGGAAATTATGATACCATACAATCCAAAAACCAAGAAGGATGCTCAAGAACTGCGAAGAAATATGACGGCGAAAGAAAAAAATTTATGGTATAAATTATTAAAAAGACTTCCGATTACGGCAAAAAGACAACACAGAATTGAAAACTATATAGTGGATTTTTATATACCCGAAAAGAAAATTGTTATTGAACTTGATGGCAGTCAGCATTTAATGGAAGAAAATAAAACAGCTGATAAAACAAGAGATAAAACATTATCAGAATGGGGAATAACTGTTATTCGTATTCCAAATAAGATTATAAATGATGATTTTAATAAAGTTTGTAATTGGCTTTTGAAAGAGCTAAAAATTGATTGTTCGGAATTAAAATAATATTTGGCAAGGACGACCTCATCCGTCTCGGCAGCAAAGTAATATGATAAATGAGGTTTGTACACTGCCTCGACACCTTCTCCCACCGGAGAAGGTCTTTGTTGGAGCAAATTCTTTGAACACTTGATAAAAAAATATAATTTATAGTTCAGAAAATATGTTTAGAATATAAAAAGCAAAAGAGAAAGATTAGACATCGTACCTTCTCCGGTGGGAGAAGGTGGCTCACCGCCAATTAATATTCAATTATTACAAAGCTTTATGCGGTGAGTCGGATGAGGTCGTTAATAACAAACTTAAACACATAAAAGAAGGTGATTGTTTGAACAGAGTATATATCGTAGACGTGCGCCCACTGCTCAATGAAGAAGTGTATAAATACTATTACGAAAGAGTAGGCGAATACAGACAAAAGAAAGCTGATAAACTGATTTCGCCTATAAGTAAAGCGCAGTCTGTAGGTGTCGGCGCAGTTTTAAGATTTGCCATTGAAGACTGTACCGATTATAACTTTGATAACCTTTCATTTTACGAAGACGAAAAAGGAAAACCGAAAGTTAAAGACGATATATTTTATTTCAGCCTGTCACATTCCGGTAATTACGCAGTATGCGCAATATCCAATACCCCTATCGGCGTTGATATCGAAGAAGATAAAGAACTCCCCGAAAGAATAAAAAAACGCTTTGCGAAAGACGTAACCGAATGGACAAAAAGAGAAGCAAAAGGTAAACTTACAGGCAACGGCTTTTTTGATAATACCCCCGACAAATATATCTATACCCACAAAAAAACAGACGGTATGTTGATAACCGTCTGTTCAGATAAAGAAACTACCGATTTTTTATATTATCATCTTCCCTACCCTTGTAATTAAGGGTAGTTTTTTTCCGCTTTCTTTCGAAGAAAGCTTGGCAAAGAACTTGACTCTCTGGATTTGTACGACCTTTTTCCATTATTCAAAGTTTTTGAGGGTATGGGAACTTTTTTCAAAAAGTTCCCATAAAAAAACTCAAACATTCCAATTAAACAATAAATCAAAATACTCTTCGATTTCCTTAAGCGAAGTATCGCAAGTATACATACAGCTATATTTTATATTTTCAAACTCTTCAAACACTCCATAATACAGTAAAAATTTATCATCTACAGCAAAAATTGAAAAGTTATATAATTCATTTTCACCGTTATACATTTCAACGTGATAACCAAATCCGGAATATCCTCTTGAGCTTACCGGCGAATTGCCCTTTAATTGCTTAACTTTTGACAATATTTCTTCAATTTTATAAAACGTCTTTTTATCTCCTGTTTTTCCACTTGTAATAATTATCTTATCTACGGAAGAATAATCAAACTTTGAAAAATCCAATTCTTCTTCAACAGGATAGGTTATCGGCGTATATTCTGGCGTTTCAAGATACGGATATACGTACTGTTCTGTTTCTTCTGCTTGACCGTTAAATATTTTTATTATTCTATCACGTATAGGTTCAGCAACCGCGCATACGGTAGTAAACGTCAACAAAACAGCTACACAAGCGAAAATTGCTACCCTTACTGGATAAAAAAACAATTTACGTGTATGAATCTGCTGTGATACATTAAGCTTTTCAAGCGTTTTAGCCTTTATTCTTTTCACCGTCTCATCTTTCAACGGGTAATCAACATCTATACTGCTGTTATATACCTTTAATTCGTTTTCCTCCGAAAGACGATTTAAGGCATATTTTATTTTATTTTGCATCGAAATAACCTCCCAGCACAGTTTTCAATTTTTTTAAAGTCCGTAACAAACGCTTTTGAACCGCATTTGGAGAAATTCTCATTTTATTTGCTATTTCTGCAACGGTTTCGTTAAGATAAAAACGTCGGAAAATTATTGTTCTGTTTGGTTCTTTTAAATTAAAAACTGCTTTAAAAATTTCTTCTTGCTCTTCTTTTTGTATGTAATATCTGCTTGTATCTTCTTCATCATCTTGTATTTCCGGAAAATCATCAACATTCAACAAAACAACGTTATTTGCAGTTAATTGCCTAAACTTATCTGTTGCCGTGTTTTTTGAAATAACTGCAATAAAGGTTTTGATTGAACTTTTTTCAAAGTCGTAATAATCCAAACTCTTGTAAAGCTTTACAAAAGCATCGCTGACAGTCTCTTCTATATCTTCTTTGGTTGCAACCATATAAAGCTTTTTGTATACAATTGAATAAACAAATCCCATATATTCGTCCATTAGCTCTTGCAATAATAGTTCGGGGGATTCTTTGAGTTCAAATAATTTTTTATTCTTCAACTATGTGTCCTCGCATTTTTGAAAGTCTTTCATTAATTATATTCGAAACAAACGTTACATTTCAGCCGTTTTTTATAAATTTTTTTACTGCACAAAATAAAAAACATAAAAACGTGGACCTTTTTGAAAGTCCACGCCATAGAATAATAAATTTATTTGTCTTTTGCGGCGGCACCAAGGCACCGCCCTACAATATAGATATAATGTTTGTGCAAACATTGCTGATACATTGGTAGGGGACGGCGCCCTCGACGTCCCATTGTAAATAAAAAAATTTTAACATATTATAATTGGGGAATAAAAAACAAAAGAACTTTTATTTGAGCAAATTGTTTGTATTTTTTGGGACGTCGAGGGCGCCGTCCCCTACCGCACGTGGTTTTGTTCGCACAAACCAAGAGAGGCAAGTTCTTTGCTAAGCTTTCTCCGAAAGAAAGCGTCAAGTTTTCTTTGCTTACTTTCTTTCCTTAAAAGAAAGTAAGGGTTTAAGCCTTTAATAACAACTGATGCACTTTAAACACGTCGCCTGCGCCCATCGACACAACGAGGTCGCCTTGGACTGCATTTTGCTTAATATAGTCTGCGATTTTCTCAAAGGAATCAAAATAGAGAGCGCCGTCAATCTTATCGGCAAGGTCTTTTGAAGAAATACCGAAAGTATTTATCTCTCTTGCGGCATAGATTTCTGCAAATATAACGGAATCTGCCTCGCCGAAGCTTTCGCAAAATTCATCAAACAGACCTGCGGTTCGTGAATAGGTATGGGGCTGATATACGCACCACAATTTACCTTTACAAAGTTTTTTCAGTCCGTGCAAACTTGCTTTTATTTCAGATGGGTGGTGGGCATAGTCATCATAAATAACAACTCCGTCTTTTTCACCTTTATATTCGTTACGACGGTTAACGCCTTTAAAGGAATGCATACTTTCAGCCGCTTTTTGCGCGTCAAGACCGTGCAAGATACCCACAGTAATAGCGGCAACGGCGTTCACAACGTTATGCTCACCGGGAACGGACAATTCGACCTTACATATCTCTTCACCCTTATGAGCAATCTTAAAGGTATCGTAACCGTATTCATTTTCTTTTATATCGTATCCGTAGAAATCCAAAGAATCATCATTAACGCCGTAGGTTATAAGTCTACCCTTATAGCCTTTTAGAGCATCCATAAGGTTTTGGTCATTACCGCAAGCAACAACGGTATGCGCCTTATCGGCATAAGTTGCAAAAGACTGTTTAATCTGGTCTAAAGAATGGAAATAATCGACGTGGTCCATTTCGAGATTAAGCAAAACGGCTGTGTCGGGGTGGAATGACAAAAAGCTGTCCTTGTATTCACAAGCTTCAAAAATAAAACCGTTGTTATCGCCAATTCTATATGCTCCTCCGCCAAGTTCGACAGTATTCGCACCGTTAAGAACGGTAGGCTCTTTCCCGTTTTCGATAAACACGTGAGCAATCATACCGGTTACACTGCTTTTGCCGTGCATACCCGCAACGCCAATTCTGTTGGTATATGAAAGCATCAATTTACCCAGGTATTCGGCCCTGTTTATGCAAGGCAAACCGTTTTCGCGCGCATAGCAAAGCTCGGGGTTAGTATCCGCAATCGCCGCAGTATAAACAACGGCATCATATCCCTTTAGGTTATCGGCAGAATGACCGATAAACACTTCAATCCCCTCTGAACGCAATTTAGCCGCCATATCTCCGTCATTGGTATCCGAGCCGCCAACCTTGATTCCGTGAGTGTGCGTTATACTCGCAAGGCTGGACATACTTATTCCGCATATCCCGATAAAAAATATCGATTCTGCACCCTCGGGTAATATAAATCTATCGTTCTGTTTCATTCTAATCACGCCGCCTTTTTTGTTTGTTTGTCATTTTACATATATACGGCATTATAGCTTTATCTATAATGCACAAATTGTTGACAATTGTTTATAAAAATGTTCAAATTTCTACCAAAAATAGTAGTATAAAATTCATAAAATACTGTTAAAATATAATGGACACAATATTATTATACGTAGGAGGTAAACTTATGGTTATTACTGACATCAAAATCAGAAAGACATTCGACGAGAGTCCGATGAAAGCAATCGTATCAGTAACCTTCGACGACCAGCTTGCAGTTCACGACATCAAAGTAATCAACACTAAAGACAAACTGTTCATTGTGATGCCAAGCAGAAAGAACTCAGACAACACATACCGCGATATCGTACATCCGATTAACGCAGAGTTCAGAGCATCACTTGAAAAAGCAGTTCTCGAAGCATACGAGGCAAAACTCGCCGAAGAAAGTGATGAGACCATAATACTTGGCGCCGAAAGCAACTGACAGTTATTTTTCCAAAAATAAAAACAGGCTTTGTCCGTGATATTATTCATTGGGCAAAGCCTTTTTTTATTCAGTTAAGCTTATCAAGTATAGCCTGTTTGCTTCTTACGCCCACTTCTTTTGCGACAATTTCGCCGTTTTTCATAAACACGAGTGTCGGAATACTCATTATACCGAACTGTTGAGCTAAATCAGGCTGTTCGTCAACGTTTATCTTGCCGATTTTAGCCTTACCTTCAACCTCGTTTGCGATCTCGTCAACAATGGGAGAAAGCATACGGCAGGGACCGCACCAAGTAGCCCAAAAGTCGAGCAACACGGGAACGGGGGATTTGATAACTTCTTCATCATAATTTTCTTTTGTTATAGTAATAACAGCCATTTGTTTTCTCCTTCTTTAGTATAACCTATTTTATATTATCTCCAAACTTTATGGAATAATACTTCTTGTATTTACAGACATTTCCCCACTGCTGTGGGGAATGTCTTTTCTTTTATTACTTAAGCGCAATTGCCTCTTTTGCTTTAGCAACGATATCAGCAGCTGTTAAGCCGTACATTTCAGGGCATATCCCCGCTTTAGCGGGGATTGCCTTTTTTAATTACTTAAGCGCAATTGCTTCCTTTGCCTTTGCAACGATATCAGCAGCTGTGAGACCATACATCTCGAGAAGCGGAGGAACCTTACCGCTTCTGCCGTACTGGTCGTTAACGCCAACCTTTGTTACGGGAACGGGGCAAGTTTCTGCCAATACTTCGCATACAGCACTTCCGAGACCGCCGATAACGCTGTGCTCTTCAGCTGTTACGATAGCGCCTGTTTCTTTTGCAGCCTTAACGAGAATATCCTTGTCAATAGGCTTAATTGTAGCCATATTGATAACTCTTGCGCTGATACCCTCTTCAGCGAGCATATCTTTTGCGATAAGAGCCTGTTCAACCATAAGACCGTTTGCAACGATAGTAACGTCTTTACCGTCAGCCATCTGAACACCCTTACCGATTTCGAACTTATATGTTGCTTCGTCGAAGAGTGTGGGAACTGCAAATCTACCGAATCTCATATAAACGGGACCCTCGTGAAGAATAGCAGCTTCAACAACAGCTCTTGCTTCAACAGCGTCTGCGGGACAGATAACTGTCATACCGGGAATAGTACGCATTGTAGCAAAGTCTTCGTTGCACTGGTGTGTTGCACCGTCTTCACCAACGGAGATACCGCCGTGAGTAGCGCCAATCTTAACGTTGAGGTGAGGATAACCGATAGAGTTTCTAATCTGTTCAAAAGAACGTCCTGCAGCGAACATAGCGAAGGTAGAAACGAAAGGAATCTTACCTGTTGCGGCAACACCTGCAGCAACTGAAACCATGTTACCCTCTGCGATACCGCAGTCAAAATGTCTTTCGGGGAACTTTTTCTTAAACATTATAGTCTTTGTAGCTTCAGCAAGGTCAGCATCGAATACTACAAAATCATATTTTTCACCAAGCTCGGCAAGTGCCTTGCCGTAAGCTTCTCTTGTTGCAATTTTATCTGCCATGTTATTAACTCCTTCTTTAAGATTAGAGCTGAGCCTTGAGCTCTGCTACTGCCTTTTCGTATTCTTCGGCATTGGGCGCCTTACCGTGCCAGCCTGCATTGTTTTCCATGAACGAAACGCCCTTACCCTTTGTTGTCTTACATACAACCATAGTGGGCTGGCCCTTTGTAGCCTTTGCTTCTTCAACAGCCTTTTCGATCTGGTTGAAGTCGTGGCCGTCGATAACGATTACGTTCCAGCCGAATGCCTTGAACTTTTCGTCGATAGGCGTAGAGTTCATAACGTCTGTAATAGCACCGTCTATCTGTAGTCCGTTGAAGTCAACGAATGCACAGAGATTGTCGAGCTTGTAGTGAGCAGCAAACATAGCAGCTTCCCAAACCTGACCTTCTGCAATTTCACCGTCGCCGAGTACGGAATATACGCGGTAGTCTTTGTTGTAAATCTTACCGGAAAGAGCCATACCGCAAGCGGTAGATATACCGAGTCCCAATGAACCCGAAGACATATCAACACCGGGAACGCCCTTCATATCGGGATGTCCCTGGAGATAACTATCAACTCTTCTGAATGTTTTGAGGTCTTCCTTGGGGAAAAATCCCTTTTCTGCGAGAGCCGCATAAAGACCGGGAGCGCAATGTCCCTTTGAAAGTACGAAGCGATCTCTGTCTTCCCATTTGGGATTCTTGGGATCAACCTTCATCTCTACGAAATAGAGATATGTGAGAATCTCGGCGATAGACATAGAGCCGCCGGGATGGCCTGAAGAAGCGCTGAAAACCTCTTCGAGAATGTCAAGCTTAATTTCTATAGCTTTCTTTTGCAATTCAGCAATTTTTGCCTGTTCCATCAGTGTTCCTCCTAAAGCAATTAATACTTTGATTTATAGTAATATTTTTATAAACTTTTTACCTCTTATTATTGTACAATGTTTCTCGCCTTTTGTCAAATATTTTTTGAAAATATTGGGGAGTTTCCATAAAAAAGTTTATAATTTATTGCGCAATTTACTAATTGGTGGTATAATTTATATCAATAATATCTATATTATCTGCAACAGGGGGTATTTTATGAAATTCAGCGATATGGAATATAAGCGCGCAGACGCTTTTGAAACCGGTAAAACCTTTGAAAAACTTACCGAAAAAATAAAAAATGCAAAAAATGAAGCCGAGGTTTTTTCTGCTCTGTATGAGCAAGAAGAAATAAGCTCTCACTTTGCGACAATGGCAAATCTTGCATACGTAAGACACAGCATCAACACCGAAGATGAATTTTACGATAAAGAAAATGACTATTACGACGAAAACGGACCCGTATTGCAAGAAAAAAGCACCGAATTTATGTTGGCGCTTATGGCATCGCCTTATAAGTCAGCTGTAGAAAACAAGTACGGCAGTCTTATGTTCAAAAATCTCGAAATGGAATTAAAATGCTTCTCTCCGGAGATTATTCCCCTTCTTCAAAAGGAAAATAAGCTCGTCAGCGACTATCAAAAATTGGTAGCCTCGGCGCAGATAGATTTTAAGGGCGAAAAACTCAACATATCACAGCTCGGCGTATATAAAGAAGACAGCGACAGAGAAATAAGAAAACAAGCTTTTGAAGCCGAAGGTAACTTCTATATGAGTCACGCCGAAGAACTTGACACTATATTTGATAACCTCGTAAAAGTTCGTACAGAAATCGCAAAAAAACTCGGCTTCAATACCTTTACCGAACTTGCCTACCTCAGACGTACGCGTAACTGCTATACGCCCGAAATGGTAAAGATATTCAGAGAACAGGTAAAGAACGACCTTGTTCCCGTTGTCGCAAAAATAAAGAAAGAACAGGCTGAAAATATTAACGTTGACACCCTTAAATTGTACGACGATACGACATTCTACCTCGACGGCAACCCCAAGCCCGTCGGCACACCCGAGGACATACTCTCCGCAGGAAAGAAGATGTACGAAGAGATGTCGCCCGAGGCTAATGAGTTTATCAACTTTTTGTACGATAACGAGCTTCTTGACGTAAAGGCAAAAAAAGGTAAAGCCGTTGGCGGATATTGCATAACCTTCCCCGAATATAAAGCTCCCTTTATTTTCTCAAACTTTAACGGAACTGCAGGCGACGTTGAAGTTCTTACACACGAAGCGGGACACGCATTTGCCGATTATACCGTAAGAAACTTCGAAATTGAAGCAAACAAGAATCCCACTATGGAATCGTGCGAAACTCACTCTATGTCAATGGAATTCTTTGCTTGGCCTTGGCTCGAGCTTTTCTATAAAGACGATACCAAGAGAGCAAAATTAACACACCTTAAAGGCGCGTTGATATTTATTCCCTACGGCTGTATCGTTGACGAATTCCAACATATAGTTTACGATAATCCCGAGCTTACACCTGCCGAAAGACACGAAGCATGGGCAAAACTCGAAAGAACCTACCGCCCCTATATCGATATGACGGGTATTCCCTTCTACGGCGACGGCAGAGGTTGGCAAAGACAACTCCATATCTATCACTATCCTTTCTATTATATCGACTATTGCCTCGCGCAGACGGCGGCATTGACATTTAGAAATATAATGATGACCGACTACAAAGACGCGTGGGAAAGATATATGAAATTTGTAAACGAGGGCGGCAAAAAGACCTTCGTTGAGCTTTGTGAAGTGGCAGGCATAAAGACACCTTTCGAAGACGGTGCATTAAAAGAGATAGCAACCGCAACAGAAAAATGGCTTGAAGAACAAAGATAACCTACTTTCTTTGCTTAAAAGAAAGTAAGCACCGCTTTCTTTCGGAGAAAGCTTGGCAAAGAACTTAAATAATGGGTTTGTGCCACTAATTTGGTGTGTACAGACCTACTTTCTTTTGCAGAATGCTCGGCAAAGAACTTGCCTCTCTTGGTTTGTACAAACAAAACCACGTGCGGTAGGGGACGGCGCCCTCGACGTCCCAAAAAATACAAACAATTTGCTCAAATAAAAGTTCTTTTGTTTTTTATTCCCCAATTATAATATGTTAAAATTTTTTATTTACAATGGGACGTCGAGGGCGCC
>JAZRUG010000008.1:0-20452 GCA_045652425.1 Eubacteriales bacterium
TGCACAAGTCCAGTAAAAACGTACAGTAGAAAAAAGGGACCTCCTATGGTAGAATAGAGATAACTACCATAGGAGGAATTTTTATGCCCAGAGAATACAGACATATAAAACAATATGAAAACGAGATATTGCAATTAAAAACAGAAGGACTAACATATCGAGAAATCGGAGAACGATTGGGATTTGAGAGGAGAAATGTAGAAAAATTCTTTGAAAGACATCGTGCTAATCAAAAGAAATTATCTGCCGGAATAGCAATAAGGTCAAAAGGAAGACCACGCAAAGACGGAACGGGATTGCCCCCATCAGTACAACACTTGAGTAAACTGACACAACTTAAGTATGAACTTGCAATGAAAGAACGACACATAAAGGCATTAGAAATGGAAAATGAACTGATGCGGGATTTTCTCTCGCTCACAGAAAGGAAGTGAGGACAAGCGTAAAATATATGGTAATCTATCGACACAAAGATAAATATTCAATTAGTGAAATGTGCCGGTTCTTTAAGGTATCGCGTAGTGGATATTACGGATATGTATCTCGAATGGATATCCCTGCATGGGATCTGCCTTTGGCAGAAAAGATAAAGGAATGTCAGAACGAGTGCGGACAAACTTATGGATATCGTAGAGTGCATATATGGCTTCAAAGAAAAGAAATTAACCGTAATCCAAAGACAATACTTCGAGTTATGCAAAAATACGGTTTGTTGTCAGTAATCAGAAGAAAAAAGTATCGTAATTATGGAGATTATCTTCACAGGTATCCTAATCTGCTCAACAGAGATTTTTCTGCTGAAAGACCAAATCAAAAATGGGTTACAGATATTTCGTACATACACACAAAACAAGGAGTTTTGTACCTGTCGGTTATTAGAGATTTGTACGACAATAGCATTGTTGCATACAAGACCGGAACCGAGCAAAATGTAAATCTTGTTTTAAGTACCATAAAAGAAGCGAAGAAAAAAGAGAAGGTCACTGCAGAGTTGCAGCTCCACAGCGACCAAGGCTTTCAATACACATCTCATCCGTATTTTAAGCTAACTCAAGAATACAACATTACGCCGTCAATGTCAAGACGTGGAAATCCATATGACAACGCTTTAGCTGAAAATTTCTTTTCGATTCTCAAAACAGAGTGCATATACAGAGTCAAACTTCAGACCTATGAGGAGGCTCACCTCCTCATAGATAATTACATCCACTTCTACAACCACCAACGTATCCAACTAAAAACAAAACTGACACCATTTGAAAAACGATGTCAGTTCATTGCTTAAAATTTAATTCAATCTACCATATAGGTCCTTTTTGTGCTGTCTGCATAAATTGGTGCAGTCCAGATATCCCTTTTTATTAGTTTATGTTATAATATAGTTCACCACTGTGCAATAACATTAAATCAGCACTAACCAAAGGCTCCCTTGTGTAAAGGGAGCTCCGACGGAGTCGGTGAGGGATTGCACGAAGAAAGAAAGCCTAAACACTCCTATTTATTTTTTTTCAACTCTTTTTTCATCTTTAGAGGTGAAATACCAAAATGTTTTTTAAAAACTCTTGAGAAATAACAGTAATTTTCATACCCCAGTTTGCTCGAAACATCTTGAAGAGACAAAGCATCGTTTGACAGCATATTTTTTGCGAGGATAAGCTTTTGGTGATTGATAAATTCAGAAACCGTCATTCCCATTTCTTTTTTGAATACTCTTGCCGTGTACTCTTTTGAGAGGTGGAGGGCATCGCTAATGTTATTCAGAGTGATTGGTTCTGTTATGTTTTCATTAATATAATTCAAAGCCTTTAGAATGTGAGGGTTTTGGGTGGTGTATTTAAGCGTATCAAAAAGCTCGATAAGAATACTGTTTAAAATATTTTTCAAAAGGAGCTTGTTTTTTTCGTTTTCAGCGCTGGTAAGTTCTAATTGTTTAATTTTTAGGTAATTATTATATGGATATGCTTCAACCAAATATCTTATAGTATCGTTTATGGCGTTTTTAAAATGAATACACGATTGCACCTCGTTTCCTTTTGAGGGGAAATAGTTGAAAAAAACGCAGTGAACGTGATTGTAATTAGAAATACGTTCTCTTTCTGTTCCGGGGATAAGGAGGAGGGCATCATTTTCGTTCAGTGTAATTTCTTTTCCATTAATAATATATGTGAAACTTCCTTCCATAACCAAAACGACGTGATATACGTCAATTTTTTTGAATGGAACTTTTTTGAAAACGTTACCTGAATGATGGACATAATAAGAAAAAGAACCGATAGGATTGTTCATAACATTACACCTTAGTCAAAATAGTTAAAAAAATGGTTTTTAATGCTCAATATAGTTAATTGAAAAATACATCGTTTTGTATTATTATATTATTGTAAACCCAAATTGTCAATAGGCTGTTTTTGGTTTGATAGGGTTTATGGGGTATAATTTATTCTTTTTTAAAAAAAAAGAGAAAATCAATTTATGAAAAAATTAGCAATTTTGATTATATCAGCGATATTGTTATGTTTTTTTGTTTCATGCGGAAATGAAGCGGTAAAAAATCCTGCTGAAAGCGGAAACGAAACCGTGGGCGGAGACGTTGTTGAAACAAATGACGAAAACCCGGGAACTGTGAGCAATGAGCCTAAAAGGTTAAGCGAAGAAGAAAAAGCTAAATTTTTTAAAGTAGTTGAATTTAGTTTGCCCGACGATTTTAGACAGGCAGTTGTAGACTATATGTTTAAGTGCGCTGAAATTGAGTGGGTAGCGAAAGAAGATTACTCAAGCACAAAGGATTATAATTCGTGGGGCGTAGGTCTTTCATATAAAAAGGGAACGGTTTATCACGGTGTTCCTTACGCTTCTTACACTACGAATTACCAACAGTTTAGTAATGCGATAGTCGACGGTCAGTATCTGCCAAATAATTTTGAATATGACCAACAGTATGGTTTGGGATGTACTTCATCAATAACAGTTGCATTTCAGCAGTTTGCTCCCTATGATGTAACGAGTAGAGAGTGGATTCCGGGACATACGAAATTTATATTCGATAAGGTTGGCGAATATGATACGAAAGAAAATCCAACAAACACGAAGACTGATATATGTGCGATTAACGGACAAGAAAAGATGAGTACTGCATATTCGCAGGTTCAAAAAGGCGATATAATATACTGTGTAAGCGATTTAGCAAACTGGAAGTGGCATGCGCGTCTTATAGTTGAGGAACCCACGATTGTAAAGAACGGTGTAGGAAAGATTATTCCTTCAAGAAGTTACGTTACGTGTATTGAATCGACGAACTCTTTTGACAAGTCGAGAACCGACGGAGTAAATACGACTTGGTACGTAAACCATACGTATACTTTTGAAAAACTGTTTGATAATGGCTACGTTCCGTACACACTCAAGGAGTACAGTAAGCCTTTGAGTGAAATAGAAGTTCCGTATCTTGGACTTGATACCGAAATTACTTCCGAGTTGCTTTCAAAAGGAATGCTTACGGGTATGGTGAAATCTAATTTCCCGATTCTTTATGTGACAGGTGAGATATTAGACAAAGACGGAAACAGGGTCGAATATAAAGAATGCGGCAACTTGGACCGTACGTATAAATTTGGTGTAAGAAATAACTTTGGTTCATTGTTTAACAAACTCGAAAAAGGCAAGGAGTACACGTTTGTATTGACGGCAGGTATGACACCGGGTACATCCGAGCTTGCAAGAGTTGATTTCACTTTGAAATAAATATTCGCAAAAAAACAGTCCCGAGAAATTTCATTCTCGGGACATTTTTTTACTTACTTTCTTTGAGGAAGAAAGTAAGCAAAGAACCTTTTGATAACGGGTTTGTGCTACTATTAATAATATGCAGAAACCCAAGAGGCAAGTTCTTTGCCAAGCTTTCTGCGAAAGAAAGCGGGGAAGAAAGTAAGCAAAGAACCATTTAATAATGGGTTTGTAGTACTAATAATAGTATGCAGAGACCGGAGAGGTAAGTTCTTTGCCAAGCTTTCTGCGAAAGAAAGCGGGGAAGAAAGTAAGCAAAGAACCATTTAATAATGGGTTTGTACTGCTATTAATAGTATGCAGAGACCGGAGAGGTAAGTTCTTTGCCAAGCTTTCTGCGAAAGAAAGCGGGGAAGAAAGTAAGCAAAGAACCATTTAATAATGGGTTTGTAGTACTAATAATAGTATGCAGAGACCGGAGAGATAAGTTCTTTGCCAAGCTTTCTGCGAAAGAAAGTGGGCGATTTTGAATGGTCCTTTTTTTGTTGTTTAAGTGTTTTTTATTTCTTTTTTCATTTTTAGAGGAGACACACCAAAATGTTTTTTGAATATTTTTGAGAAATAACAATAGTTTTCATATCCGAGATTTGCTGAAATATCCTGCAAGGATAGGTCGTCGTTCACGAGCATATTTTTTGCCATAGAAAGCTTTTGCTTATTTATAAATTCGGAAACAGTTAAATTCATTTCCTTTTTAAAAAGTCTGGTAGTGTAGTGCTTTGAAAGGTGTATGGCACGGCAAACGTCATCAAGGGTAATAGGTTTAGTGATGTTTTCATTGATGAATTTTATAGCATTGTTTATATGAGGGTTATTAATTTCGTGATTCAGAGAGTCAAAGAATTCAATAAGAATACAGTTAAAGATATTTTGCAAAATTGTATATGTTTTTTTATTTTCGTAGGAATCCTTGTCGTCTATCTTATCCACAGCGTAAATATTGCAAGGACAAGCGTTAAGCAAATTTATGACAGATTGGTTTACGGCATTTTTGAAAAATACAGTTGAACGGAGTTCGTTCTCTTTTGTGGGATAATAGTTGATAATGACGTAATGCACATAGTCAGGAATAGCACCTCTTTGACGCAAGACACCTGAAGGGAGGAGAATAGCATCGTTTTTTTCAAGCACGTATTCTTTCCCGTCAACAAAGTAACTGAAGGTTCCTTCCAAGATAAAAGTAAGGTGATAAAAACCGATTTTTACTATTGGAGTTTTCGGAATGTTTGAGCCTTTGTGGTTAAGGAAATAAAACATCTTGTTTATAGTGTTCATAAATAAATCTCTCTTGGGCAATATAGTTAAAAAAACGCATTTCAAAAAGCAAAATAGTTTATTGAAAAATGCGTTGTTTTGTTTTATTATATAGTAAGATAAGAATACTGTCAATGGCAATATAGAACAAATCTTAAAAGAGGTAGAACATGAAGAAACTTATTTGTTTGTTAATAGCCCTGCTTACTGTTATTATTTTTGTTTCTTGCGGTAAAAATGAACCTCCAAAAGAAACAGAGGCAGAAACAAAGGTGAATACCCTCGACGAAACCACAGAAAATAAAGAAAATGATAATAAAGACGAAGAAAATAAAGACGGCATATTAAAAATAAACCCCGACGATTATTACAAGTGTGTGGTATGGGACTTGCCCGAGGGCAATTTCAGAGATGTAGCTGTAGACTATATGAGAAAACAGGCAAACGTAGAATGGGTGTGCGAAAACGGCTTCAGCGTTATAGACAAATTTGATCATTGGTCTATCGGACTTGAATACAAAAAGGGCGTAACCTATCACGGCATAACGTATACAAATGCAAAGTCAAGCTTTGATGAATTTATGCTGTTTTATAAGGACGGCAAAGTGAATATGGAATCAGGCGATTCAAACTCGGTAGTTGGAAACGGGTGCTATTCATCTACCCAAAACGCTACACAGCAGTTTGATCCCGACGTTGCAGGGGTAACGGATGTATTAATGCCGAGTTATAAAGACTTTGAAGCGAAGATAGTAGGCGATTACAAGGTTCCCGAAAACGTAAAACGAACGGAAGATATAAAGTTAGCAAACGCCGAAGACGTAATATACAATGCGTATGCCCAACTGAAAAAAGGGGATATTATTTTTCAGAAAGACGATACCAAGGGAATGTCTCACGTAAGAATGTTGGTTGAGGATCCGACGATATTTACCACCGGAGCAGGAAAGATGGTTCCTTCAAGGTCTTCGGTAAAGACGATTGAGCAGACGAATGCATTCGACCAAACAAGAACCGACGGAGTAAACACAACGTGGTATGTTGACCATATATATTCGTTTAAGACGTTGTACGATACGAACTATCTTCCGGTAACTTATGAAAGCTATGAGAAAGACAGAAGCGAAATGGAGAAGCCGTATCTTTTGCTTGATGACGAGATAAGTGCATCAATATTGGCAAAAAAAAGTTTTTCGAGTACCGTAAAATCCAATTTCCCCATTCGTTTTGTAAAGATAGACGTTTTAGATAAGGATAACAATGTAGTTTCTTCAAAACTGAAGAATAATATGGAAGATTCTCGCACCATACCCTTGAGAAATTATTTCTCAAACGTGTTTGACAAAGTGCCAAGTGGAGAATATACTATGGTGCTGACAGCAGGAATATCCAGAGGCAGTACAGAATTGGCAAGGGTTGATTTTAAACTCGGATAATAAAACAGTAGGAAGTGTGTGGAAAAAATATCCACACACTTCCTGTTACATTACGATAATTCTTTTTTCATTTTTAGAGGAGAAACGCCGAACTGATTTTTAAAAAGCTTTGAGAAATAGCAATAGTTTTCATATCCCACTTTGTATGCAACATCCTGTACGGTTAAGGCGTTGTTCGTCAGCATATTTTTTGCAAGGTTAAGCTTTTGCTGATTTATAAACTCCGAAACAGTCAAGCCCATTTCTTGTTTAAAAATTCTTGCTGTATATTCTCTTGAGATATGGAGGGCATCACTGACATGGGTTAACGTAAGTGGAGCCGTAATATTATCATTAATATAATTTATCGCTTTCAAAACGTGCGCGTTTTGTGTTTTGTATTTAAGGCTATCAAAAAGCTCAATAATAACACAGTTTAAAATGTTTTGCAAAACGAGTTTGTTTTTTTCAATTTCGAAGCTTGCAGATGAGAGTTGATTTGCTTTAAGATGGTTGTTGTAGGGGTATGAGTCGAGCAATCTTCTTATAGTTTGATTAACACCATTTTTGAAAAGGATATTTGACTGAACCTCATTTCCTTTTGTTGGCATATAATTAAAATGAACGTAATGAGCGTAATTGGGGTTAAAATGACGTTCTCTTATAGTGCCTGGTACGAGGAGAAGTGCATCATTTTCTTCCAAGACGATTTCTTTTCCCTCGACGATGTAAGTAAAACTTCCTTCCAAAACGAGAAAAAGATGATAGAAATCTATAGGTGCAGGAAGAAATTTGTTAATATTTTTTCCTGAATGATGGAGAAAAAACGAGAATGAGTCAATGGGATTGTTCATAAAACGTCACCTATGTCAATATAATTAAAAAAATTAATGTTTTTGTTCAATATTGTTTATTGCAAAAGAAATTCTTTTGTATTATTATATATTTAGGACATTAACTTGTCAATACGATTTTTCTTAGAGTTAGTCTATCGAGGAAAATTTAAAAAATATCTAAGGAGAAAATCAATTTATGAAAAAATTAGCATTTTTACTGTTGTCTGTATTTTTGGTATGCATTTTGTTTTCGTGCGGAAATGAAGCGGCAAAAAAACCTACTGAAAGCGGAAACGAATCTGCAAGCGAGACACTTGCGGAAACACAAGCGGAAAACAAAAAAGACGAGCCTATTAGACTTAGCGAAGAAGAGAAGGCGAAGTATTATAAGCTTGTTGAGTTTGATTTGCCCGAAGATTTTAGACAGGCAGCTGTTGACTATATGTTTAAGTGTGCTGAAATCAAATGGGAACCGAAAGAGGATTACACGACTACAAGTGATAACAATTCGTGGGCGGTAAATCTTTCGTATAAAAAAGGAACCGTATATCACGGTGTTCCTTACGCAAGCAGTACTTCGGGTGCGGATCATTTTAGCAGCTTGATGGTCGACGGCAAATATTTCCCCAGAGAATTGGGATATCAAACGGAGCCGGGATTGGGCTGTTTTACTGCGATTCAGGGAGCTTATCAAACGTTTATACCTACTCAAATGACGTCTCATCATTGGCTTCCGGGAGATAGTAAATTCTGTTTAGATATTGTTGGTGATTACGAATATAAAGAGGGTACTACCAAAACCCAAGAGATATGCGCGCTCAACGGTAAAGATAAGATTTACGACTGTTACTCGCTTCTTCAAAAAGGTGATATTATTTATACCGTAAAGGTAATAGGTGACGGTAACATACATTCTCGTCTTGTAGTTGGTGAACCCACAATTGTAAAGAACGGTGCGGGTAAGATTATTCCTTCAAGAAGTTACGTTACATGTATTGAGTCAACGAATACGTTTGATGCATCAAGAAAAGACGGTGTACAGACGACTTGGTACGTTAACCATACCTATACTTTTGAGACACTTTTTAGCACCCACTATATTCCGATAACCCTCAAGGAGTACAGCCAACCCAGAAATGAAATGGAAGTGCCTTACCTTGGTCTTGATACAGAGATTACGCCCGAGTTGCTTTCAAAGGGAATGTTTACGGGTATGATTAAGTCAAACTTCCCACTTGTATTCGGAAGAGTAGATATACTTGACAAGTCAGGTAACGTTGTTGTATCAAAGGATAAGAGTGATCTTTATAATGTTAAGAAAATGGGTGTAAGAAATAACTTTACCAATATGTTTGACGAACTTGAAAAAGGCAAGGAATATACGTTTGTGTTGACAGCGGGCATAGTTCCCGGAAACGTTGAACTTGCAAGAGTTGACTTTACCTATAATAAGTAAATAAAAAAATCCGTTCGGTTAAAATTCGAACGGATTTTTTATTTCTTGTACTGGTTCTTTACGCTTATAGGAGTAACGTTAAACTGCTTTTTAAAAAGCCTTGAAAAATAGTGATAGTTTTGGTATCCGACTGTTTCGCAAACGTCTTGCAGACTTAATTCTTCACTTGCAATGAGTTTTTTTGCAAGTGTCAATTTTTGTTGGTTAATATATTCGGTAACCGTTATGCCCATTTCTTTTTTGAAGATTCTTGAAACGTACTCTTTTGAAAGAGGGAGCTTTTGGCAAATATCGGTTAGGGTTATAGGTGCCGTTATATTATCGTTTATAAATTTTAAAATGTTGACGATATAGGGATTTTTAGCTTTATAATTTAAAGAATCAAAAAGGTCGATAAGAATACAGTTCAAAATATTGTGTAACACGCCTTGAGTTTTGAAAACTTCGAGGGGATTATTATTGTTTGAGCCGGGGAGCTTGTAGAAATCATAGGGGGAGGTTGTATCGTTATAAAAAGTGTAGGGGATTGAGTTAACCAAGTTTTTGATTAACGGAGTTAAGCCATCTTTAAAAAGCATAGGAGAGACAAATTCTTTATCTTTTGAAATGTGAAAATTAAAGATGACAAAATCGGATGTCTCATTATATGGTAGTTTTTGACGCAACGTATTTGGAGGAAGAAGCAAAATGTCGTTCTCTTTAACAGTCATTTGTTCATTATTGATAACGTAAGTAAATTTACCTTTTAGAACAATTACGAGATGATAAAAATATATAGTTTTGGGTTCGGTAGCGTGATTGTTTTTTGATTTGATTCTGAGGTAGTAATATAGATTATTTACGAGGTTCATATTGTTATTCCTTCTGTAATGTCAATATCGTGTAAATAATGCACGATATATGTGGTTTTAGTGTATTGAAAAAATCCTTATTTTATACTATTATATATGTGTAGGCTGAAAAGTCAAGTGCAGAATTGTGAAAAACATAAGACGCTAAATCAGGAGAAATACTATGGCAAATAATGTGAGTAACGTCGGATTAGCGCGTGGAAACGTAGATTTTGCAAAAGTTGAATTTGAGATAAAGTAAAATTATTGTAAGAGGTAGTATATGAAAAAATTATTATTAATACTTGTTGCTTTTGTATTTCTGTTTGCGGCTGTATCGTGCGGAGATGCAACCGATAACCCCGCTGAAACAGGAAACGAAACCAAGGCAGAAACAGTTGGCGAGACACAGTCTGCTGAAGATGAAAAGAAGAATGACGGACCGAAGAGCTTGACAGATGAAGAGAAGAAAAAGTTTTATAAAGTAGTTGAATTTGAGCTTCCCGAGGGGAATTTCAGAGACGTGCTTGTTGATACAATGAAAAAATATGCATCTATAAAGTGGGTTGCAGAAGATGATTTTGGGATGAAACAGGATAACGGCGACTGGGATGTTAATCTTGTATATAAAAAGGGCACGACATATTACGGTTTACCATATACAAGCTACGGTATAAACTACGATTATTTTGAAGATTTGATAGTGGACGGCAAATATAAGCCGACTGACACTGATTGGAACAAAGCGCCCGGTGTAAACTGTTTTTCGTCGATATTTATATCGTTTCAAAGCTTTGAGCAGGCGGAAGGAGGACCATATTATTGGCTTCCCGGACACAAGGATTTTTGTATGGAAATTGTTGGAGATTATAAGCTGCCGAGTAATCCTGAAAGGACTACCGATATATTAGAGTTGAACGGTAAGGAGGCTATGTTTGAGGCATACACTCAAATGAAGAAGGGCGACATAGTTTACACGTTAAAGAATAGGTCTACTGGCAATCTTCATTGCAGAGTGCTTACAGAAGACCCTACGATAGTAAAAAACGGTGCAGGCAAGCTGATTCCTTCAAGAAGTTCAATAAAGTGTATTGAGCAGACCAATTCTTTTGACAAATCGAGAACAGACGGCGTAAATACGACTTGGTACATTGACCACGTTTATACTTTTGATAAACTATACGATACAGGATATCTGCCCATAACGGTGCCGAATTACAATAAACCTATAGAGGAAATAGAGGTTCCTTATATCGGTATTGATAATGAAGTAACTTCTTCTGTGTTGGCTAAAGGCGTATTCAACAGCACAGTAAAGTCCAATTATCCTATACGTTTTATCAGGGTTGATATATTGGACAAAGGCGGCAACGTGGTTATATCCAGAGAAAAAGGCGATATATTAAGAGTGTTTTCGTTTTCGTTAAGAAATCATTTTACGGCAGTGTTTGACGAACTTGCAAACGGAGAATACACATTTGTGTTGACGGCAGGCATATCTGCAGGAAACGTTGAACTTGCAAGAGTAGATTTTACGTATAATAAATAATACATAGCAAAACACCCCGAGGTTATATTCTCGGGGTGTTTTGCTATGTAGGTTTTATATCTTTTTTCATTTTAATTGGAGAAATTCCGTATTGTCTTTTGAAAAGCCTTGAAAAATAGTTATAATCCTGATAACCTAATTTTTCTGAAATATCACTTAAAGAAAGTTCGTCGCTTAAAAGCATATTTTTAGCAAGGTCGAGCTTTTGTTGAATGATATAGTCTGTAACAGTCATACCGATTTCTTTTTTAAAAACTCTGGCGACGTATTCTTTAGAGAGATGGACTGCCTTACATACGTCGGCAAGTGAAAGAGGGGTGGTTATGTTATCGTTAATGTATTTCAGAATGCTGTTTACGTATTTATTTTGGGTTTGCGGATTTAAAGAATCAAAGAGGATAATAAGAATAGCGTTAAGGTGATTGTGTAATATAGCTTTGTTTACAGCGAGATCGCGTGAATTGTCGATTTTTGAGTTTTGGCTGATATAGAACTTATAGTTGTGGGACAAATCGTTATAAAATTTGCAAGGATAAGCATCAAGTAATTTTCGTATATACGGAGTAACTGCATTCTTAAAACGGATAGGTGATTTTAAATCATTTTCTTTTTTCATTCTGAAATTAAAAACCACGTGGTCAGTAAATTCTTTTTGGAACAATCTTTTTCTGACTGTCCCGGGAGGTAACAAGAGAGCATCACCTTCGTTGAGCTGTACTTCTTGTCCATTAATAATATGTGTAAAATTACCTTTTAAAACTATCATAAGATGATAGAAGTCTATTACGGAGCTTTCAAGAGCCATAATGTTTTTTCCTGCTCCGCGAATGTAATAATATAGATTGTTTACGTAATTCATTGCTTGATACCGCCAAAATCAAGATTGTGCTAAAAAATGCTAAAACAATGCAATATTGTGCAATATTGTGCATTGAAAAAAACATTTTTTTATTATATTATATACTAGAGGTTCAAAAAGTCAAGTGCGATACTGTGCTTTTATGTAAAAAAGGTGAAACACTTATTTCTTGATAAAACTAAAAAAATATTTATATGGAAGAAAATGATAGAACAGCCCAAGGCGTTTGGCAAGTCGAGAACTGACGGAGTAAATACGATATGGTACGTTGACCATAAGTATGATTTTGAAACATTCTTCACCTCCGGTTATGCTCCTCTTACGTTCAGGGCATACAGCAGACCTTTGAGTGAAATGGAAGTTTCGTATCTTGGTATTGATAACGAGATTGCTTCCGAATTACTTGCAAAAGTTAATTTTACATAAAATAAATAAAATTAAAGCTTTATAAAAAGCCCGAATTGTTAAATATTTGTGTACTATACACAAATGTTTGTTATGTTTGTGAAAAAACTTGACTACAATTGCGGTTTGTGGTATAATATCGATATGTTATTCGCTTTTTTTGTAAAGTAGAAAAGGAGATATCCCATTATGAAAAAAATCCTATTATTAGTGACCGTTTTGATGTTGGCGGTATGTTTGGCATCATGCGGAAACGAAACCCCAAAGAATCCCGATGAATCGACGAACGAGACCATAGGCGGCGACGTTGTTGAAACAGAGGGTGAACCTAAGAAAGATGAGCCTATAAGACTCAGCGAAGAAGAAAAAGCTAAGTACAACAAGTTGGTTGAGTTTGAATTGCCTACTGACTTTAGAAAAGCTCTTGTAGACTATATGTTTAAATGTGCTGAAGTTAAATGGGTAGCAAAAGACGACTTTTCTATGATCCAGGACAACGTTACGTGGACTGTTGGACTTTCGTATACGAAGGGAACTGTATATCATGGTATTCCTTATACCGATACTCCTGTTAGTTGGGACTATTTCGAAGACAAACTTGAAAACGGTAAGTACATACCCGAAGCGTTTGGCTGGGAGGAAGCCCCCGGACTTAACTGTTATTCATCAATAATTATGGCATATCAGCAGTTTGATCCTTATACAGGATCGGTACAGTCATGGATTCCCGGCAACAAAAATTGCTGGATGGATCCTGTAGGTGATTACGAAGGAAAAGATACACCCTTAACTCACGAAGTATGTGAATTGAACGGAAAAGATAAGATGTATGAAGCGTATGCTCAGCTTCAGCCCGGCGATGTTATTTATGACGTAACTGATATAGTAAACTTCAAGATGCACTGTCGTGTTATATCTGCCGAGACAAAAATTGTAAAGAATGGCGCAGGTAAGGTTATTCCTTCAAGAAGCTATGTTACTTGTATTGAATCAACTAATGCTTTTGATAAGTCGAGAACAGACGGCGTAAATACAACTTGGTACGTTAACCATACTTATACTTTTGAAAATTTATTTGGTGCGGGTTACGTGCCGATTACGTTTAAGGCATACAGCAAACCCTTGAGCGAAATAGAAGTTCCGTATATTGGTCTTGATACTGAAATTACCCCTGCATTGCTTTCAAAGGGAATGCTCACGGGTATGATAAAATCTAATTTCCCCATTTTCTTTGCGAGAGCAGAAGTACTTGATGAAAACGGCAAAGAGGTTGTTTCCGTCGAAAAGATTTATCGTTTCAGCAGTACAAAGAAGATTGGTGTAAGAAATAACTTAAGTGCAATATTTGATAAGCTTGAAAACGGAAAGAAATATACATTTGTATTGGAATCCGGCTTATCGCACGGCAACGTTGAACTCGCAAGAGTTGATTTTACTTACGGTAAATAAATTTTTTTAAAATAAAATTTAAAAAGGAGAATTTTCTTATGAAGAAATTTACAAGACTTTTAACTTTGGCGCTTGTTTTTGCACTTGTAGCCGCATTGTTCACAGTTGGCGCATCTGCAGCAAAAACAGAGCCCGAGTCAGACCCCAACACACTTAAACCGGGCAGCGATAAAGTTATCTTTATCAAAGATGCGCCCAGAGACGAAAAGTTTGAAGTAATCGGCGAGCTTGAAGGTGACGGTTCCGGTTCAGACGCAGCAAACCCCTTTAAGCCTTCCGACCATGAAAAGTTCGACCCCAATGCAGAAAAGAAGAAATGGGACTATATGACGGCGTTCTATCAGGCAACTGAAGTGCTCGCAGAAACCGGTGGTACAATTGTTATTTGCGGTCCCGTATACTTTGGTGAAAAAGAATGTACAGACAACGGATCCAGTGTTCGTGATACTTACACAGCAGAATACAAGAACAACGTAATTAAATTTACATCTGTGTACGACGGTGTTGACTACCGTGAAACCGCAGGCGCGAAGATTACAATTGCAACTCCCGCAATGCTTTCTTTCCGCGGCTCCACGATTTTGGAAAACCTTACAATTAACACAATAGGTACAGGCAGAGCTCTTACGTTTGCAGATTACTGCACACTCGTTGGTGACGGTATTGTGTGTGCTCCTGTTGATGAAGCGTTTGAGGGCGTTGCAGGAAACTATCCCAGCCTTGCAGCAGGAAGCAGATGGGAAAGAAGCAAGGATGAAAACCCCACTCTTCTTGTAAAATCCGGTACTTATAACAGAATTACCGCTGGTCAGCTCGGTACTGCAAAAACTCATGGTACCGAAAATGCAAATACATATCTTACAATTGAAGGCACAACAAGAGTTCTCGGTAACATATACGGTACATGTCAGGGTGTAGCTCCTTTCGGCGGTAACGTTAATATTACAATTAACGGCGGTACTTTTGAAGGTGACATCAATGGTGTAGGTCCTACAGGCTTGTCAAACACAGACGGTATTGTAACTATTAGAATTAGTGGCGGCGATTTCAAGAACGCATACTCAATCAACCAGGCAGCAATGAACATGACAAATAATCCCCCCGCAAAAGCATCTATTGACTTCTCTCGTTGGAAAGGCGATACACTTGGTCTTGCATATGCAAGTGCACTTATTACAGATATTACAGAAATTAAATATCCCGCAGGTGTAACTGCAGATGTTCTTGCAAAGGCAATTGAAAATGCTCCCGCAGAGACAGAGCCCGAAGAAACAGAAGCACCTGAAACACAGGCTACTGAAACACAGGCTGCTGAAACAGAAGCACCTGTGACACAGGCTCCCGAAACACAGGCTCCTTCTTCTGATGGCGAAGGCGAATCCGGAAATTCTTCCGTGATTATTATTGTTGCTATTGCAGCAGTAATTGTGATTGCAGCAGTTGTAGTAGCAATCGTTCTCAAGAAGAAAAAGAGCGCAAAATAATTTCATTTGATTTATCAAAAAAATAATTATTTAAATTAACAAACAAAATTCCCCGAGAATTCGATCTCGGGGAATTTTTTTGTGACTACTTTCATTTTAGGAAAGAAAGTAAGCAAAGAACCTTTTAACAATGGTTTTGTGCTACCAATAATAAATTGTAGAGACCGAAGAGGTAAGTTGTTTGCCAAGCTTTCTGCGAAATAATGCGAAAAAAGGCGGACATAAAAATACACCATTATTTTTGCAAAGCAGCTTCACGGTTTGCTTTTTTTACTTCCGTTTTCATGTTGATAGGTGTAATGCCAAATTGCTTTTTAAATATGCGCGAAAAATAATTGTAGTTTTGATATCCAACTTTTTCAGCGATGCTTTGCAGGTCAAACTCATCGCTCACAAGCATATTTTTAGCGATGTCAAGTTTTTGTTGGTTGATATATTGAGTAACGGTTATTCCAATTTCTCTTTTAAACACTCTGGCTGTGTATTCTTTTGAGAGATGTACTTCTTTGCAAACAGAGTCAAGAGATAAAGGTGATGTTATATTATCGTTTATATATTTCAAAGTGTTTATTACGTGCGTATTTTTTGTTGAATATTTCAGCGAGTCAAAAAGGTCGATGAAGATACAGTTGAAGATATTGTGTAAAATAGCATTAACTTTAGTTTTTTCGGGGATTTCATAGTGTCGGTATTCGTGTCCTTTGTAATGATTTATTTCGTTTTCTTGATAAAATTTATATGGATAGGTATTAAGCAAAGTTTTTATTGGCTGATTTACGGAGTTTTTGAAAAACAAATTTGATGATAAAGGATTTTCTTTAGGTGGGAAAAAATTAAATATAATAAAATCAGCATGGTCCGGGTAGGGAAGTCGTTCTCTGTCAGTGCCGGGAATGAGAAGCAAAGCGTCGTTTTCTTCGACTACGATTTCCTGACCGTCAACTATATAGGTTAGTTTACCTTTAAGAATTATTGTAAGGTGATAAAAATCAATAGAACGGCGTTCAATCGGGACGATATTTTTACCCGTAACACGTATAAAAAAAACTGTTTTTTTAATAAAATTCATAAGGCTCTCCTCTGTCAAGGTCAATTCTGTGCGAAAAAATATGGTTTAGTGAACAAAATAGTTCATTGAAATAGTGGCTCTTTTGGTATATTATATAATAAAGAGTCGAAAAGTCAAGTGTTAATTTGTGCGAAACTCTTTCAGAGAAGATTTTAAATCAAAAAAATAAAATGGGGTAAATGAGTATGAAAAAATTAGTGCTGTTGTTAATAGCAATACTTACACTTTCGGTTTTGTTTTCATGTGGAAATGAAAAGCCGAATGATCCTGAAGAAACAAATAATGAAACATTCGTAGAACCTTCGGGTGAAACAGCTGAAGAACCTAAGAAAGAAGAACCAAAAAGACTTACCGAAGAAGAGAAGGCAAAGTATTTCAACGTTGTTGAATTTGAGTTGCCTGAAGAAAATTTCAGAGACGTAATGGTTTCTGAAATGAGGAAGTATGCATCAATTGAATGGGTGGCAGCTGAATCGTTTTCTATAAACGAGGTTATTGGTAACAATGACTGGACGGTTAACCTTGATTACCAGGCGGGAAAGACGTACAGAGGTATACCTTATACAAACAATTTGACGAACTATGAGTATTTTGAACAGCTTATTGTAGACGGAAAGTATGCGCCTGCAAGTAAGAAGTGGAAAGAAGCTCCGGGCATGGACTGTTGGGGGGCGATAAGATCCGCTATGCAGCAGTTTGATTCTACAGAGGGGTATTCGGCAGATTGGGTACCAGGTCAAAAGACGTTTATTTTGGAAATGGTAGGTGACTACAAGGCGCCCGAAAATCCACAGTCGACAGGCGAAATTTGTGAAGCTAACGGCAAAGACGTTATGTTTGAATCATATATGAAGTTGCAAAAGGGTGATATTGTTTACAGAAAAGATTTTGCTAAACAGGATTATCTCCATTGCCGTGTTGTAGTAGAAGAGCCGACGATTGTAAAGAACGGCGCGGGAAAGGTTATTCCATCAAGAAGCTACGTTAAGTGTATTGAGTCTACTAATGCATTTGACAAGACGGTACAAGGCATAAATACGACTTGGTACGTTGACCATACTTATTCACTTGAAGATTTGTATAATACGACGTATGTTCCGCTTACTTTGCCGATATACAGCAAAAGTTTGAGTGAACTCGAGGTTCCGTATATAGCCCTTGACAATGAGGTTACACCATCTGTTCTTGCAAAAGGTGTATATGCAAGTGTTGTAAAATCTAACTTCCCGCTTCGTTACGTTAAAGTTGAGATTTTGGATAAATCGGGTAATGAAGTGGCTGTTAAAGATACCGGAAAACTTCAGGAAAAATTCAGTATAAATTTGAGAAAAGACTTCGCAGATATATTTAACGACCTTGCAAATGGCGAATATACATTTGTGCTGAAGGTAGGGATTTCAAGAGGTAACGCAGAGCTTTCGAGGGTTGATTTTACCTATAACAAGTAAATAAAAATTTAATCCGTTCTGTAAAAAAACAGAACGGATTTTCTATATTGTGTTGTTTTGTCCATACGGAATGAAAATGTCTATTGCTTTTTAAGGATAAATAGTTTATAATTAGAGATAACAATGTAATAGATTTTGGATACAAAATATTTTGAATACTGTATTTATGCATATTTCAAAGGAACAGTTCTACTAATATGATATATATTTTAGTGTATAGTAGGATATATTATTTGATTATTGACAACTTGCTGGATATGTTATAGAATGTGTTTAAAAAAAATATCCAAGAAAAACACAAAAGAGAGGTATTATTATGAAAAAGATAACGCTTTTGATTTTAGTATTATTGACTGTAAGCTTTCTTGTAGCTTGCGGCGGAAATTCTGAAAAGCCCTCGGCGGACAATCCCACCCCTTCTGCAAGTGAGGTTGAAGAAACTAAGGCGGAGGTACTGTCAAATGAACCTATTGTGCCGATAAAGGTTGAAGATTATTATAAGGCAGTACTTTTTACTTTGCCCGATGAACCCTTTAGAGATGCAATTGTAAGCCATATGAGAAAGCAAGCAGCTATTGAGTGGGTATGTGGTGCTGACTTTGGGGTGTATGAATCTTTTAACAGCTGGGGAATAGACCTTACGTTTAAAAAAGGCGTGAAGTATACAGGTATTCCTTACGCAGATACAAAGGTAAGTTACATACAGTTTGAAGAAGCATTGAAAAACGGCAAATATACAAGTGAATCAACAGCATGGAAAGATGTTTACGGCGTACAGTGTGTTTCATCTATTATGAACTCCATACAACAGTTTGATCCCAAGACCTGTGGTTATTCCAGTGATTTGACGCCCGGTTTAGCAGATTTTAAGGGTGTTATAGTTGGCGATTATAAGTTGCCTGAAAACGTAAAGCAAACCGAGCAAATAGTTATGGCGAATTCACCTGAAGTAATGTATGAAGCATACGCAGCTTTGAAAAAAGGTGACATTGTGATTATGCAGGACCTTATAAACGATAAATCTCACCTTCGTGTTGTAGCTGAAGATCCGGTTATTGTTAAGAATACAGCAGGAAAGATAAACAAGTCAAGAAGTTACATTACATGCGTTGAACAGACTAACTCTTTTGATGCTACGAGAAAAGACGGAGTAAAGACTACTTGGTATTTAGACCATAAGTATACTTTTGATGCTTTAATTACATCTTTTTACGTACCTGTAACACTTGAAATATACAACAAGCATATATCCGAGTGTGAGGTTCCGTATTTGACTCTTGATAATGAGATTACAACAGCTCAGATTACAAAAGGGTCAATAGGAGCAAACGTAAAATCTAATTTCCCGATAAGATATGTTCATCTTGATATTCTTAATAAATCAGGCGCACTTGTAAAGCGCGAAAAAGCATACGACATGGCAAAATCCTATGGTGTTGGCTTGAGAAAGTATTCAATGAATTTGCCTGAAGGACTTGAAAACGGAGATTATACGTTTGTTTTAACAGCAGGTATTGCATGTGGAAGTGCAGAACTTGCAAGAGTAGATTTTACATACAGTAAGTAAAATTTGGTTATTAACTCTGTATATAAAAAACAAAGTCAATCAGTTTTGCGTGATGTCCTTAACGGAGTTTACGCAAACCGAGTAGGATGAAGCAAAACCAGCAATATTGTTGATAACAATATTGCTGGTTTTTGCATTTTAACATATGAGATAGATCCCATGTACCAAGCTCAGGTACATGGATTTTTATTTTTGACTTTCGCTGGATATATTGAAAAAGTTGTGGTATTGTGTGTGCTTGCCAAAGGAGGCAAGTACAGTGAGTAACAAAAAAATCAAGGAAATTGGAAGGCGGATACGGCGCATCCGAAAAGTCAATAAAATAACACAAGAGCAGTTGGCAGAAATGATAGATGTTTCTGTTCCATATATCAGCAAGATTGAAAACGGAAAAACGACCGCAAGTGCCGATATAATAGTAAGGCTAACGCAGGCATTAGGATTATAATAAAAATCATAGATAATAAATATGACTAAACTCAAAGCATCGGTTATGGGGATAGCCGATGCTTTATTGTATCACGAAAACCACGCGATAGTCGCGTGGTTCAAAAGAGGTTATACCGGTAAGGAGAAAACAAATAAAAAGATAACGTAGAATGATTTTGTGTCAAAGGCTCCCTCCGAGAGGGAGCTGTCAGCGAAGCTGACTGAAGGAGAGTGCGAGATAATCAAGTTTGCACAAGTTTTAACGTTGCGCAGGCTCCTTCCGTCACACCGCCAAAGAAAAAATGAAGTTGTTTATTGGTACAGCGGTGTGCCACCTTCCTCTCGGAGGAAGGCTTTTATCCCCCCCGTTTACGGGGAGCTGATAACAATTGCATGGCTGGCAGGCCAATAAAAAGCGCACTTGTGCGCCGCCGGTATCGGGTAGGGCTATGCCCGAAAATGAAATACCACCCGCTATTGAAGTGACCCCAAAAATTTAGACAAAATTAAATATTAAATAGCTTGTGAATGAGCTCGGTATTCAACTGGGCTCATTCCTTTTAATTTTAGAGATATTCTCTCGTTGTTGTAGTAATGTATGTATTCTTCCAACTTTTCA
>JAZRUG010000009.1:0-63353 GCA_045652425.1 Eubacteriales bacterium
CCTCAAGCTTATGAAGGATATGAACAAAAAGTACGGTACAAAGGTTCACGCTAACATATACTACTGCACTCATGAAATGGGTGGATTTAACCTTACGCAGTTCCCGGATAAGTACAAGAGCGAATTCGAGGAAGCTTCCGATTGGCTGAAACTCTCTTTCCATTCATTTAAGCACTTCCCTGATAACCCCTATGTACACGAATCCAAAAAAGCATATCAGCAGGCTTACGAAGAATGCCAAATGGTAAACAATGAAATTATACGTTTCGCAGGCGAAAAATCGCTCAGCGACTACACTACAATTCATTGGTGCCAAGGTACCCCTGATGCTTGTAAAGGCTTTAGAGACAACGGATATAAGACCTTACAGGGCGGCACACCGATCAGCTACTATCTTACTGCCGAACAACTTGAAGATGCTGTTCGTAAATACGGTTATTACCGTGATGCCGAAAGAGATTTGAACTTTACGGTAAGCAGCTGCCTACTGAATACGGCGACCGTTGGTCCCGCAAAAATACCCGGAGCCCTTCAAGCTCGTGTGAACAAATACCCATTAAACGGATTCATTGACCTCATCATTCACGAGCAGTACTTCTATCCGCAATTCTATCTCTATCTTCCCGATTATGCCGCTCGTATTGAAACAGCAATTAAATGGTGTCATGAGCACGGTTATAAACCGTCCTTCAGAGGCGAACTCATTAAACCCTGGTAATAACAGCACGGGACACGAACCCAAAACGTGTTCCGTGTTTTTTATTTACATTATAAAATGGTTAAATAATATTTCGTATAGCTAATTTTTATCAAAATAATTCAAAAAACACTCGTTGAAGGACAAAATTGTTCATTGACATACCAGTCTGTTTTTTATATCATATATGTATAGGTCACAAAACAAGCACTAATAAGGAGAAGTAAAAATGGCTAATATTCAATTTCTTACGCCCCTCAGCGGTACGATGGTCTGCGACAAAGCAGGTACAATAGAGGGAGATGCACTGTTGATTGACGTTACCCTCAAGTCTGCAGCAAACAGAAATATTACGGTTAACGGACTTGAGACCACCGACAATGCAGGATACTATACAATCAAATTCCCGTTGACTGCTTATGAAAACAAGCTTGTTGCACGTGATACAGAAACAGGCGAGACCACAGAAGCAACTATTTATTGGTTAAAAGATGCTTCTATGAAATACCGTTTGTCACTTGACGACAATATTTGGTTCTTGCAGGATATTGCAAAGAATAATTACAAGTCTTTGTTTGAAAACCCATATCTTGCACTTTTAAAAAGAATGAATGACAAATACGGTGCTAAGGTACATGCAAATATTTATTACTGCTGTTCCGAATTTGGCGGCTTCAATCTTTCACAATTCCCCGATAAGTATAAGAGCGAATGGGAAGAAGCTTCCGAATGGCTTAAGCTTACTTTCCATGCTTTCAAAAATTACCCCGACAATCCCTACGATGGAGATACAAACAAAGTACATTGGCAGGCAACCGAGGAATGCGAAATGGTAAACAACGAAATTTTGCGTTTCGCAGGTGAAAAATCACTCAGCAACTACACCACTATTCACTGGTGCAAAGGTTTGGTTGACACTTGCAAAGGCTTTAAGAAAAACGGCTACAATATACTTCAAGGCGGTACAGCCACAAGAAATTACTATATCTCCGATGACGTATTTAACAATGCCGTACGCAAATACGGATATTACTATGATGCTGAAAATGACTTGGTATTTTCAACAAGCAACATTTGCTTAAACAGAACACCATACACTCCTGATGTAATAAAGAAACGTCTCGAGCAAGTTACAGCTCAATATCCGCTAAACGGTTTTATTGACCTTATTATTCACGAGCAGTACTTCTATCCGCATTTCCGCCTCTATCTTCCTGATTATGCCGAACGTGTTGAAGCAGGTATTAGCTGGTGTCATGAGCACGGTTATAAACCGTCATTCAGAGGCGAACTTATTAAACCCTGGTAATAACAGCACGGGACACGAACCCAAAACGTGTTCCGTGTTTTTTATTTACATTATAAAATGGTTAAATAATTTTTCGTATAGCTAATTTTCACCAAAATAATGCGAAAAACACTCGTTGAAGCACAAAATTGTTCATTGACATACCATTCTGTTTTCTATATCATATATGTATAGGTCACAAAACAAACACTAATAAGGAGAAATAAAAATGGAAACTATTCAATTTCTTACGCCCATCAGCGGTACAATGGTCAGCGATAAAGCGGGCATAATCAAAGACGATGCTCTTTGGATTGATATTACTCTCAAAGCTTCGCCGAACAGAAAGATTACAATTAACGGACTTGAAACAATTGACAATGCGGGATATTACACTGTTAAATTTCCGTTGACAGCTTATGAAAATAAGCTTGTTGCACGTGATGCGGAGTCAGGAGCTACTACAGAAGCTACTATTTATCGCCTCAAAAACGCTTCTATGAAATACCGTCTTTCTTTTGATGACAATATTTGGTTTATGCAAGATATTGCAAAAAACAATTATAAATCGTTGTTCGAAAACCCTTATCTTAAACTTATAAAAGATATGAACGACAAGTACGGAACTAAAATGCATATAAACCTTTACTACTGCTGTTCGGAATTTGGCGGTTTTAACCTTGCTCAATTTCCCGATAAGTACAAAAGCGAATGGGAAGACGTGTCCGATTGGTTAAAGCTTTCTTTCCACGCATTTAAAAATCTGCCTGACGAGCCCTACCTTACTGCAAATTACAAGCAGGCAATTGAAGAATGCCAAATGGTAAACAAAGAAATTCTTCGTTTTGCAGGCGAAAAATCGCTCAGCGAATACACCACTATTCACTGGTGCCGCGGTCCGCTTGATGCATGTAAAGCTTTTAGAGAAAGCGGATATACAACTTTACAGGGCGGTACCCCCCACAATTACTATATTCCCGACGATTTGTTTGACAATACCGTTCGCAAATATGGTTATTACTACGATGCAGAAAATGATTTGGCATTTACGTTAGGACACATTAATTTGAATAAACCAACCATAGGCCCCGACAAAATTCCGGATTTATTCTATAATATTACACATAAATATCCTTTAAACGGATTTCTTGAGCTTGTAATTCACGAACAGTATTTCTATCCTCATTTTCACAAATATTTGCCCGACTACCGTGAACGTATTGAAACAGGCATTAAATGGTGCGTTGAGCACGGTTATGAATCTTCATTCAAAAGTGATTTTATTAAACCCTGGTAATAACAGCACGGGATACGAACCAAAAACGTGTCCCGTGTTTTTTATTTACATTACAAAATGGTTAAATAATATTTCGTATAGCTAATTTTTATCAAAATAATGCGAAAAACATTCGTTGAAGCACAAAATTGTTCATTGACATACCAGTCTGTTTTTTATATCATATATGTATAGGTCACAAAACAAACACTAATAAGGAGAAATAAAAATGGCTAATATTCAATTTCTTACGCCCCTCAGCGGTACGATGGTCTGCGACAAAGCAGGTACAATAGAGGGAGATGCACTGTTGATTGACGTTACCCTCAAGTCTGCAGCAAACAGAAAGATTACAATCAACGGACTTGAAACCACCGACAACGGCGGCTACTACACAATTAAATTTCCTTTGACTGCTTATGAAAATAAGCTTGTTGCTCGCGACACCGAAACAGGCGATACCGCAGAAGCTACTATCTACCGTTTGAAAGATGCTTCTATGAAATACCGTTTGTCACTCGATGACAACGTTTGGTTCTTCCACGATATTGCAAAAAATAATTACAAGTCGATTTTTGAAAATCCTTACCTTAAGATTTTGAAGGATATGTACGACAAATACGGAAATAAATCTCATGTGAACATCTACTACTGCTGTTCCGAATTTGGTGGCTTCAACCTCTCGCAGTTCCCCGACAAATACAAGAGCGAATTCGAAGAAGCTTCCGAATGGATGAGATTCTCTTTCCATGCATTCAAAAACCTGCCCGATGAACCATACGTACACGAATCAACCAGAGCAGCTACGGGATATGATCAAGCGTTTGAAGAATGTCAAATGGTAAACAACGAAATTATTCGTATCGCCGGTGAAAAAGCATTAAGCGACTACACTACTATTCACTGGTGCCGCGGTACAGTCAGCGCATGCAAGGCGTTTAGAGCAAACGGCTACAAGTATCTTCAGGGCGGTACACCTCATAATTACCATATTACCGATGACCAATTCCGTGAAGCTGTTCGTAAATACGGTTATTTCTATGAACCCAACACCGATTTGGTAATTACAACAAGCAGCGTTTTGTTGAATGCAGCCGAAGTCGGTCCGGTAGAAATTCAGAAAAAGCTTGAATTATATGAAAAGAATTATCCGTTAAACGGATTCCTCGACCTTATTATTCACGAGCAGTACTTCTATCCCCATTTCCACAAATATCTGCCCGACTACGCAGAACGTATCGAAGCAGGTGTAAAGTGGTGCCACGAGCACGGTTATAAACCGTCATTCAGAAGCGAACTTATAAAACCCTGGTAATTATACTAAAACAATGGACACAGGCTCTGCCCGTGTCCATTGTTTATAATATAACACCTCATTTATCCTGCGTTGTTTCATCAATATAATTAAAAAATTTATACCATTCTGTGCAATATTGTTAATTGACAAACGCTCTCATTTTTTTTATCATATAAGAGAAGTAAAGATATTCAGAATTACAACCATAACCTTATAAAAAGGAGAAGGAAAAATGGAATCTATCAAATTTCTTACACCCATTAATGGAACGATGCTCTGCGACAAAGCAGGAACAATAGAAGGCGACGCTCTTTTGGTTGATATAACACTCAAAGCTTCGCCGAACAGAAAAATTACGGTTAACGGTCTTGAAACCACCGATAATGCAGGCTACTATACAATAAAATTTCCGTTGACAGCTTATGAAAACAAGCTCGTTGCACGTGATACAGAGTCGGGCGACACCACAGAGGCTACTATTTATCGCCTCAAAAACGCTTCTATGAAATACCGTCTTTCTTTCGATGACAATATTTGGTTTCTTCAAGATATTGCGAAAAATAATTATAAATCGTTGTTTGAAAATCCTTTCCTCAAACTCTTGAAAGATATGAACGAAAAATACGGAACCAAAATTCATTTAAATATTTATTACTGCTGTGCCCAACATAGCGGATTTAATATTACACAATTCCCCGATAAATATAAAAACGAGTGGGAAGATGCTTCCGATTGGCTCAGACTTTCTTTCCATGCATTCAAAAATTTGCCGGATAACCCATATCTCAACACAAAATATAATCAGGCTTACGAAGAATGTCAAATGATAAACAACGAGATTTTGCGTTTTGCAGGTAAAAAATCACTCAGCGACTACACTACTATTCACTGGTGCCAAGGTACGCTTGAGGCTTGCAAAGCCTTTAAAAATAACGGATACAAGTGCTTACAAGGCGGTACTTCAAAGAGCTTCTATCTTACCGATGAGCAATTTATCGGTGCCGTTCGTAAATACGGCTATTACTATGATGCTGAAAACGATTTAACTTTTTCAGTTGGCGGTTACTGTTTGAATTTAGCAGCTCAAGGTCCTAATGAAATCCCCAAGGCTCTTGACAGATGTAAAGCAACCTATCCGTTAAACGGATTTATGGACCTTGTCATTCACGAACAGTACTTCTATTCGGATTTCCACAAATATCTCCCGGACTACGCAGAACGCATAGAAGCCGGTATCCAGTGGTGTATTGAGCACGGTTATGAACCCTCATTTAGAAGTGAACTTATAAAACCCTGGTAATTTTATTTATTACGTATTTGATACGCCAAATATAAAACAGGCATTCATTAATTTTTAATTTAATAAATACATTTTGCTCCCATAATTTCAAAAATATTATGGGAGCATTCGTTTTTAAAAGTTTTTTATGGTAAACAATTTTACTTTTTTTCGACAAAAAATCAACCGCTAATGTTTACATTTAGAACCATATATGGTATAATATTTTTTGATATACTTATATAATTGAGGAGAATTGCTTATGTCTATTCTTTCTATTTATTTTTTACTGTTCTTATTTTTATCTTCCATTATATACTATGTAGTTCCAAACAAAGTAAAGCCTTTTATTATACTTGCATCTAATATTTACTTTTATCTTCAATTTGGTATTAAGCACGCACCATTTCTGCTTTTTAGCGTTATTTCAGTTTTTGTCGGAGCTCTTTTGATCGAAAAAATTAAAGGAAAAAATGCAAAAAAATCTCTGTTGTTCGTTATCCTTTTTATAAATATCGGTTTTCTTTTCTACGTAAAATTTACCCCCTATCTTCTTAATCTTGCACAAAAAATTGTTTCATTTGACTCTTCGAACATTTTAAAAACTATTGTCGTTCCCGTCGGCGTTGCTTTTTATACTTTGCAAGTGTGCGGATATTTGATTGACGTTTACCGCGGTAAATACGGCGCCGAAAAAAACTTCTTTAAATTTGCTTCTTTTGCGACTTTCTTCCCATTAATGTTACAAGGTCCGATATCAAGGTATGACCAGTTAGCAAATCAGATATACACTCAAACAAAACGCGAACACATCTATCATAACTATACGTATGGTGCACAGTTAATGCTCTGGGGTTTTTTCAAAAAACTCGTTATTGCTGACCGCGCCGCAATTTTTGTAAATGAAGTTTTTGACAACTATACTTCTTATTCAGGGTGGGCTATTATATTAGCTGTCTTACTTTATACAATCCAGATATATATGGACTTCTCCGGATGTGTTGACATCTGCAGAGGCGCAGCCCAATTGTTTGGAATAGATGTCATTGAAAATTTCAAACAACCCTATTTTGCTAAATCAACACAAGATTTTTGGCGAAGATGGCATATAGCACTGTCCAGTTGGTTCCGTGATTATATTTATATTTCTCTGGGAGGAAACAGAAAAGGCACTTTCAGAAAATATCTTAATATTTTAATAGTATTTTTTGTTAGCGGCCTCTGGCACGGCGTTGGTTTTCATTACATAGTTTGGGGTATTATGCAAGGAGTTTTCCAGATTGTTGGTGCATTAACCCTTCCATTGAAAGAAAAAATATGTGTTAAGTTAAAAATCAATAGGGCTTCGGTAATTCCTTTGTTTTTGCAACACGCAACAACCCTTATTTTGATTAATTTATCGTGGCTTGTTTTCAGAGCTAACGGAACTGTAGCTGCATTCAATATGTTCAAAAGCATATTCACCTTTTCCTCGCTACCAACAGTTAACCTAACCCATATTGATTTTATTATCCTCAGCGTTTCCCTCTTGCTCGTCTTTTTCGTGTCTTATTACAAAGAAAAGGGAATTTCAATGCGCTGTGAATTAGCAAAGCAAATTTTGCCTATAAGATGGGGTATATTCCTTCTGTTATTTACTGCAATAGTTATATTAGGTATCTATGGTCCCGGATATTCAGACTCCGCCTTTATATATATGAGTTTTTAAGAGGTAATTGTTATGAAAGATAAATTGAATAAAGCAATAAAAATTTTTGCTTTTACTTTATGCGCAATAATATTATTTTCTTTCATTTCAAACATTTACGAAAGAAAAACCTATACAGGTGCATGGAATTATATGGCAAAAATCAATGAATTTTACAGTTTGGAAAAAGATACGCTTGACTACATAGGCGTCGGTTCCAGTCATATGTACTGTACAATTAATCCTTTAGAAGTGTGGAAAGAATCCGGAGTTGCAGGTTTCCTTTTGGCAACACAACAACAACCCCTTACAGCATCATATCATTATATAAAAGAAGCGTTTAAAACACAGTCTCCAAAATACGTTATACTTGAGGGATATATGATATGCGGAGAAGATTCCTACGATTCTGCCGTACTTTACGATGCAATAGATCCATTGAAACCGTCGCTTAACAAGTTCCAAATGATAAATAATCTCGTGGAGTATGAACAGCGTCCAAATTATTATTTTAACATATTAAAATATCATACGCGCTGGAACACGATTACTGCCAATGAAGTAAATAGCGTTTTTGATGAACATATTGATACTTACAAAGGATTTGTTGCACTCCAAGGAAGCTTTTCCGGTAATAATGTTCTTCCGGATTATAATAACACAAAAGATATTGAGTTAAGCGAATTTAATACAAAAATTTTAAATGACATCTATAAGCTAACAAAAGATAATAATGCAGAACTAATTTTGATGTTTGCCCCGTATGAAGCCAACCATACTGACTTGATCGAAAAAATCAAAGCGGAAATAAAATGGGCAAAAGAAAAAAACGTTGCTGTCGTAGATTATTGTGAAATGCTTAACACCATAGGAATAAATCCGGCATGCGACTACTATGATGCAGGTCATTTAGACGTTTCAGGTGCGGCAAAAGTAAGTTCACATTTTGCCTCTTATTTGTCAGAAAAAGGAATTGGTAAAAATAATCTAATAAATATTGAAAAATGGCAAGCCGATTATAATACTTATGTTGAAGCATTTCAATATGAGTTAGTGTCTTAAAAAACAGAGTTAATTACTCTGTTTTTTTAATTCTAATTAGTTAATCAAAGAGGCAATATGGGCAAAAGTTCATATTACATCAATTATATTCAAAAAACCCAAAAGGCGCTTATTTAAGTTCCTTTTGGGCTTTACTTATTATTACATTGCTATTGCAGCTTTGCTTTCTTCTTTGTTAAGATACATTGCATGGTCGGCTTTTGCAAATACGTCTTCGAAAATTCTGTCAATTTCCGGATCAAACGAAGCAACTCCACGAGCTATGGATATAGGAATTCTGTTTTCAAACACGGTTATATAACTATTGGAACACGTTTCTTCAAGATTAACAAGCAAATTTCTATAGTTTGTATAATCGGTGTTTTTCAATATTACCACAAACTCATCACCGCCTATACGGTATACCGAGCTTGTCTTAAACGTATCTGTAAGAATCTTCGCAGTACGTACAATAAGCTCGTTTCCAACGTCATGTCCAAACTTATCGTTAGTTTGCTTTAAATTGTTGACATCTGCAACAAGCACTCCGAAACAAGGATCGCTGTGATTTATCTCTTTGTTTAAGTTGGTAATCGCCTCGGTATACGCCGTACTGTTCTTAATACCCGTCAAAGAATCACGATATGCCAGTGCGTTAATATACGTCGTGTATTCACGAATTTTTTCGTATGTATTCTTCAACACCTTTGAAAGTGTTCCAATCTCATCTTTTGAATTAACCGTTATCTTTGAAAGCGATACTTTGCTAAGGTCGGTGGACAATTCTTGCGCAGCAACCGTAAGTTGTTTTAATGGGTGAACAATTCTATGGGTAACCAAAACGGTGTACAATATCGAGAAAAACAAAACCACAACGAACGCGCTAACTATCTTTGTAAGCATAGGGCGTACGTCTCGCTGAATATCCTGATAGTCCGCGCGAAGCTCAAGATACATACCATTATACAACGGAGCTATTGCTTTGGTATGCGGACGAGTGCTTTCTTCAGTTTCGGTATGATTGTAGCTCATCTTCTTATCGGACGACAAAAGCACTGCATAACCGTCCTCATATACCGATATTTTATTAATTGCTTCAACGAGGTATCTAAAATCCATATCAAAACCGATAACTCCAAGCAACTGCGAATCAACATACAAGGGTATACAATATGATATCAGCTGACTGTCATAACCGGGATAATTATAAGGTTCAAGCCATACAGGCTTTCCTTCTCTTACTGCCGTATAATACCAACCGACGTTTTTTTCATCACTTTGGGAATACTTCGATAGGTCAGTAAGCTCAATTTCGCTAACGTTCCCCTCGTTGCTAAAAAGATTGTAAAAACCCGTTTTGCCATCGGTATATTGGGGATTCAAACGAAAAAAGAAACCTTCTACTCCGTTAGTATTAAGTGCAATCTCCAAAAACATTGCTTTTGTTTTGGTAAGATATTTTGAAAGAAACTCCTTATCTGAAAGCTTATCCAATCCGTCAATCTCCTCAGTCGCATAATGCTCCATTATCACTGCCGATTTTTGAATATCGCCCAACACATCGTTTATATACGCCGATTCTTTCAAGGTAACGTAGTTTAATATTCGGTCTGCATCCTTGTGCATTATTTCGTGAGTCATATTCACGGCAATCGCAGAAACAACAGCCGTAATAACAAGCAATCCGGAAATTACCACTATTAATATTTTTGTCTGAATTGATTTCATCTCTAAAAAACTCCTTTTAGTATCGCCGGTGATATTTCCAATTGCACGTATAATCTTTCGCCCATTTATCGCCTGCATAATAATATACGGCACTGTAAATAAGTCTATTGCTAAAAAACATTACCCCATATTAGTCCTTATTATATTATGTAATCTCTTAAAAGTCAATAATATTATTCTACTGCAACAATAAAAAAAGAGCAGAAAAAACCGCTCTTTTTTATTGTTATAAATTTTAGCCCTGAATAAGTTCTCCGCTTTCATTGAAAAGCTCAACCTTTGTTGTTCCATCTTCATTGTAGGTAGTTACTTCCATATTGTAAGAACCGCCGCCCCATGAATCTGCAAATACAACGATATATTTTACTTCTTTTACGAGCTTTTCGCCACTGTAAACCTTTTCGCTTACTTTCTTTCCATCATCACCGTACTCGTGAGTGATTGTATAATCAAACTCAACCGTACCGTCAGCCTTAACTTTTGTTTCTTTAAGCATATCGCCTTTGCTGTCGTATTCAACTGTGTATTTTGTTCCGTCTTCACTATACTGAGTTGACTTCTTTTCGTAGTTGTAGCCGGTTTCGTCAACCCCATATTCAGCTTCAAGAGACACTTTGCCGTTGGTCTTCATAGTCATAAATTGAACGTTTCCGTCCGCAAAATACTTATATTCCATAGTATCTTCTGATACCTTTTTGCCGCCCTCGTAATGATGGCATACACTCCAACTGCCCTTGTCATTGAGAACATATACTTCAGCTTTGTCGCCCTCTGTCGTTACCTTTACTTTACAAACAGAGCATATCTCATTGTCAAGTTCGTGTGCAGCAACTTCAGCCTTTTCACCGTCTTCGGTACATTCTTTCCAATGGTTTTCAGCATCAAAAAGCCATTCTTCACCGGGAGTATGCATATGAGGTTCTTTATTGCCCTCTCCTCCACACGCTGCAAGAACAAATACGCCGAGTAAGCATACCAAAAGAATACACATTATCTTTTTCAAATTCTTCATAATCCAATCTTCCTTTTTAATAAATAGTTTTTTACCTAATGAGGATTTGCCTATCAAGTTTAACATATTTAACCCTTTATGTCAACACAAATATTGTAAACAAACAAGTGTTATCAGTCGAATTTGATATTATCGTGGATAAAGTCAATAAAACGTCTTACGTTTCCGTATGCCGCTTCTTTTTTATAGTAAATACAAACCGTCTGATATTCTTTAAAATCTGTTATATCAAGGGGAACAACATTGGCAATACTACCCACTTTTGCATACATTTCCCCCGCCGCGCCAATAGCAACGCCCGAGCTGATAATACGCATAAAACACGCCGAATCGTTTACCTGAGCCACAAGATTGGGAGAAAATCCTGCTTTTTGACAGGCGTTCTGCAACACTTGATAATGGTTACCGTAAAGACTCAGGTTCGCAAAACTCTCTCCCGAAAGCTGTTCCATTCTGAGCTTGTTTCCGCAAAGATGGCTTTTGGGAGATGCATATATCAATATTCTCTGTTTACACAGTTCAAAGCTGTCCCAACCGACATAATCTGCCCCTTCGGTATCAATTATAACGTCATAATTATCATAATTCTTTTCGTCAAAGTCTGCAATAAGCTTGAAACGTGTGTTTGCGTGCTTATATTTATACTGCACTATTTTGTCGGTTATTACGGTTCTCAATGCTTTAACAAGAATTCTAATCTCTCTCGAATCGTCGGCACTGTCGGAAATAGAGCTTACAACTCTGTCAAGCTCACCGAATACAACTGTCAATGCTTCAAGCATTTTCTTTCCGTTTTCATTCAGCACTATTCTATTCGGCAAACGGTCAAAAAGCTTACAGCCCAATTCTTTTTCAAGTCTTTTTATTGACACCGATACAGACGTTGACGGAACCATATACTTTTCCGCCGTCTTTGATATACTTAAATATCTTGCGCTGTCAAAAAAATATCTTAATTGCAATAACTCCATACAACACGCCCCCTCCGTAAAACTCATTATAGCATATACTCAAAAGAATAGCAAGGGTATATTAAGATATTCTTTACAAGTATGCTAAAAGGGTTATAATTAAAGTAGATTAATTATACATTAAGGTGATATAATGAATATACTGAAAACTTTTGAAAGCATTGAAAATCATAAGGAAAAATACATAGATTTTCTTTGCAAAATATGCTCATTTGAAGCAAGAGCATACGACAAAGATGTCATTGACAGCATGAACGACTTTATTACCGAGTTCGCAGAAAGCGAGGGCTTCTATGTAAAAAGAACGCCTTTTGAAAAATGCGGTGACTTTTTGTCTGTCGAATTAAATCCCGACGGCGAAAAAGGCTGCGTACTTCTCGCTCATACAGATACCGTTCACGTAAAGGGCGCATTCGGTGATAATCCTGTAAAAGATTTGGGAGACAGAATTAACGCTCCCGGCGCTATCGACTGCAAGGGCGGTATTGCGATATCACTGCTTTTAATGAAAGCTTTAGCTGAAAACGGCTACACAAAAAACATTCGTCTTCTTCTCACTTCCGACGAGGAAGTATCCAACTCCTTGGGCGGACAAAAGGAACGTGAATTCTTTTATGACAGTGTAAAAGGTTATCCTTTTGCTTTAAATTGCGAAACTACCGAAAAAGATGAGGCAGTTGTGTCAAGAAAGGGTATACTTCGTTATCAAATTGATGTAAAAGGCATATCCGGCCATTCGGGAATACACTATTTTGAAAGTAAAAATGCTCTTACCGAAGCTGCTCACAAAATAGTTGCTCTTGAAGGTTCAAGCAAAAAAGGCGACACAACCTACAGCTGCAATATAATTAACGCAGGAAGTGTTGCAAACATTATCCCCGACACCTGTTCTTTTACCATTGACGTAAGAGTATTCACTCACGGTGAAATAGACGTTGCAAAACAAACTGTAAAAGAAATTGTTGAAAAAAGCTTTATCGGCGGAACTACTGCAACCCTTACTCTGCTCAGCGAAAGACCTCCTATGGAAAAAACGGAAGAAACAATGAAGCTCTTTTACGATATACTTGCGGTAACACAAAAATACAAACTCGGAAGTCTTACTCCCGTTCAATCGGGCGGTGGTTCCGACAGTTGTTACACCCAAGCGGCAGGCATTCCCTCCCTTTGCGGTATAGGCGGATCGGGCGAATTCTGTCACACGCCTGAAGAATACGTATTAAAAGAATCTATTCCTCTCCGCGCAAAAATAATCTCCGCTTTTTTGTGCGAACAATAAAAGAAAGAAAGGATATTATCTTATGAAAATGAAATTTACAGCCGCAGGCGATATGCTTGTTCAAAGACGAATTCCTCACGACAGCGAAGGCTTTGCTGAAGTTGCAGCTCAAATAGAAAGAGGAGACGCGCGTTTTCTTAACCTTGAAACCACTCTCCATAACGGTGAACACGCGGCAAATCAATTCTCGGGCGGAAGTTATCTTCGAGCTGATCCCAAAACGCTTGATGACGTAAAAGCGTACGGTTTCAACCTTCTTTCCTTTGCAAACAATCACGCTATGGACTTTGGACACGGCGGTTTGCTTTCCACCAAAAAATATATTGACGAAGCAGGATTTCCCAACACGGGTGCCGGTTCAAATCTCGATGAAGCATCAGCTCCCGCATATCTTGATACGAAAAATGGCAGAGCCGCGCTTATCTCGGTTGTATCTACAATAAATAACGACGCGGCAATCGCAGGCAAACAGTCAAGAAGATACGTTGGCCGTCCCGGCGTAAACGCGCTCCGCGTTTCTTCTCATATTCAGGTAACCGAAGAACAGTTTAATATGATTCAGGAAATAAGCAAAGTCAGTATGATAAACGCTCAACGTGATATTGAAAGAGCCGAAGGGTATTTTACTCCTCTCGCAGACGGCGTTGCAGCTTTGGGAAGTCTTGAATTTAAGCTTGGTGACGAAACGAAATACGTAACCCACCCGCACCCCGAAGATATGGCAAGGGTAGAAAAAGCAATATACGAAGCGCAGATGATGGCGGATTATATTATTATTTCCGTTCACTCTCACGAAATTTCGGGTGATAAAAAAGAAAACCCGTCGGATTTTCTCGTTGAATTTGCACATAAGTGCATAGATGCGGGCGCGCACGCAGTTATAGGACACGGTCCACACCTTTTGAGACCTGTTGAAATATACAAAGGTCAGCCTATTTTCTATTCGCTCGGCGACTTCGTTATACACAACGAATGTATCCCCTACGCTCCCGAAGAAATGTTTGCAGAAAAGGGTATGACTTCTGACTCGACTATGCGTGAATTCTTCTGCACCCGTTCGAAAAACTATACTCGCGGACTTATGCGAGACCACCGTATGCTTGAATCGGTTATACCCTATTTTGAAATGGAAGACGGTCGTCTCACTCACCTTGAGTTCATGCCTATTGAACTTAATTTTGATAAAAAGATATGGCAGTCCGGCACCCCCCGTTTTTCAAACAAGCACGGAATTATCGAACGACTTGCCGAAATGTCAAAAAGTTACGGCACCGAAATAACAGTTGACAAACGTGGCTTCGGTATTGTAAAATTATAAAAAACATATTACGCGATAAAGAGGTAAAACGTTATGAAAAATTCTATTATTCTCCCTTCGGCTATACAAATAAATGTTGACGATGTGGGTTGGTTTATAGGAACAGATGCAAGATATGACGGTAAGCCTTCCCGTACAGGCATGCCAAGACCCCACTGTGCTGAGGATTATATAGTTCTTAACGAAATAGGTAGAGCGATAGGACAAAAGCTTATCTGTCCCCTTGTAATAGGTGAGTGGGATAAGGATAATATTCTTCGCGGAGAATACGGTATAACCTATGAACCCGAAACCTGGGACAGAGCATCAAAGCTTGATGTGAAGCTTGCGGAGAAATGCCTTGAAGCAGCTGAAAGCAGTGATTTTATTGAATATGCTTATCACGGTGTTCTTCACGGAAACTATGACAGACAGGGCGGTCAGATCACCGAACAGGAATGCTTCTACTATAAAAATCCCGGCGATAAGTTTCTCTCAACACAGCCAGAGGAAGAAATTGAGCACCGTTTTGAATTATTCTTTAAAATTTACGATTCATGGGGCTTCAAGAAGAAAATTTGCACATACGCAGCCCCCAACTCCGTTCCCGGAAACCTTTCTACCGAAGAAGTAATGCCCCTTGCAAATGTACTTAAAAATCGTGGTTTTACTTACTGGGTAAACGGTTGGAAGAGAGTTCTCGGACATACGGAATTTATAAACGGTATGCTCTATATGGAAAAAAGCCATACTCTCCGTATTCCCTGGAATGCCTATGATATTGACCCTCTTCTTCTCGGTAATTTTGCGCAAGAGGGCGACGAAAGAATAGGCTCTGTTATTAATTCCCACTGGCCAAACTACCTTAGATTTAACAAGGAGCATAACCTTGACAATGTAGAACTTTGGAAGAAATTCTTTGAAAGACAGAGCGAAATATTCGGTCTTATGGTTTCAAAGGACATTGCCTTTGCAGGTAACCAATTCATTTACCGTACCTACAGTAATATTGAAGCAGAAAAGAACGTTATTAAGATTGACGTTACAAAAGCGGCAACTATTTCGCCCAAGCATACTTTCGGTGAATTCTACGTAAGCTTAAAGAACAACCTTGTTCCCAAGGAAATCAAAGGCGGCTCAATTGAAGTCTACACCACACATAAGGATTTTAAGACGTATAAAGTTAAGCATACCGAAAATATTGTTGAGATAATTGTGTATTAAAATGTTTTACTAAATATAAATGGGGTTAAGTTATAAGCTTAATCCCTTTTTATTACGCTAAACAATGTATGCTTTTTACGACCTCATCCGTCACGTCGCATTTTGTTTGCTGATAATTGTAAATCTAATGGCGACGAGACACCTTCTCCCACCGGAGAAGGTACAATGTTTATGCTTTCTCCCGAATCTGAAAATTTGTTATTTTTTATATAAATAACGCTTATTAACTTTGTACAGACAAAGACCTTCTCCGGTGGGAGAAGGTGTCGAGGCAGTGTACAAACTTCATTCATCTTATCACTTTGCTGCCGAGACGGATGAGGTCGTCTTGACTGCTTTGTTAGTATTACCATCCTTATCTTATTTCACAAAAAGCAGTTTTATGGATAAAACAATTTTATTTTTGTGTTTTTTTATTGACATAAATTTTTATTACAATTATCATAGTTATATCATAGTTTTATTTTTCAAAACAAGGAGAATTGAAATATGAACGAACAGGCATTACGTGAAAAAGTTGTAGCTTATATGAAAAAAATGGCTGGTATAGAGTGGACTCCCGAAAAGACCTTTATTTCTTTTAATCCGGCTAATGTCGGAACAAAAATGTTCTCTATCTTCCGTGCCGGTACCACATATTACGGTCTGCCCTATATTAACTTTAATATGGCAGAAGCAGAAACCTTTGAAAAGTGGCGCCACGATAGCTACATTCCATTTTCAGGTACGGAAGAACAACTTAACGGTATCGACAGAACCGCTGACCTTATCGCTTTAGGCGGTGAAATGCTCGAATCTGCAATAAAGAACGCTTTTACTTTCCCCGGAAGCGACTGTGTTTCTTCGGTATTTATGGCTTGGAACACCGTAATCAATAATTCACGCCCCGAGGTACAGAAAATGCAGACTGTATCCAGCACTATCCCCGGAAAAGATACCGGCGTCGTAGCTGTAGGCGAATATAACTATACAAAAACTTTTGATGACAATACAGATGAAATGACAAGAAATAACGGTCCGCAAGTTATGGCAAAGGCCTACTCACAACTCAAACCCGCTGATGCCGTTACATATATAAGAAAAAATAACGGAAACGCACGTCATATCCGTCTTGTTATTGAGCTTCCCCATGTTGAATATACAAAAGACGAAAACGGAAACGAAATTTTCGATATGGATAAGAGCTTTATCACCATTCTTGACCAAGCAGGCGGAGCCCAAGTTCGTTTTATCAGAAAAGAAAACTATTCTTCTTTCCACGTTAAGCAATATACATTTAAAGAGCTTTATGAAGAGGGTTCACTCCCCGTATCTATCCCCGAGCTTACCCAAGAGGGCGCATACATTGAAGAAAAGACCTACGTTGAAAATTTCGGCTATTCAAGAGGCAAGTTTACAGGCGTTGTAAAATCAAACCGCCAGATTATTTCGGTAAGGGCAGTTATATCAAACGGCGCAACTCTGTTTAACCTCGACGGAAAGGTAAATATGACCGACCGTAAGGCATGGACAAACTATCACCTTGCTGAATTTAATCTTGAAGACTTTGACCATAATTTCCGACTTTACCTTGAAAGAGGCAAGGAATACTCATTCAACTTATTCGTATGCACTTCAGGCAACGATGGAGTTGAAACCCATATCCTCAAAGACGCTAAATTCACTGTATAACCTACTTTCTTGAAAGAAAGTAGGCAAAGAACTTTGAAATACCGGTCTGTGCCACCTAATATAGTTGGTACAGACCTATTTTCTTTTAAGAAAAGCCCTACTTTCTTGAGAGAAAGTAGGCAAAGAACTTTGAAATACCGGTCTATGCCACTTAATATAGTTGGTACAGACCTATTCTCTTTTAAGAAAAGAAACCTCGAATAACGGGTTTGTGCGAACTAATGCAAGCCCTTTCCTGTGGGAAGGGTGGATCGCGTTAAGAAAAATCGGTATATTCTTCCTTTTTGATTAAATTGAAGAATATACCGATTTTTTAGCGAGACGGGATGAGAGCTCATCATCAAGTTTTTGAGCCTTTATCCGTCGAAAATTTGCTTCAAGTTTAGCTTACAAAAGTAATTGCTTCCTACTGCACAGAGATAAGGGCTCTTATATTCATTTGCCGAGCTCTCATCCCGTCGCCTTCGGCGCCACCCTTCCCACAGGAAAGGGCTTCTTTGTTTCTACTGACTTTATGTTTTGTTCTTCATTTTTTATTTTTCCGTTGACCTATACATAAGAAATATGATATAATAATCTCAATAAAAACTATAGGCGGTATTTTAACAAAATGTTTGATGCAATAAAGACAAAAAATCAATGTGTAGAATGGATAAGAAACTTCTTTGAAGAAAACGGCAAAGACTGCAACGCGGTAATAGGCATATCGGGCGGAAAAGACAGCTCTGTTGCAGCGGCCCTCTGTGTTGAGGCGTTAGGCAAAGACAGAGTTATCGGTATATTGATGCCTTGCGGTGAACAGCACGACATTGATATGGCGTATCTGCTTTGCGACCACCTCGGAATAAAACGCTATGAAATAAATATTAAATCCGCCGTTGACGGATTAACCAACACATTACCCGAAGGCTTTCCGCTTTCACGTCAATCTGTTATAAATCTTCCGCCGAGAATAAGAATGTCTACAGTCTATATGATAAGCCAGTCGCTAAATGGCAGAGTGGTTAACACCTGCAACCTATCTGAAGACTGGGTGGGTTATTCCACAAGATACGGAGATGCAGCAGGTGATTTTTCGCCCCTCTCCAATCTCACCGTAACCGAGGTAAAAGAAATCGGCAGAGTATTGGGATTACCCGACGTTTTGGTGGACAAAGTACCGATAGACGGACTTTCGGGAAAAACTGATGAAGACAACCTCGGCTTCACCTATGACGTCCTTGACAAATATATCAGAACAGGCGAAATAGAAGACAAATCCACAAAAGAAATTATTGACAAAAAGCATAAAGCAAATCTTTTCAAGCTTCAACTTATGCCGTCATTTAAACCGGAACTATAATACGATATCGAGCAAAAAAAGATAGGTGAAATACCTATCTTTTTTTTATCTGAAATAGAATAATATTTTAGTTATTGCAGCTCTGCAAGTATTTCTGCAGCATTAGTATCGGGTTTTACTTTGGGCATAATTTTTTCAACATTTCCCTCTTCGTCGATAACAAAAGTGGTTCTTACAACACCCATACTAACCTTGCCACACATTTTCTTTTCCTGCCATACGCCGTATGCTTCAATAGCCACTTTATCAGTGTCCGAAAGTAATATAAAAGGCAAGTCATACTTTTCGGCAAACTTAACGTGTGATGCTACGCTGTCTTTACTTATACCGATAACCTCGCAATTCTTTGCTTTAAATTCATTATATGAAGCTCCGAATGCACACGCCTGACGGGTACACCCCGGCGTATTATCCTTGGGGTAAAAATATACTACAACCTTTTTGCCGCGAAAATCAGAAAGAGATACCTCATTTCCATCTTTATCCTTTAACGTAAAATCGGGTGCTTTTTGTCCTACTTCTAACATTTTCCATTTCTCCTTTATTCTTGTATTTCAAACTTTGAAAATCTGTATATATTTATAATTTTTCGAGGTTCATCTTTTGATACAACAACGTAGAATTTTTCTATATGCTTTTTCGTTATTATCTTTTTACCTGTGTATTCACCGTATTTGTTATAATTATTTTTCTTCATTGAAAATCCTTTTTACAAAACAACGTCAACAAAACCGTCTATATCAAATCCCTCTTCGCATACGTTGCAGTTTACACAGCATATATTCACACCCTTATTCTTTGCAAGTTTTAATGCCTCCGCAAATTTCGAGTCAGTTTGAACGTTCGGCGTAAAATATCTACACTTTTTCATTTGCACAATAAAAAACACGTAAGCATCAAAACCGTTTTCTTTGGCGTCAATAAGCTCATTTATATGCTTCACACCACGTTCTGTGGGGGCATCGGGAAAAAGAACAACACCGTCTTTTTCAAGGGTTACCCCCTTCACTTCCACAAAAATTTTTCTGCCGTCTGCCTCTATGTAATAGTCAAAACGTGAATTTTTATATTTACACTCGGGTTTTATAAGGGTTATGTTCTTGAAATACGTACCCCTCTCTGCCCATTCGCCGAAAACCTTATTGGGTGCCTGGCTGTCGATATTTATAAGCTCATTATTTTTATATACGGCTATTAGGTCATATTCGGTCTTTCTGGCAAGATTATCGGTCTTTTCCAATATAACCTTAACGCCCTCAATAAGCAATTCACGGCATCTGCCTGTATTTTTTACGTGGCATACCTTTTTTTTGCCGTCTATCTCCACCTCGGCAATAAACCTGTTTGGTCGCGCTATAAATATACCACTATTTTTGTTTTTGTATTTCATATTATTTTCCCCAAGCCCAGTATAAAAACATTATACCACGCCCCCAAAAAATTAGCAATAACATTTTGCTTTTTCAAAGGTTTGTACGATACCAAAAGTCATTCTGTTCATACAATTATTTTTTATTTTACAGGTTGCTTATATGCTTACCAACCTCGGCAAAAAAGATATAGAAAATTTGTTCCACAATAATGCAATTAATCTTTGGAATAGATGATAAGTAAAGGGTAAACTTTTTAAAAAAAGTTTACCCTTTTAATCCCTTTCAAAAACTTTGAAAAAAGTTTTATTTCAATATTATTGCAAGTTCAATGCAAAAATGGTATAATGAGGTACTCATCAGATTAGGAGAATCAATATGACAGAAAAAGATCTACGCGAAATACGCAGACGTTTTCGCCCCGACAAAAATAATATAACTTACATACGAGGCTGTATCGTCAACTCTACAAAGAATATAGTTGCAAACTTTTCACAGCCCTTGGCTACCGTTTCAACCGAAGAATCCGAAAAACTTCTTGCCGTTATGAAAAAAAGCCTTTCAGGCTCTCTCGGCACCAATCTGCTTACCCTTAACTTCAGCACAAAGCAGGTTGAAAGCAGCGAAGAACACGGTCTTCTTACTGCTTTGCGTTCTTCCGGACTTAAAGATGAAGATGCACTCAACAAGTTTTATGCAAAAGTTATTGACAGCGTAAAATTTGAAGGCGGTTTTGCTATACTTATAGCGTACGATACATACGACGTCTTCTCATATTCAAAAGACGGCGGAAAAGATGACGTTTCATCACAAATGTTCCCCTATATCATTTGCAGTATCTGCCCTATAAAGCCTCTCTCTACAGGTTTATATTTCAAAAACGAAGATAACCTTTTGCGTTCCGTATCTCTTCAAACGGTACTCGGATCGACAGAACTCGGCTTTATGTTCCCCGCTTTTGACAACAGAGCCGCAAATATTTACAGCACGCTTTATTATACGAGAGATATCTCAAATATTCACCCCGATTTTATACAAAATCTGTTTAACGTTGACCTGCCTATGTCAGCCGCAGAACAAAAGGAAAATTTCGGTTGCTGCTTGAAAGATACGCTTATAGACGAGTGCGATTTCGAGGTAGTAAAAACAGTTCACGAGCAAGTTGCAGAGCTTATTGAAGAACACAAGAACTCGAAAGACGACGAGCCATTAGCTCTTTCAAAAGAAACGCTTCAAACGGTACTGCAATATGCAGGTATTGAGCAACAAAAAGTGGAAGAGTTCGGTACAAAATTTGATGAACAATTTGGAAAAAACGTCGAGGTTGCTCCAAAAAGTATTGTAGAAGTAAACAAATTCCAGCTTGAAACCGCCGACGTTTCAATAAAAGTCAATCCCGAAAGAAAAGACCTCGTTTCTACACAGATAATAAATGGAGTAAAATATATATTGATTCGCGCCGAAGGCGGAGTTGAACTAAACGGGATAGATATTGATATAAAGTAATAGCCTTAAGAAACTTTTTGAAAAAAGTTTCTTAAGAATCTTCAAAAACTTTAAAAAAGGGATTTATTATGTTTATATGTCCTGTGTGTAAAGAATGTCTTAAGGAAAACGAAAAATCATTTATTTGTTCGAACAATCATAATTTTGATAAAGCTAAACAAGGCTATGTCAACCTGCTTATGTCAAACAAGCAAGGCAATCACGGCGACGACAAGCTTATGGTACAAGCAAGGCAGTCTTTCCTTGAAAAAGGTTATTACGCGCCTATGCGTGAAGCTGTAAACAATATATTAGGCAAAGATAATATAATTCTTGATGCAGGTTGCGGAGAGGGTTATTATACAAGTCTTTTTGCGGAAAACAACACACTTTTCGGGATTGACGTATCCAAAGAAGCTTTGAAGGTAGCTTCCCGAAAGTGCAAAAATGCCTCATTTGCCGTTGCAAGTATATACGAGTTGCCTTTTGCCGAAAATTCATTCGACGTATGCATAAATATATTTGCCCCTGACAGCCCGACGGAGTTTTTACGTATACTAAAGCCCAAAGGCAGACTTATAATGGTTACTCCTATGGAAAACCACCTGTTTGAACTAAAAAAAGTAGTATATGACGTGCCCTATAAAAATGAATACGTTGCCCCCGAAAGAAACGGATATATCATAAAATCTTCAACCGAGCTGAAATATGAAATAACGCTCGAAACAAACGAAGATATTGTATCCCTCTTTAAGATGACACCGTATTATTACAACACTTCCACCACAGACAGACAAAAACTGGACAGTGTTGATACTTTGAAAACAAGAGTCGAATTTCTTGTTACCGAATACGAAAAAATATAAATATCTTGCCATAAAACGCACATTTTTCGTTTTGTGGCAAGATATTTTTAATTTTGATTTTCTTTTCGTTTTTGTCTTCTTACGCGGTTTATGTGCCTTTCAAAGTCACCGCTGTTTATCAGCTCTGCCAAAACAAGCTGTTCAAAGGCAGATACGGGGCAAGTATAAAAACCCACTTTTTTGTCAAATATCTCTATACAATTCTTGGGCAATACCATATATCCCACACGTAAAGAGGGGCTAACGGTCTTTGAAAACGTATTCATATATATAATATTGTTACCCTCTGCCAATGAAAATACTGTTTCCTCGGGTTTTGTTGACAAAGTAAATTCCGACTCAAAATCATCTTCTATTATGTATCTGTCTTTAGCAGATGCCCAATATAAATATTCTTTTCTCTTCGTTGCCGTTGCAGTTACACCGCTTGGAAAACTGCGGTAAGGAGAAATATGCAAAACCGAGGCTGATGTCCTCGCAAGTTCTCTGCTGTCAATCCCATCGCGCCCTAACGTTAACATATCAAGCTCGACACCGTTTGCCTTGTATATCTGTTCAATTTTTTCATACGACGGTTTCTCAATTGCATATATACGCTCTCGCCCTAACATCGTTACGACCATACCGTATAAATATTCTGCGCCCGAACCGATTACTATTTGACTTGGAGTAGCATATATACCTCGGCTTCTTACAAGATATTTTGAAATAGCAGTACGGATTTCACTACACCCCAAATTCGTGGTTTTGGTAAAAATACTTTCGCCGTAATCATTTAACACCTTTCTCATAGCCTTTGCCAATACCGAAAAAGGAAAATCGGATTTTACTTCACTGTGTTTGATTGCTTTTTCCCTATAGATTTTTTCTGAAATATAATCAACTGTAAAAAAGTCGGTTTGTCGGTATATTACAAAATAACCGCTTCGCTCCTTTGGCTCAATATATCCTTCGTCGCATAAAAGAGTGTATGCATGTTCAACGGTTATGACACTTACTCCGGCTTCATCGGCAAGTAAACGCTTTGACGGCAATTTCGTGCCAAACGAATATACACCGTCTATTATATCTTTTCGAATCTGCTCGTATATTTGCAAATATGCACTTTTTTCAGAATTTTGTTTTATCAAATATTTCATCTGGTCTTATAAAAAACTCCTGTTCTGAATATTTTTATATATCCAGTTTTATTGTACAATAAAGCCACCGATTAGTCAAGGAGATTTTTTACTATGAAAACAAACATTTCCATACGAAAGTTAGTACTGGCGTCGCTGTTTGCCGCACTTACGTTTGTTGCGACGCTGATTCATATACACGTACCGGGTATGCAGACAGGGTACGTAAATTTAGGTGATTGCTTTGTTATTATTGCCTCTCTGCTTTTAGGCCCGATATATGGCAGTCTTGCGGGGGGAATCGGCTCTGCTTTCACAGATTTTTTTCACGGATACGTTGTTTACGTTCCTGCTACTTTTATTATAAAAACTCTTATGGGTGTTGCAGCATTTTTTGTATATAAAGCATTGTCCAAAAATAAAAACAGTTACAAAGCATACGCCATAGCAATAGGCGGAGTTGTCGCTGAAATTATAATGATAGGCGGTTATTTTCTGTACGAGGGACTATTTATAGTCGGATATGCAGGTGCCGCACTCGGTATTCCCGGAAACTGTATGCAAGGTATTGCAGGTGTCCTCGGCGCAGTACTCTTACTTAAAGTATTGAAAAAGTCAAAAATTATTGATATGATAAAATAAAAGCACCTTTCGGTGCTTTTTTTAAGTTTAAATCTCCCCTTACTTTCTTTTAAGGAAAGAAAGTAAGGGATTACGCGTAGTATTCTTTCATATCGTCAAGGCGCAAACAGCTTATTCTTCCGCCCTCGCCGTATCCGCCGCCGCAGTCTATCCCTATCTTACGGTCGCCGTACCAAATAGACACGGGTTCACATTCCTGATAATGATTAGTAGACGTATGTCCGAAAATAACCGTCTTTCCCTCGGGCATAACGTCTTCTTTTTTCATTCTCTCCCATACCGCATACGTTCTTATATCGCATCCGGGCAATAATCTGGGTTCTATCTCTTCGTATAGCTCTGCGGGGAAACCATGTACAAGAAGATATTTCTTGCCGCTAACCTCTATATCAAAATTAAGAGGAAGATTATTTACAAACTCAAAAATTTGTTGTCTTTCTTCTTCGGTTAAGGAATCAAGTCCTTTTATAGTCGTGTCACAACCGTTTCTGTTCCATCTTGCAACAAATCTCTCTTTTTCATCCGGGGTGCATTGCGAAAAGTACGCTTGAAGCATCATATGCTCGTGATTACCCAAAAGCATCTTAACATTTTTCATCTTCATCACTTGAAGCAATATACCTATAGGATCAGGTCCTCTGTCAACAATATCCCCTAAAATATAGAGCGTATCACTGTCAGTCAAATTTATCTGCAAAAGAATCGAATCAAACTTTTCTCTGTTTCCGTGTATATCCGAAATAACGTATATCATATTATTCCCCTTTTGTTTTCTATCATTTGCTATTTTATCACACATCACTAAATAGGTCAAGTTTTGCCAAAACTCAATTATAAATTTAGTTTTTTCGATAAATAAACCAATATTTTATTGATTTTCTCAATTTATCGTTTATAATTAAAGATAGATGGGAGAGTGAAAAATATGATAAATCCCGTATCGGTTGGAAAAAACATTAAATTCAACAGAGAAAAACTGAATATTACACAACAAGAATTGGCAGAAAAGTTATTTGTAAGCTATCAAGCTGTAAGCGCTTGGGAAAGGGGTATCGCTTTACCCGACCTTGAAAACACTATGAAGCTTGCCGATATTTTTAACGTCAAAATTGACAAACTATTAAATGAAAAGCAAGTTAATAACCTATATATCGCCATTGACGGCGGTGGAACAAAAACGGAATTTATTCTATTTGATAAAGAAGGTTTTGTAAAGAAAAAGCTTATTCTTTCAGGTTCAAATCCAAATGATATAGGTATTGAAAAAAGCATTGAAATCTTATCAAACGGAATAGACGAATTAAGCAAAGGTGCTTCTCTGCAGGGAATATTTGCAGGTATTGCAGGTATCACTACAGGAAACCACAAGACCGACATACAAAAACAGCTTTATGACAAATACGGTATTCCCGTATTTACGGATACAGACGCCGTAAACGTACTCGCAATGGGAGAAAGCCCTGAAAACACCGCTTCTATCATTTGCGGAACAGGCTCTTGCGTATTTGTAAGAAAGAATTTCAACCTCACCCGTATCGGCGGCTGGGGGTATCTGTTTGACAGAGCAGGCTCGGCTTACGACATCGGAAACGATGCGATAAGGCACACCCTGGCAGTATATGACAAACTTGAAAAACCTACATTTTTATCTTCGCTTATTGAAGAGAAAGCGGAAGGTGATATTTGGAAAAATCTTTCCAATATATACACAAAAGGCAGGTCGTTTATTGCTTCATTTGCCCCCCTTGTAACAGAAGCCGCAGAAAAGGGCGACGAAACATCAAAGACAATTCTTGAGGCAAACACGGATAGACTTGCAAAACTTATAAAACACGCAAAAAAAGAATACGGCGCGCCTGATACTTTTGTATGCGCCGGCGGATTTTTCAAAAATATGTTATTTAAAAAAATGCTTGAACAAAAGGCAGGAGTTAAACTTTTTGTTCCAAAAACACCACCCGCATACGGCGCGTGTGTTGAATGTATGAGATTATGCAAAATCAACTGCGACGAATCTTTCCAAAAAAACTTTATTGAAAGCTATAGGTGAAAAAATATGTTAAGAACAGAAATGAGAAACGAAAAATCCATGCACATCGACAAGATGGAAACTATTGATATGTTGAAGGTAATGAACGAGGAAAATATGAACTCCGTTCTTGCAGTAGAAAAAGCACTGCCCCAGGTAGCAAAGGCTGTTGACGCAATCTCAAACGCTATCGAAAACGGCGGAAAGCTTATTTACATAGGCGCGGGAACCTCGGGCAGACTCGGCATAATTGACGCTGCAGAATGTCCTCCTACCTATGGTGTTCCCCACGAGCTTGTTCAAGGTATTATTGCCGGCGGAAAAGAACGCGTATTCAAAGCGGGAGAAAACGAAGAAGACAACTATGAAAAGGGAGTAAATGACGTTAAAGACTTACTGAATAAAAACGATATTCTCGTTGGAATATCGGCGGCAGGCGGCGCAAAATATATTCTTGCCGCTCTTGATACCGCAAAAAATATCGGCTGTACAACAATCTGCATTACATCAAACGAAGGAACACCCATAACAAAGACTGTTGATATTCCGATAGTATGCGATACAGGTGCTGAAGTTGTTACCGGTTCAACAAGACTTAAGGCAGGCAACTCCCAAAAATTTGTACTCAATATGCTTTCTACCTGTGCTATGATAAAAACAGGTAAGGTATATGAAAACCTTATGATTAACCTCAAGCCCTCAAATGAAAAACTCAAACTGCGCGTAATCAGAATAACGTCGCAAATACTTGGTATTGATGAAGAACTTGCAATTCCTCTTCTCGAAAAGAATGACTGGGATATAAGAAAAACCGTCGAAAGCGTTAAATAATATTGTCGAGGTATTATATATGGAACACTCCATAAAAACAAATAAATATTCTGTTACTTTTGAAATAACCGAACACAGCGCTGCTATAAAAAACGGCAAATTCGGAGATGTAACCCTTCTTCCCTCTCCCGTCTTTTCGGCAATAATCGAAAGGCTCGGCGACAAAGAAGAATTTTGCATATCATCTGAATCAAACTGGAAAAGCGTAACAATTAATAATGAAAACTTTATCTTCAACACACCCGATTCTTACGGAAATATAACTTTTATCCTTACCCCTAAAGCAGACGAAAATGGTATATCATGGTTTACAGAAATAAAAAACCACAGCCAAGAATACTCGGTAATTTCGGTTGATTATCCGATTCCAAGAGTTACAGCAGATTATTTTAATATGTTTGTTCCCTCTTGCTCGGGCAGAGTTATTGCCGATATTGGAAAAATAGGTTTCAAAATGAAGGATACATATCCTCACCACTATTCGTCTATGCAATATTTTGCGTATTACGGAAAGACGTCGGGTATATATTTAGGAATACACGATAAAGATGCCTGTATGAAAGACTTTGTAATCAACGCCGAAAACAGTACGGCAGATTTAACAGTACGCTTCTTTGCAATAGGCGCAGGTCAAAAAGCAAACTCATTTTCTCTCGGCGGTTACGTTCGTTGGGAAGCATTCGACGGCGACTGGTTTGACGCAACTATGATTTACAAAGCATTCGTACACAAATATGCTAAATGGTTACCCGAAATGACCGAAAACGGCAGACCTGATATTCCTCAAAAAATTAAGGATATTGCCTATTGGATAGTTGAATATATGCCAAACTCCCCCGAACAGCGTGATGTACGTCCAAAAAAACTTGGGGCTGTATCTCACTTGTACGGCAAGGATTATTGGTTTGAAGCCCCCATCGAACTACAAAAACGCCTCGGTGTTCCGATAGGCTATCATATTTATAACTGGCACAACAATCCTTTTAATATAAACTATCCGCATTTTACACCCAAAGATGAATATTATCGCGGTTTAGCACATCTTAAGGGAAAAAATATTAACGTTATGCCCTATATAAACGGGGTAAGCTGGGAAACTGACGATGCCGACGAAGGCTTTGAAGTTAATTTTGAAAACACCGGCAAATACGGCGCTGCCCTTGATAAATGGGGTAATCCCATTACCGTTTCATATCCTCAACAAAAAATAAACGGTCAGGATACCAAGCTGTCGCCTATGTGTCCTTCATATCCCAAATGGCGTGAAATAGTTAACGACCTTGCAAGAAAGCTTGAGAATGAAATGGACGTTGACGGCATATATTTTGACGAAATTGCCGCCCACACCCCTCACCCTTGCAGAAGCGAAAAGCACGGTCATATTCCCGGAGGGGGAAGCTATTGGACTGACGGATATAACGAGCTTATGGATATAGTAAAACTTAATAAAAAGCAAGACGTATTCTACGTTTCCGAGTCAAGCGGCGAACCTTATATGAAAAGTTTTGACGGATATCTTACTTGGCTTTGGAGACAGCCTGACGACGTACCCGCTTTTTCTGCAATTTACGCAGGTTATATAGTAATGCTCGGCAGATTCTCTGACGGCATTGACAAAAAAGATGATGACTTTTTCAGACAGAATATCGCAAAAGCTCTGCTTTACGGTCAACAACCCGGTTGGCTTTTTGCTGACGTTGTTTACGATAACGGCAGAATGGAATTCCTCGAAAAGTTCGTTAAAATGCGTTATAAGCACACTAACACTTTCAGTACAAACGTTATGCTCCGCCCCCCGAAAACAAACGACACGAATGTTATGTCGGCAGGCTGGAAAGCACGCTCGGGTAAAACAATTACTCTGTTTGTTGCAAACCTTTCAAAAGAAAAAACAAACTACTCTATATCCTTTGATTACACAGAATACGGTATTTCTGCCGATATGCTTCCAAAAAACACAAAGGTAAACGAAAATATTGCCACAATATCGGGAACTATAGAAGGATTTGACGTTGTTGATATAGAATTACAAATATAAAACTCACTCTAAAAAGCACCAAAAAGTACAGATTGCCACACTTTTTGGTGCTTTTGCACAATTTTTGACAAAGTTCTTTTATAATTATATCAACAAAACCTATTGATTTTTATCAAGGATATGATATAATCAATTATAACAAAATTGCATAATCCGCTAAATGAAGCTTGCAGGAAAGTCGGAAATGTTTTTCCGTGCCGAAGGAGTAAACCTCTCAGGAGTCTGGTTTGACAGATAAGACTGTAAGCGGATAGCACTCCGGAGAATCCCAATGCTTCGCTAAAAGCAATAGGGTGCCGAAGGTGTAAACGGTAGACGGTACCGTGAATCTCTCAGGCAAAAGGACGGAATTAATATACCCTCTTTATTACTGTATTTTTAAAGAGTTGCTTTATTCTGCAGAGCTGTTATCCATTTCATTTGGTAACATAGCTTTGCTTTTTTTTATTATTATTTTTTTAGGAGGGTCTATATGGACTTTTTGTACAACATAGTTGCAAGTATTAACACATACTTGTCAAACTACATTCTTATCATTCTTCTCGTAGGTATCGGTCTCTACTATTCAATTAGAACACGTTTCGTTCAGGTTCGTTGTTTTGGCGAAGGCTGGAAGAGATTGTTCGCAAACTTTTCTCTTAACGGCGAAAAGCAAAAATCAGGTTTAAGTTCTTTCCAATCACTCGCAACAGCAATTGCAGCGCAGGTAGGTACGGGTAACATCGTCGGCGCTTGCGGCGCTATTCTTATCGGCGGTCCCGGTGCAATTTTCTGGATGTGGATCATTGCATTCTTCGGTATGGCTACCATTTACGGAGAAGCAGTTCTCGCACAAAAGACACGTATTGTTGAAAAAGATGGTACAGTTAAAGGCGGCCCCGTTTACTACATAACCAGCGTATTCAAAGGCAAATTCGGTAAATTCCTTGCAGGATTCTTCGCAGTTGCCGCTATGCTCGCTCTCGGCTTTATGGGTTCGATGGTTCAGTCCAACTCTATCGCTGAAGCTTGTACAAACGCCTTCAGTATTCCCGGTTGGGTTGTGGGCTTAATAGTAGCTGCAATTTCAGCAATTATCTTCATAGGCGGCGTTCAAAGAATAGGTGCCGCAACAGAAAAAATCGTTCCTATTATGGCAGGACTTTATATTATCGGCGGTCTTATAGTTCTCGCTGTAAACTTTGAGCACATCCCCGCAACATTCGCGTCTATTTTCAAGTATGCATTTAACGCTAAATCAGCCCTCGGAGGAAGTGTTGGCGCCGCTATATACCTTGCAGTTACTCAAGGTGCAAAGCGCGGTCTCTTCTCTAACGAAGCAGGTATGGGTTCAACACCTCACGCTCACGCTCAGGCTAACGTTGCAAAGCCTCACGATCAGGGCGTTGTTGCTATGATAGGTGTGTTTATTGATACGTTCGTTGTACTTACATTCACAGCTCTCGTTGTTATTTCCGTATTCTTTACAGGAGACGGCGCTCTTAATCCCGCAAATTTTGCTGACGGTGTTTTCCTCGAAGAAGCAGCTTCAATGGCAGGTCTTTCAAAAACCAACCTCGCTCAGATTGCATTCGGTTCATCGTTTGGACTTGCTTCTGTTGGTAACATTTTCGTTGCTATCTGCTTGTTCTTCTTTGCTTTCTCCACTATTCTCAGCTGGAACCTCTTTGGAAGAATCAACGCAATATACCTTTTCGGCAAAAAGTTCGATATTGCTTATTCAGTAATTGCAATTGCTTTTATATTTGCAGGCTCACTCCTTTCAAATAATCTCGTTTGGGAACTTACCGATATGTTTAATAACCTTATGGTTATCCCCAACGTTATCGCCCTCTTTGCTCTCGGTAAAGTAGTTGCAGAAGCTTCAAAGGGCAATAAAAACGAACTTAAATAAATCGAATATATACCTTTTTCATCAACATTAAGTATGCGCTTTTACGTTTTTTCGAAAGCGCATACTTTTTTGTTCGCTAACCTTTTTTTAAAATAATTACATTTACCCTTGACCTACGAAAAAAAATAATATATAATATAATAGAATACAAATAATTTGATGTGCATTTGAAATCGGAGGCGGTTTTATGAAGAAAAAAATTATTATTGCGCTTATCATTTTGGCGTTGTTTATTCCTACGTATTTGGCTGTTGCTTATTATATATCTGCGCAAAACGCACCAGTTGCAGAAAGAACGATTGAAAAAATGACGGTTACCGATCTTGACGGCAACAAGTTTGTTTTTGATAAAGAAAGCAAAGAATCCAAAAAAATGATTTCTTTCTTTGTTGAGATGAACGACTCTGCAAAAGAAGTACCCGCTTTACCTGTTCAGATGAAAAATCTTGAATGCTATAAAACAGTATACAGAAGCTACAATAAGGACAAGGAATATAAATATTACTTCACAACCAATCCCGAAGAAGCGTATTATATAGACGCACAAAACAAGACTTTCAGCATCTCATCTGAAAAAGCAGTTGAATTCCTTTCTATGAAATATGCAGAAAGCACGTATGAAGCCTCCACTGAACCCGAACTTACCGTATCAAATGTAAGTGTACTTGAACCCTACAATATTGATTGGAAATACAAGGCAGGAGCAGGCGAATTCATTTCAACATCTTATTCCGGAAAACAAGACGCCTCATCTCAATACCCCGTATCCGGAAGCCTCCAACTTGATTTCACAAATCAGCCCGACTACGTAACCGTAAAAATTATGCACGGCGACACAGAAATATTTAATGATTTGTATGAAAATCTTACCCCTGCCATTATCGGAGAAACAAACAAGACGTTTGATATTGAAGTTAATGCAAAATGGTATGAATCCGAAGAAAAAGAATATCACGGCGATGCAACCTACAAATTTACAGCCAACGTAAGTGCTCCCGCATACTTCTACCTCGGTGAAAATATTATCGAACACGGCGAATTCGTTGTTCTTACCGCAAAAAATATTATTGACGTAAACTCTATCGTATTTAAATCGGAACCCGCTATAAACTACACCCCAACATTCTACAAGGAAGGCGATTACGTAGTTGCGCTTATTCCGATTTCCGTAACACTTGACTATTGCCCATCTTACGTATTTACAGTATCTTCCGGAGGTGTTACAGAAGATCTTACATTGACGGTAACTGAAAGAGCAAAGAAGAATACTATTTACTCCAAAGCAACTGCCGAGCTCATAAACAAGACCAGAACTCAAGCTATCTTGGATTCATTTACGGGCGCAATGAAATCAACTATTAACACCAATGAACCGACACGTTATTGGGAAGATTTGTTTATCGAACCAGCAGCAAGACAAGTTCGTTGGGGATTCGGCAGAAACGTTATCGTATCTTCAACCGGCACTCAATATATTAACACCGGCGTTGATTATATGGTTGTAGGCGGAGATCAAGTATCTGCAGTCAACAAGGGTAAAGTTGTTTATGTTGGAGAACAGCTCTACAGCGGTAAGATTGTTGTAATCGACCACGGCTACGGATTGAAGAGTTGGTATATGAACCTCAGCACAATTTCCGTTAACGTAGGCGATATTGTTGAAAAAGGTGCCGCCCTCGGCATAGTAGGTAATACCGGTTACCACTATGGCGGAGATGTCAGCCTCCATTATGAATTGACTATACACGGTGTACCCGTTTGTCCGTATTCAATCAACGATGAAGGTATAAAAATGTACGTAGGTCAGTAACTAAAAACAAACCATCCAAGAGGATATGGGTAAAACCCATATCCTCTTTTTATTATATTCAGCCAAAATTCTGTGCAACTGTTTTTCAATTCACAACTTTTTTATTGTCTTTTTTAAATATATGTTACAAACTATTGACTTTGTTCAAAAAACAGTGTATAATACCATATAATGAACACTCTCCACCAACACACTAGTTGTTATTTGTTCAAATCACAAAATAAATAAACATTTATTAAAAAGGAAAGTATTATGGCAAACAACAAACTATCAAGAAAACAATTTCAAATATTGGTGCATTTAGAAAAACGTAAAGTAAAACAATCTCAACGAGAGATTGCCGAAGCTTGTGATATGTCAGTAGGTTCAATAAATCGCGCCATATCAGAACTTTGTGAACAGGGATTGATAGCCGACGGGCTCATTACAAAAAAAGGATATGAAGCGTTGGAACCTTATCGCGTTAAACGCGCAATCTTTATTGCCGCAGGTTTTGGTTCCAGATTGGTTCCCATAACATTGAACACCCCCAAACCCTTGGTTCGTGTAAACGGCACAAGAATGATAGACACTCTTTTAGATGCTGTAGTTGCGGCTGAAATAGAAGAAATTTACATTGTCAGAGGATATTTAGGCGAACAATTCGACCAATTATTATATAAATATCCAAATATTAAATTTATAGACAATCCTCTTTATAATGAAGCAAATAACATTTCTTCAGCTATGTGTGCAAGACACTTGCTCCAAAACGCTTACGTATTGGAGGCAGACTTGGTATTGTACAACCCTAATTTGATTCAAAAATATCAATTTACATCAAATTATCTTGGTGTCCCCGTTGACAAAACAGACGACTGGTGCTTCGAAACCAAAAACAAGGTAATCACGAAACTGAAAATAGGCGGAGAAAACTGTCATCATACATATGGTATTTCTTATTGGAATTCCGAAGACGGCTTGAAATTATTTGATGACATAAAAACAGTCTATGAAATGCCCGGCGGAAAAGAAAGATATTGGGACCAGGTATCACTTGAATACTGTATTGATAATTACAGTGTCGAAGTTCGCCCCTGCTCTTTTGATGACATTATCGAAATAGACAGTTACAGCGATTTAAAGCGAATAGATTCTACATATTGTTAATTTTTTTACAAACAAATGGAGGTTAATTATGAAAAAATCTAATTACGTAAAACTTTTACTTGTTACAGTTATGTTATCCTTAATATGCTTGGCAGCATTTACTTCTTGCGGTTCCGGTAAAGAAAAAATCCTCATCTTTTCAAGTTCTGAAGACTATGTTATTGAGAATATGTCAGCTCGTTTGAAAGAAGAATTTCCCGATTACGATATTACTGTAGAATATATGCCTACAGGAAACCACGCCGCTAAATTATTGGCAGAAGGAAAATCCACAGAATGCGATATCACCTACGACCTTGAATATTTATATTTATCACAACTTGACAGCAAAGGTCTTTTGGCTGACTTGTCGTCCTACGATATGAGTATCTATAGCGAAGACACAGTTGAAAGCAATAATTATATTATTCAGGCGCGTGTCGGCGGTGCAGTTATAATAAACACCGATGTGTTGGAAAAGAAAAATCTTCCTACTCCTTCAAGTTATGAAGACCTTTTGAAGCCGGAATACAAAGGCCTTATCTCTATGCCTAACCCCAAATCTTCCGGTACCGGATATATGTTCCTTAAGAGTTTAGCAAACACTTGGGGAGAAGAAAAAGCTTATAAATTTTTTGACGACCTCACCCCCAATATTTTGCAATACACTTCTTCAGGTTCAGGTCCCGTAAACGCGCTTCTTCAAGGTGAAGTAGCAATAGGACTCGGTATGACATCTCAAGCAGTTATGCAAATAAATGATAATGCCCCCCTTAAAATATGCTATTTTGAAGAAGGTTCGCCCTTTTCATTATATGGTCAAGCAATCATTGCAGGTAAAGAAACACGCGAGTGCGTAAAAGAAGTATTTGACTTTATCGTTGAAACGTACAACTACGAACACAACGAAAAATTCTATCCCGAACAGATATACAAAGATAAGGTTTACTCAACAGAAAACTATCCTGAAAACATCGTATATTCCGATATGAAAAACAACACTATAGAAGAGAAGAACCGCCTTCTTGAAAAGTGGAAATATTAACTTCTCAATTTAGAGGTAATCTATGCAAAACATTAAGTTAACAGTAAAAGACCTTGAAATGGTTTTTGACAAAAAACGCACTTTAAATAAAATAAGCTTCAACGTATATGATGGTGAGTTCCTCTCCATTTTAGGACCTTCGGGGTGCGGAAAAACAACCATTTTACGAATATTGATAGGTCTTTTAAAACCTACCGCAGGCACGGTCACAAAAGACGAAATTGATATAACTCATGCTGTTCCTTGCGAAAGAGGAATGGGAATAGTTTTCCAGAACTTTGCCTTATTTGAAAATATGACCGTTATTCAGAACATTGAATATGCGCTGAAAATTCAAAAAGCAAACAAAAGTAAGGAAAAACAAAAAGAGATTCGCGAAAAAGCGCTTGCAATAATCGATAATATGAATCTCAGCGAACATATTAACAAACACCCTCGCGAACTTTCCGGCGGTCAGCAACAACGTGTCGCAATTGCAAGAACATTGATATTAAACCCTGACATTATTCTTTTCGATGAACCTATGTCAGCTCTTGACGTTGCAACCAGACTCACTCTACGCGCAGAACTTAAACGAATTCAAAAAGAATTCGGAACTACTATGATTTATATCACACACGACCAGGAAGAAGCCTTTGCTATGTCAGATCGCATTATGATTATGAAAGAAGCTTCAATCGAACAACTTGATACCCCGGAAAATATTATAAATGCTCCTGCAAACGACTACGTTAAATCATTTGTTATTGACAATTTGCAAACAAAAATTGACTCCCTTTCAAAATTTGTAAGGGGGTAAATATGAAAAAACTCCTCTCTTTAACAAAAATTAACCGTGCAGACTGTGTTAAAATACCGCTTTCAATCGTATTTATCACCTTGGTTTTTCTTCCCTTGGTGAGAATGTTTACATATATGGATGCGGAAAGCTTCAAAAAAGCAATCGACTCTCCTGTATTTCTAACCTCCATTGTAAACTCATTGGTTTCGGCAGTTTTAGGTACACTGGCTACGGTAATCGTTGCATTTACCCTAGCTTTATGTATAGAACGAACCAAAATCAGATTTAAAAGCATTTTTGGTATTATTTTTACACTGCCTATGCTTATACCGTCTATTTCAAGCGGTATGGGACTTATAATTTTATTCGGAAATAACGGATTAATAACTAAATTATTCAATCTAAACAGTACAATATATGGCTTAACCGGAATTATTGTCGGCTCAATAATGTATGCGTTTCCCGTTGCATATTTAATGCTCGCCGACATAATTCATTACGAAGACGGTTCGCCCTACGAAGCAGCAACTGTTTTAGGAATACCAAAATGGAGACAGTTCACCTCCATTATGCTCCCCTATCTTAGAAAACCTTTAATTTCAGTATTTTTTTCAACCTTTACACTAATTATTACCGACTACGGTGTTCCGCTTATGGTTGGTGGAAAATACACTACTGTTGCCACAGTAATGTATCAAGAAGTAATTGGACAGTTAGATTTTGGTAAAGGTTCTGTCTACGGAAGCCTCTTGTTGATTCCCGCTGTAATTGCCTTTGTTATCGACTTACTCAACAAAGATAAAGGTAATTCCGGTTATGTAACAAAGTCTTGCCCACCAACAAACAGCAAGATTTGTCTGTACTTTTCTTATTTGTTCTGTGCTGCCGTAACAATTTTTACTTTGTTACCCATTATTGCTTTTGTTATGTTAGCATTCGCTCAAAATTATCCAACAGATACTACGTTTACACTTGCAAACATAGAAAAAGCCTTTGATTTAAGAGCTGATGAATACTTGATTAACTCAATCCTAATCGCTTTGGGCACAGCTTTGATAGGTACGTTTATAGCTTTCTTTACAGCTTATATGTCTGCAAGAATGAAATCAAAATCTTCTCGTTTTCTGCACCTTTCATCTATGACTTCTGCAGCAATACCGGGTGTAGTTTTGGGCCTTTCTTATGTTCTCGCGTTTAATCAAACTCCAATATACGGTACAATAATTATACTTATTATGGTTAATATCGTTCACTTTATAGCCTCCCCCTACCTAATGATGTATAATTCATTATCAAAAATTAATGAAAACCTCGAGGACGTTGCACACACAATGGGAATAGGACGTTTGCACATAATAAAAGACGTATTTATCCCCCAGTGCAAAGGCACTTTGCTTGAAATGTTTTCATACTTCTTTGTAAATTGTATGATGACCATTTCAGCCGTTTCGTTCCTCGCAAGTACTTCAAACAAGCCAATAGCGCTAATGATAAATCAGTTTGAAGCTCAAATGCAACTTGAATGTGCAGCCGTAGTTTCGCTTATGATTTTAGGAGTAAACATAGTTATCAAAGGAATAGCTTACATATCCCGAAAGAAAAATATATAACCGTATTTTCTATAACCACTAAAAATGTTCTCTATACAACAATACATAGGGGACATTTTTTATTTTATTACGACATTTATATCGAAAAATCTACTAAAACTATTGATATATTTAGCTTATAATGATATAATAGGATGAATAATAGTATTTTCATACAGAAAGTGTATTTAGAAATGAAAGTTAGTGTAATAATCCCGATTTATAATACAAAAGAATATATTCGCCAATGTTTAGATTCAATATTAGAACAAACACTTCAAGAAATAGAAATTATTGTTGTTGATGACGGTTCAACCGACGGAACAACTGACATTATAAAAGAATACGAAAATAAATATCCCCAAAAAATCAAAGCATTTTATAAACCCAACGGCGGACAGGCTGAAGCAAGAAATTTAGCACTTCAACATGCAGTAGGCGAATACCTCGGCTTTGTTGACAGCGATGACTGGATTGACAAAGAAATGTACGAGGAGATGTACAACAAGGCTAAAGCCGATAATGCGGATATCGTTATTTGTGATACCACCGACCACTATCCAACCCGCGACGTTTATCACCACGCTTCTCAATTCGAAGACAAATTTTCCGTCACCCCCTCTGCTTGTAATAAGATTTTTAGGCGTGAATTTGTCGGGGATATTAATTTCCCTGTCGGTTTGTGGTATGAAGATTTTGAATTCACAACAAAAAATCTTATGTTGACCGAAAGAATATCCACAATTCCAAAAAGCTTTTACCATTGCCATTGCCGCGAAGTTTCAACTATGTTTAATAACAATTCAGAAAAGAATTTGAATATGCTCACCGTTTTTAACAATCTTATCGAATTTGTTAATGAGCATAATTTACAAGAAAAATATGCGGAAACATTAGAATATTTACACATTGACCACATCTTGATTTCTACAATTAACAGACTGGAACAACATAACACTAAAAACAAAAAGCGTATTATTAACGCTATGCGCTCTGTTGTTAAAGAACGTTATCCGGATTTCTACAAACACGAAGTTTTTAAAAATATGCCCCGAAACAGAAAAATCATTGCTTATTTAAACTACATAGGACTTTCCCCTATTTCGAGACTAATTTTAAACCTTAAAACCCAAATCAAATAATTCAATTTCAGGAGAATAACATGAAAAGTTGCTTTAATAACATAAAAAACAACTTATTGTTTATTATTTTGGTTTTACAACCATTTTTAGATATATTAGCTTTTTTTCAACAAGATAAGTCTGTTTCTATAGCAGGGTATTTCCGTCTTGGTATAACTTTAGCACTTCCGTTGTATACGCTTTTTTTCACAAAAAGAAGAAAAGGCTTTATCGTAGCCATATCTGTGATTGGCGTCTTCTCTGCCTTGCACGTACTTAATGGGTTCAGGGTTGGATATCAAGATCTTTACGCAGACGTAAAATATCTGTTGCTTGTAGCACACGCGATTTTATTGCTATATTCTTTTATGTATCTTTATGAAAAAGAATCAATTGTCAGACAAATAAAAAATGCGCTGAAATTAATAATCCCGATAATAGCAATAACATTTTACTTAAGTTATTTTTTAAAAAGCGGTTTTTACACCTATTTTGATTCTTATATTGGTTGGACCGGTTGGAATGTTTCACCAAGTGTGTTCAGTATAATTTTGTCAGCAATTTTTCCTTTTGCGGTTTATTTCTGTATAAACAATTCAAAAAAATGGTTGATACTCCTCCTAATTCCACTTTCTTATATTTATATTTTAAACGCTACAAAAGCTACTTATATGACTTTGATTGCCACACTGGTTGCTTGCGCGTTGTTTTGGGTAGTAGAATTTTTTGTACAGAAAAGAAAGAAATTCCCATATTTTGCGATACTATTTACAATTTTTATCGCTGTTTCGTCAATAATGCTCTATGATTATTCTCCCAGAGCCCAGATTGATTTGCTAAACAACGGAAATATTCAAGCAAGCGAAGAACTGCTGTCAACCCCCCCTCCCTCTTCGGAGGAAACTTCAGACTCCCATTTGAATGAAACCACCGGCGACGAAACTACCGGCGACGAAACTACCAGCGATGAAACTACCGAAGATGAAATTCCCGGAGATGAAACTTTAGATAAAAATAACAACGTTCCCACCGACTCTCCCGATAACCACATAAAAGATGTTTTTGAAAAAGCATTGGACCCCACAATAGTAGAAAGATTTGGAGTTGACAAATACCTTGCAGCTTATGAAGGCAGAATGACAGCTCAAGCCCTTTTAGATAATAGGGTAAAGAAAAAAATTATTGGTTCACTCGTATGGGATGAAACAGACTTGTTAACCAAATTTGTCGGTTTCGAAGAACCCCTAATGACTATAGGGGGTGAAACTTATGACCTGGAGACCGATCCTCACGCAATATTCTTTTACTACGGTTATATTGGATCTTTGCTGTACGCAGGGATGCTTATATATTTCTGGTTAAGGCTCTTAAAACAACTATTTTGCCATTTTAAAGATAGTTGTAACCTCTTTAATTTCGTCATATTTATAGATTATAGCTTATTAATGGTATCTGCCTTGTACACAGGATACTTATTAAGAAGACCAAATTCCGGAATTTATCTAACACTTGTACTTCTGTTGATTTATTGTCAAACAGAACCATTGTTTAAAAGACAAACAGATAGAGTAGGCAAAAAATGAAAAAAAGAAGCGTATCCGAAAACGTATTTTTTAATATGCTATATCAAGTCCTTGTTACGGTTTTGCCGGTTATTACGACACCGTACGTTGCAAGGGCTTTGCAACTGCGCGCAAACGGGATACACTCGTTTACCGAAAGCATAGTAACGTATTTCATCATATTTGGAGCACTTGGAACATCATTATACGGCATCAGAAAAGTTGCTTACGTCCGTGACGACGAAGAAAAACTTGCAAAAGTTACTAAGGAGATTATATCCCTCAGACTTTTGCTGACCGTACTGACTCTCGTAGTATATATTCCTCTGCTCTGTATCAACAATCCGTACGCATTTATATACCGCATACACATAATCAATATAATATCAAACGGCTTGGATATCACTTGGTTTTATCAAGGCGTTGAAGATTTCAAAAAAGTTACATTACGAAACCTCTTTGTAAAGTTTGCTTTTGTTGTATGTTTATTTGCGTTTATTAAAGAACCAAAAGATTTGCCCTGGTACGTATTTTTAATAGTAACCAGTAGCTTATTAGGCAATTTGATTATGGTCTTTTATTTACCTCAATACATTGATTTAAAAAAAGGCAAAAACTTAAAACAATTTGAACATCTAAAACCGAGTTTGATGTTGTTCTTGCCTCAAGCTATGAACTACGTATACGTGTTGATTGACCGTACTATGCTCGGTTGGATGACAAATACGGACAACGTAGGTCTTTACGACCAGGCACAACGTATTGTCAGAATGATTACAGGCGTTTTGCAATCTGTAGGCTACGTAATGATGGCAAGAGTTGCAAACTTAACTATATCCAACGACAAAGACGGTATCGTTACTTACGTGCGCAAATCCATCAACTTCAATTTATTTATCGCTTTCCCTGCTATGTTTGGTATTTTAGGTGTAGCAGATGACTTTATTCCCTTTTTCTTGGGAGAGGAATACTTGGGCTCCATCCCAATTTTAAAGCTGTTAAGTGTTTTGGTATTTATCACGTCTATGAACAGCATTTTGGGTGTACAAATGCTTATACCCATGGGAAGAGAAAAACATTATACCATCGCAACCACATCAGGCGCTATCGTAAGCGTACTTGGAAACCTATTGTTAATTCCCCGGTTTGGAATATTCGGCTCCGGAATTGCTTGTATTATTGCTGAATCAACGGTATTTACAGTTTCTTATTGGAACCTTAAAGATATTTTCAGTCTGCTTCGAGTGCTGAAAGAAAATTTAGGTGTAATCATAAGCTCTGTCATTATGTATATTGCCGTACGACTAATATCAACACTCAATACAGACACAATATTAAAATTGTTTTTTGAGCTGTGCGGAGGAGTATTAGTTTACGTTCTTATTTCAATAATTACAAAAAACGAGACCTTTTTTATGATTTTGGACAAAGTTCTTTCTTTTACAAAAAAGATTATAAACAGAAAAGGGTGAATTAATTAAATGAAAGTCAGTATAATTATTCCTGTATATAATGTAGAAAACTTTTTGGACAGATGTTTAAAATCGGTTGAACAGCAGACATATAAAGATATAGAGGTTATTATAGTTGATGACGGAAGTCCCGACAACTCATATAAAATTATCGATGAATATGTTACGCGTAACAGTAATTTTATTTCCTACAAAATAGAGAATAGCGGACAAGGCGGAGCCAGAAACTTTGGAATTGACAAAGCTACCGGCGATTATATAGTGTTCTTGGATAGCGATGACTACATAACCCCGAATTGTATTGAAAAATTAGTGTCCGTTGCTATATCTGAAAAGAGCGATATTGTAATTTGTTCTTGTTTTGATGTAAAAGAAGACGGCACCATTATTTCAAAGATAGAGAATAATATAGTTTCCGGCACAACATCAATTTTTGATTCTCCCGAAATTTTATTTAATCGTGTAGCTCCCTGGGGAAAACTATTCAAGAAGAGCATTTTGGGAGATTTGAGATTTGTTACCAGAGTATGGTACGAAGATTTGCGCCTTATTCCAAAGTTTTATTTAAACGCTGAAAAAATAACGTATATTGAAGACGCTCTTTTATATTATGTTCAACGAATAGGGTCTACAATGAACAACTCTAATGCCACAAAAAATCTTGAAATTATAGATGCTTTTGAAGATTTGATTTCTTACTATAAAGAAAAGAACGTTTTCGAAAAATTTAAAGAAGAATTTTATTTTCTAATAATTAGCCATATTTCTATTGCAGGAATGACACGAGTATTACTTTGTAACAACAAAGAAAAAAAATCAGTCATAAAAAAACTGGAAGAATATCTTTCATCCTTTGATAATCTATATCAAAACAAGTATATTCCCACACTTGATTCAAACAAACGTCTTATTCTGAAATTCAACAAAAACAAATTATATTTTCTTACGACATTATGTATGAAATTAAAAAATAAACTCAAATAAACATACTACGGTGAATAAAATGTCAAATTCTAAAAAAATAATAATTCCTACAGGATATATGGGTTCTGGCTCTTCAATTATTACCGATATTATGAGTGAAACCGAAGACATAGACGTAAGCCGCGGAACTTTTGAATACGTTTTTCTGCATTGCCCAAACGGTGTCTTTGACTTGGAAGACAAGCTTCTAATCGGCAACAATTCAGTTCGCAGCGATGAGGCTTTGCACTCTTTTGAGGACACCATGAAACAACTGTATAATAAGAAATACTGGTGGGTAGGTAATTACAACAAGAATATTGGCGAAGATTTTTTTAAGATTACAAAAGAATATATAGATAGCATAACCGACCTTAAAAGCGAGTTTTATTGGTATCATCAAGAAAATACCAACTTCAAAATGTTTATCAAACTCTGTTTTAACCGCGCTTTAAAGTTAATTACACTCAATAAATATAAGCCCAAAAAGGTTTTGACTTATTCTCCTATGCTGCTTTCTTTTGTAACTCCCGAAGAATTTTATTCAGCATCCAAGGATTATATCTACAAGATATTGAATATGGCAGGTTATTCGGAAGAGAGTATTCTTTTCGACCAACTTTTGCTCCCTTCTAACCTTTTTAGATTTGAAAACTATTTTAATGATGATGCGTACGTATTTGTTATTGAACGTGATCCCCGCGACGTCTTTATAAGCAATAAATACTATTGGGCAAAAAACGGCGGTGTAGTTCCTTACCCAACTGACGTAAAGGAATATTGCAAATACTACAAACGTTTAAGAAACATCGAAAAAGAAGTACACAGCGACAGAATTTGCAGACTCAAATTTGAAGATTTTATTTATAATTATGATAGCACCATAGATAAAATATTTGAAAAGCTGGATTGGGACAGAGCAAGACACACCAAACCCAAAACTTACTTTATTCCCGACAAATCAATATATAATACCCAGTTATTCTTGAAAAAACCGGAATATAAGCACGAATGTGATTATATCGCAGAAGAACTTAAAGAGTATTTATATGATTTCCCTTACCCTTTAGAGCACAAAGACGTTGAAGTTTTCTAACAAAAACATTGATATCCCCAAGCGTTTATACGAACAGTGCAAAAACATTTGACTAATTAAGTTTCAAAACATATCAAACGATAACGGTGAAGAAATGAACAAGAACATATATATAACTGCCCTTCATTTAGCACATGGCGGCGTTGAAATGGCAATCTCTCTTATAAGTAATGCTTTTGTAAAAAAAGGATATAACGTCACCGTATTATCTCTATATGATTTGGGCGTACCGGCTTACAACATATCCCAAAATGTTAAAATTGAATACTTAACCGATGTAAAGCCTAATAAAAAAGAATTTATAAATGCCTTAAAAAGCTTAAATCCTTTTGCTGTTTTAAAACAGGGCTTGTACGCACTAAAGGTTTTAAGACTCAAAAAAACAGCTTTGATCAATAGAATCAAACAAATTGATGACGGTATTATTATATCCACAAGAAACGAGCACTCTGTTTTGTTGTCTAAATACGGCAACGAAAACGTGTTAAAAATAGCACAACTCCACCATGATCACTGTTTTGAAAAAAAACTTTTAGGTGATATAAAAGCACGTTACAACAATATAGATTATTTTACACTTTTGACAAATACGCTTACCGAAGAAGTAAGTACTATGCTAAAAGAAACAAACGAACATACACGTTGTGTTACAATGGAAAACTTTCTTGACAGTCTGTATTCAGACATCGATATTGATAACAAAGAAAAGAACATTGTAGCCGTAGGTCGTTTGCACCCCGTAAAAGGTTTTGAACGATTGCTTGCAAGCTGGAAATATGTCGCAAAAAAACACCCCGACTGGAAACTGACTATTATAGGCGACGGCGAGGAAAACCAAACTTTAACTGAACTTGCAGATAAATTTGAAATAAGCAATTCGGTAATCTTTACGGGTGCACTCCCCCACGATGACGTTATTTCGACTATGAAAAAAGCGTCGATTTACGCTATGACCTCATATTCGGAAGGCTTTCCATTCGTTTTGATTGAAGCAATGTCCTGTGGATTACCTGCCGTTGCATTTGACGTAAGAGTTGGTCCTAAAGCAATCATAAACGATAACGAAAACGGTATTCTTATAGAAAACGGAAATATAAAGGATTTCGCTCTTGCTTTGTGTAAACTTATAGAAGACCGTGAATTAAGATTATCCTACAGTCAAAAAGCTCTTGAAAGAGCAACTGATTTTACAGAAGAAAAAATCGTAAAAAAATGGATTTCACTTTTTAACAGAGAAATATAATAATTAGAGGTTTAAAGAATGAAAGAATATTTTGACAGACTTTATAAAGGCAATGCCGATAGTTTTTTCTCTACTCTTAAAAATGCACTTATAAACAACGAAAAGAAGTTCGTTGTAACCGCAAACCCTGAAGCATTTATGTTTGGTCGAAAAGATAGCGAAATTAACACGCTTCTTATGGATGAAAAAACTGCTGTTGTGGCTGACGGTATTGGAATTATAAAAGGCGCTAATATGGCGGGTATTAATCTTCCGGAAAGAATTCCCGGTGTCGATATTGCGCAAAAACTCTTTGAGTACGGCAATGAGCTTTCTTCTTCAATATATCTCTTCGGCTCAAAACAAGAAGTTATTGACGCTATGCTCGGCGTTCTGAAAGAAAAATATCCAAACCTTAAAATTGCAGGTGCAGAAAATGGTTACGTATCAGACAAGGACGCTGCCTTTGAAGAAATTAAAAAGGCTGCTCCCGATATTGTACTCGTTGCACTAGGTATTCCTGCTCAAGAGAAACTTATTTATAAACATCTCGGTGATTTCGAAAAAGGTATTTTCGTTGGTGTCGGCGGAAGCTTTGACGTGCTTAGCGGTACGAAAAAACGCGCTCCTCAATTTTTCATCAACCACAATATCGAATGGCTTTACAGAATTGCAAAAGAACCTAAACGAATCAAGCGTTTTGTAAATAACAATATTAAGTTCTTTATTGATTTGAAAAAAGAACTTAAATAATGCAAAAAAATGCTGAAAGGGATTATTAAAATGAATAAAATAAAGGTTATGAGTATTTTCGGCACGAGACCTGAAGCTATAAAAATGGCTCCTCTCGTAAAAGAACTTGAAAGCCGCGAAGAAATAGAAAGTATTGTTTGTGTTACAGCGCAACACAGAGAAATGCTTGACCAAGTTCTTGAAACATTTAATATCAAGCCCGACTATGATTTAAATATTATGAAACAAGGACAGACGCTTATTGACATCACAAACGGTGCTTTATCCGGTGTCGACAAAGTTTTAAAACAAGCAAAACCTGATATTGTTTTAGTTCATGGCGACACTTCTACAACATTTGCAGGTGCTCTTGCCGCCTTTTATAATCAAGTTGCCATAGGTCACGTTGAAGCCGGTCTTCGTACATATAATAAGTATTCCCCCTACCCCGAGGAAATGAATCGTCAGATGGTAGACTGTATGACAGATATGTACTTTGCTCCCACTCAATTGAGCCGCGAAAATCTACTTAAAGAAAATATTGATGACAGCAAGATTTACATTACGGGTAACACCGCTATTGATGCTATGAGCACCACCGTTGACGATAATTATACCCACCCCGTTTTAGATTGGGTTGGTGATAATAAAATGATTCTTCTTACTGCTCATCGCCGCGAAAATTTAGGCGAACCTATGAGAAATATATTCAGAGGAATTAGAAAAGTTCTTGACGAAGTTTCTGATATTAAGATTGTATATCCCATTCATAAAAATCCTTTGGTTCGCGAGGCCGCTGATGAAATATTCGGTGAATGCGACAGAGTAAAACTTATTGAACCTTTAGAAGTATTTGATTTCCACAACTTCCAGAATATGTCACACATTATTCTAACCGATAGCGGCGGTATTCAGGAAGAAGCTCCCTCTTTAGGTAAGCCGGTGCTTGTCTTGAGAGATACGACCGAAAGACCTGAAGGAATCGATGCGGGGACTCTTAAACTCGTCGGTACAGACAGTGAGGTTATCTACAAAGAAACACTCCGCCTCCTCAACGATAAGGCTGAATATGAACGTATGAGCAAAGCTTCTAACCCCTACGGCGACGGATTTGCAAGTAAACGTATAACTGATGCCATTATCGAAAAATTCAGCAAATAATAACCTACAAAGTCCCCAACGGGACTTTGTTTTTTTAAATACAGTCTTGCATTTATCGGTGTAATAAGCTATAATTTATCCATAAATATTGTATGTTAAGTATTTGGAGGGACAATCAGATAATGAACGAAACTATTGCAAAATGGTATGATAAATACAGTAACGAGGTTATGTCTCTTGCGAAAAAAATTTGGGACGTATCCGAAAGTGCTATGGAAGAATTTGAATCGTGCAAAATAATGGCGGATTTTTTTGAAAAACAAGGCTTTAAGGTTACAACCTACCACTGTTGCGACAGCACCAAAAATCCTAATACGGTAATAGCAGAATGGGGCAGCGGAAAGCCCGTTATCGGCTTTATCGGAGAATATGATGCACTTCCCGGTTTGGGACAAAAGGTAAGCCCCTACCGCGATCCCATCGACGGTAACGGTCAAGGATGTGGACATAGCCTTATGTCTCCTGCCTGTGGCTCAGCAGCTGCTGCCTTAAAATACGCAATGGAAGCAGAAGGTTTAACAGGAACCGTTAAGTTTTTCGGTTGTCCTGCAGAAGAAACTGTAGAGGGCAAAATGCATATGGTAAGAGACGGCGTTTTTGAAGGCCTCGACTGTTGTCTCGCTTGGCACCCCCAAGGACACGGACTTAAAATACGTGAATTTATTCAAAACTCTCTAACCAATATGAAGGTTGAATTTTTCGGCACTGCAGCACACGCCGCTGTATTCCCCGAAAAAGGAAGAAGCGCCCTTGATGCTTGCGAACTAATGAACGTAGGTGTAAACTATCTTCGCGAACACTGCGAACCCACCACAAGAATACACTATTCCTACATTTCGGCAGGTGAAAAACCTAATATTGTTCCCGACTATGCAGCGTTGCACTACTTTGTTCGTACAAAAGACCTTAAATCAAACTACGAAACCTTTGAACGTGTGTCAAAATGCGCGCAAGGTGCAGCAATTATGACAGAAACAGACTATAAAATTTCTGTTAACGCTATGGTATCCGGCTGTATGCAAATCTCTGACTTCAACCAATTTTTCTATGAATCAGCCACAAAAGTTCCTCCTTTGACATATACCGAAGAAGATATGAAATTCGCTCGTGAACTGTTCAAAAATATACATAACAGAGAACCTAATGAAAATGAAGAAGTTATATCAACAGAGCTTGTTGCGCCTACGCATAACCACGTAAATGCCCCCAGCTCTACAGACGTTGGTTACGTTACACGTATGACTCCTACATCACGCATGGTCGGTCTGGGTATGATTACAAATACACCTATGCACTCTTGGGGTTCCGTTGCCGCAGCAGGTCACCCGATAGGCCTAAAGAGCGCCGTATATGCGGGTAAATGTCAAGCGCAGTGCGGATATGACATTATAAAGAATCCTGAAGTTATAAAGCCCTGGAGAGAAGAGCTTGACCGCCAGCTCAAAGAAGAAGGCGAAGTTAAGATTATTTTCCCAGAAAGAGTGAACTAAAAAGTTTTTTCCAAAAGAACCCATCTATTATAATACTCCTACGTGTGAATAATAATAAAAAACACAGTAGGAGTATTTTTAATGAAAAAATTAATTAGTCTTATAATTAGCTTGGTGTTATTTATAACCCTGTCCGTTTCCGCGGCAGCGGCAACGCAATATACCGTGGTAAAAGGCGACAGTCTATGGAAAATTGCTGTAAAATATCAAATTGGACTTTCGGAAATTATTTCCGCCAATCCGCAAATAAAAAATCCCGACCTGATATATCCGGGCAATATCATAAACGTCCCGTCAATTGATTCGGGAATATTGAGTTATGAGCAAGAGGTCGTTGACCTTGTCAATCAGATAAGAAAAAATCACGGTCTGAACCCCCTTACTGTTAACTGGCAGTTATCGCGCGTGGCTCGTTATAAATCGCAAGATATGTTGGATAAAAAATACTTTTCCCATACAAGCCCAACCTACGGCTCACCGTTTGATATGATTAAAGCCTTTAATATCTCATACAGAACCGCAGGTGAAAATATTGCTATGGGATATACGACACCGTCAGCAGTGGTTAACGGCTGGATGAATTCGACAGGGCACAGAGCAAATATCTTAAACGCTAATTTCACTCAAATAGGCGTCGGATACGTCGCAAACGGTCATTATTGGACTCAAATGTTTATCGGTTAAAAAGCAATAAATTGGGGTTTCACCCTAAAACCCATAGGGAAACATTTTGAAAAAACTCCCCCCGCTTTCTTTCGCAGAAAGCTTGGCAAAGAACTTGCCTCTCTGGTTTGTGCAACTTAATATTATTTGCACAAACATTATCTCTATATTGTAGTTGCAAATAAAATTTTTCTAATAATACAAAATGGATAAAAAACCTCGTATACAAAAGTATTTGTATACGAGGTTTTATTATTCAGGTAAAAGATCGGAAACAGATACGCCTAAAACTTTTGATATTGCATATAATTCAACATCTGTTACGGTTCTCGAATAATCTTCTATACGCGATACCGAGCCGCGACACACGTATACGCCTTGTAATTCAAGCTTATTTGAAAGCATTTGCTGACTCATTTTTGCTTTTAGCCTTAACTCTTTTACTCTGCCGCCTATTAAATTCTTCTTTTCTCCGTCTATTATACGAGCCATACATCTTCTCCTATCACAGTAACCGTCTTGACATAAGACAATTATTATGATATACTAACCAAAACAAAACTATGTCCTATTATAAGACAACTCGGAGTTTGGAGATAATAAAATGAGTAATATAGGTATAATAAAAGAAATAGATAATCTCGGAAGACTATGTATTCCAAAAGAAATGCGACAAGTTTACAAACTTGAAAAAGAAGTTGAACTTGTTATTACAGCCAACGGAATTCTTTTAAGAAATCCCGAATACATATTGGTGAAAAAACCAAAGAAAAATTAATTTTCCATGTTTTAAAGTTTTTGAGGGTATGGGAACTTTTTACAAAAAGTTCCCATAAAAAACCAAGGACTGCTTTTCAGCAGTCCTTTTATCATCTTATTCTTCTTCGGTATAAGCCTTAATCTTAAGTTCTTCAAGAGCCTTCGCTTCGGGGAAGTTAGGACACTCGGTCATAAGTTCCGTAGCATTCTGAACTTTCGGGAATGCGATAACGTTTCTGATATCGTCAAGTCCGAGGAGCAACGTGCAGAGTCTATCGAAACCGAATGCCAAGCCGCCGTGAGGAGGTGTACCGTACTTAAACGCTTCAAGCAAGAAACCAAACTTCTCTTCAGCTTCTTCTTTAGTAAGTCCAAGTACGTCAAACATCTTCCACTGAATTTCGGGATTATGGATACGAATCGAGCCGCCGCCTGCTTCCATACCGTTGATAACCATATCGTAAGCCTTTGCTCTAACCATTGAAGGATCGGTATCCATAAGGGGAAGGTCTTCGTCCATAGGAGAGGTAAAGGGGTGGTGCTTTGCGTAATATCTTCCCTCTTCCTCGTCATATTCAAACAAGGGGAATTCTGTTACCCAGAGAAGTTTAAAGTCCATAGGATCGCAGAGTCCCATACGCTTTGCAACTTCACAACGAAGTGCGCCAAGGCTGTCAAATACAACGTTATCCTTATCTGCAACGATAAATACAAGGTCGCCCTTTTCAAAACCGAGAGCATTGTAAATAGCGTCATTTTCTTCCTCTGTCAAGAATTTAGCGTAGGAAGAAGATATTTCACCGTCAACGTTTTTTGCCCAAGCCAAGCCCTTTGCGCGATATGTCTTAACAAAATCGCCGAGAGCGTCGATTTCCTTACGGCTGAACTTTGCAGCTCCGCCCTTAACGTTAATACCTCTTACGCTGCCGCCCATTTCAATAGCGCCCTTAAACACTCTGAACTCGCAATTTCTTACAACGTCAGAAAGGTTCTTAAGTTCAAAACCGAAACGGAGGTCAGGTTTATCCGAACCAAAGCGGTCCATAGCTTCGGCATAAGTCATTCTCTGGATAGGAGTTTCTATATCTTTGCCGAGGAAGTCCTTAAACACTCTCTTAAGGAATCCCTCGTTCATAGCCATAACGTCATCTTCCGTTACAAAAGACATTTCAAGGTCAATCTGTGTAAACTCGGGCTGTCTGTCAGCTCTCAAGTCTTCATCTCTGTAGCATCTAGCAAGCTGAACGTATCTGTCAAAGCCCGAAAGCATCAAAATCTGCTTATAAAGCTGAGGCGATTGAGGAAGCGCATAGAACTTACCGGGATGGACACGGCTGGGAACAAGATAGTCTCTTGCACCTTCGGGAGTAGGCTTAATAAGGTTAGGTGTTTCTATCTCAACAAAACCGTTTTCTGCATAGTAATCGCGTACAATCTTTGCAATCTTGCTTCTCATCAAGATATTATTCATCATATCGGGACGACGAAGGTCAAGATAACGGTGCTTAAGTCTAAGTTCGGTCTTAACGTTACTGTTTTCAACAATTTCAAAAGGAGGAGTCTGCGAAGCGGAAAGAATCTTGAGTTCACTAACGGCAATTTCTATCTCACCCGTTGCTCTATCCTTGTTTACTGCGCCCTCTTCTCTTGCTCTTACAACGCCCTTTGCGCAAAGAACGTATTCAGCACGAACGGTAAACGCCTTATCAAATGCTTCCTTATGAGCTTCGCTGTCGAATGCAAGCTGAACTATACCCGTTCTGTCGCGAAGGTCAATAAATATGAGCTTACCAAGGTCCCTCTGTTTCTGCGCCCAACCCATAACACATACGGTCTGGCCTACGTCTGCCTTTGTAAATTCTCCGCAATATTTTGTTCTTTTATCTGATTTTGCAAGTAATTCTGCCATATTTTTCACTCCTTTTTAATTATTCAGCCGAAAGCATAGATTTAAGCGCATTTATATCGTCAAGCGCTATTTCTGTCTGCTGACTGTTATCCATATTTTTAAGCTGAGCCTTATTATTTTCAAGTTCGGAATCACCGATTATAAGCGTAAACTTCGCTCTTTTCTTATCGGCATATTTCATCTGCGCCTTAAGCGAACGGCCGACCAAATCAGTTTCGGCATATATGCCCTCACCACGCAGCTTTGCAACAATACCCATAGCGTATTTTGCCGCGCCCTTGCCCATACTCGCTATATAAAGCGCAGGTCTGTTTTCGCTTTCTATATTAACACCCGATTTTTCCATAGCAAGTATAAGTCTTGTTATACCTGCGGCAAAACCTATACCCGAAAGTGCGGGGCCGCCGAGGTCTTTGATAAGTCCGTCATATCTTCCGCCGCCGAGAATAGTACTCTGCGCACCTATATCGGTTGCAATAAATTCATATACCGTTCTTGTATAATAATCGAGTCCTCTTACGATGTGGGGATCGATTTCATACTCAATACCCATTTCCTGCAAATAACCCTCAAGCTCGTCCATATGTTGCTTACAGTCGGGGCAAAGGTGGTCAACCGTCTTGGGCGCATTCTTTGCTATCTCGGAACATATAGGACTCTTGCAGTCAAGGATACGCAGGGGATTCGTTTCAAGTCTGCCCTTGCAGGTATCGCAAAGCTCTGCCGAGTTTGCTTCGAAATAATCCTTTAATGCCTGTCTGTATGCAGGTCTGCATTCGGGACAACCGATTGAGTTAATATGCAATTTTGTATTCTTTATACCAAGCTCTTTTATGAGCGAATGAGCAACTGCGATTATTTCAGCATCTGCCGCAGCATCTGCCGCGCCGAACAACTCAACACCGAACTGGAAAAATTCACGGCTTCTGCCCGCCTGCGGCTTTTCATATCTAAAGCAGTTTATAAGATAGTAAAGCTTTAAAGGCATAGTATCGGAACACATACCGTTTTCAATAAGAGTTCTTGCAACCGACGCCGTACCTTCGGGACGAAGAGTTAAACTTCTGCCCTCTCTGTCTGTAAAGGTGTACATTTCCTTTTGAACAACGTCTGTAGAATCGCCCACACCTCTGTGGAACAATTCGGTGGACTCAAAGCTGGGGAAACGAATCTCGGAAAAACCGAATTTCGCCGCAACCTCTCTTGCCTTTGATTCAATAAACTGCCACGTCGCGATGTCCTTCGGCAGTATATCCATCGTACCTCTCGGTTTCTGTATCATATCTTGTATCTCCGTTAATTTGTATTATATCTTGTTTATCTTACTTCATCAAGGAATATACCCTTATAACCGTGCTCGTATACCCAACGGCAAGGTTCAAGTACTCTTGCTTCAAAATCTTCTTCGTAAAGTGTACAGTCGGGATAGAAATATTCTTCGTGCATCATAAGTTCAATAAATCCGCTACGTGTCTTCTGTGTATTCATAACCTCAAGAAGACTAATACACTCTTCTGCAGTATGTAAGTTAAGCACTCTGTCTATCTTGCAATAAAGTATATCGAGTTCTGTATCATACCAAAAATCTCTCTGTGAAAGATAATCGGTAAGATCCTTCGGGTAAAAATAAGATACTACGGGACGACCGCCTTCAAGTACAAAGTAACCTGCAAGACTCTTTATTCCCAAATCTCTGACAGCCTTTGTACCCTCGTAAGTAACCGCACCCCAATGTACCGTCGTTTCGTTTGAAAGTGTTTCCTTACCTGCAAAACGAATAATTTCTTCTTGTACTTGTTTGCAGTCGTTATATATTCTGTCATAATCCGTATCAACATAGGGCTTGTCGGGCTGGTCTGCTTTTGCATGGAAATTAAGCTTAAGCCAGTCGGAGTTTGCCTGCCATTCAGCCTTAAACTTATCCGTCATCATCGAGAGGTTAAAATATTCTCTCGTTTTCGTGAAATACTTATGCTCTGCAGGCATTTCGTAATAAATGTTAAGGTGAACCGCAGCGCCGTAAAGGTCATGTGCCTTCTTATATACCGCAAGATAAGGATTGTCGAAAATAGAGTTATACTTATCTTTATTTTTGTTTAGGTCATAAAGGAAAATAATATTATCATCGCTGGAAAGACGGTAGTAGCCGATATGCTTTTTCAATGTAAATACGGCAATTTCGTCGGTTGCGTTTGCGCCTTCTGCAACAAGCACCGTTTTTTCGCCATCAATGCATACTTCGGCAGTATAAAAACCGTTCTTTTTCACTGCATCTATGCCGTTTATTTTAACAGGTGTGTCAGAATCTACTTTTGCCTCAACGTATAATTTTCCGTCGCGGATTTCTCCGTCATATTCGTTCAAAACATCGCCGTCAATAGGAAAAACAAAATGCGTTTTTTTCTCCCAGTCAATATATTTTCTCATTGTTTCGCCTTTCTTTGTCAGATTATTTCCAAAAAATCACATTCGTACCTTTTATTATACTATATATCATAATATTTTTCAATAAGTTTTAGCAAAAATATCAAGCAAGTAGAAACATTGTACAGCCGTTTTTATTAGGTGAAGTAGCTAAACAAGGCCACTCTCCACCTCTGTCCGAATACTTTAAGCAAGTAAGCACATTGTTAGCCTCCTCCTGACGGGGGAGGAGGAATTGGCGTTAAGAAAATCGGATTTTTCAACAGTTGAGTAAATGCTGAAGAAAAATCCGATTTTTAGCCAAGGAGGTAGGAGAGAGGGCATTATGTTTAGAACAAGAAACACTCTATGTACTAACCAATTATTCCTTTATATCATCACATAGGTAAAGTTGTGGAAATTCGTATATTCTCTCTCCCTTCGTCTCGGCTAAAAAATAGGCATTTCCTACTTGATGCTTAATCAAAAATGTAGGAAATGCCTATTTTTATTTACGCCGATCCACCTCCCCCGTCAGGAGGAGGCTTATTTAGTTTCTGCTTTCTTTTAGGTTGCAAACAGAGATAAAAAATAATCGCACAAGATTATGCGATTTTCAAGACTTTTTTTAAAACAGTTGCCACATATCATATTTTTATGTTATACTATAGTCGAGGTGAAATGGTAATGAGCAATATTTTTGAAAGATACGCCCCGTTTATACAGGATTTTATATACAAAAACAATTGGGAAGAACTGCGTCCCGTGCAAATTGAAGCAGCAAGGGTTATTTTTGATACAGATAATAATTTACTGCTTACGTCTTCAACTGCTTCGGGTAAAACGGAAGCGGTCTTTTTCCCTATTTTAACCGAGCTGTATGAAAACCCCTCAACATCATTCGGCGTACTCTATATTTCACCCCTTAAAAGCTTGATAAACGACCAATTTAACCGCATGGACGAGCTTCTTGATTTGTCGGGAATATCTGTATTCCACTGGCATGGCGACGTATCGGCATCACATAAGACAAAGGCTCTCAAAAATCCAAGCGGTATTCTGCAAATAACCCCCGAATCCCTTGAAAGTATGCTTATGAACCGTTCAAACGATATAGTAAGACTTTTCCACGATTTGAGATATATAATCATTGACGAGATACACACGTTAACCGGTACCGACAGAGGCAATCAGATTATTTGTCAGCTTTCAAGACTGCAAAGACTTATCTGCAACAGCCCCCGAAGAATTGGACTTTCTGCAACCGTCGGCGACGTAAAGGTTGCTGCAAATTGGCTTGGAACAGGCAGCGGCAGAGATACCGAAATGCCCGAGTTACCTGCAGAAAAATTGCGTTGGAAACTTGGATTAGAACATTTTTATATCCAGAATCAAAATGAAAACCAAGCCGTTCCCGTGACGGAAAACATCGACGGGAAGGCTATATTTGACCCCGGTTATGAATATATATACAACTGCGTAAAGAACAAAAAAGCCCTTGTTTTCTCCAATTCACGCGAGGAAACGGAATACGTTACTGCGACCTTGCGCCAAATAGCCGACACCAAAAAGGAAGAAGATATCTTTACTATACATCACGGTAATCTTTCCGCTTCCCTTCGCGAAGAAGCTGAAATGAAACTAAAAGACGATGATTACCACACCGTTACTTGCGCTACGGTTACACTCGAACTCGGTATAGATATAGGTAAACTTGAGCGCATAGTTCAAAACAACTCTCCCAACTCCGTTTCAAGCTTTTTGCAAAGACTCGGCAGATCAGGCAGACGTAACACGCCACCCGAAATGATGATGGTCTTCCGTGAGGAAAATCCTCTGCCAAACGCACCTCTGCCACAACTTATTCCGTGGGAGCTTATCAAGGGTATAGCTATTGTTCAGCTATATATTGAAGAAAGATTTATCGAGCCGCCAAGAGTTAAGAAAAAGCCTTTCAGTCTGCTCTTTCAACAGACCTTGTCTATACTTAATGCCGCAGGAGAACTGACTCCCAAGGATCTTGCCGAAAGAGTCCTTACTCTTCCCCCTTTCCAAACTGTATCAAAAGAAGATTACAAGACTTTACTTGTGTCTATGATTCAAAATGGCTACGTTCAACAAACGGAGGAAAAGGGACTTATCGTTGGTCTTGAGGGCGAAAAACTTACAAACAGCTTTAAGTTCTACGCCGTTTTTAAAGATAGTGAAGACTTTACGGTTAGATGCGAGTCGGACGAAATAGGAACGATAACGACACCGCCCCCCGTCGGCGACCGCTTTGCCCTTGCAGGTAAAGTGTGGGAAGTGGAGGAACTTGATATTCCCCGCCGTCTTGTCTACGTAAAATGCATAAAGGGTAAAATGGAAATATCTTGGCCGGGCGACTATGGTGAAATTCATACACGAATTTTAGAACGTATGAAACAAGTTTTGTGCGAAGATACGATTTACCCCTACTTGCAGCAAAATGCCGTAGCAAGACTGCAATCGGCACGTTCCGTTGCAAGAAATACGGGTATGCTGAAAAACTCGCTCGTTCACCTCGGCGGATATAGCTGGTGCCTGTTCCCTTGGCTCGGTACTCGCTCTATGCGCACCTTGCGTAGATTTATCTCACAAAACAGAGATGAATATAAGATTAGCAACATTGAATCCGAAAGCTATTATATTATGTTCAAAATGGAAGTAAATGAGCCAAAAGGATTTATAACAATGTTAGACGAAAAAGCGAAAATGTACGGCATTGATACCTATTCGCTTGTAGGAACGGCAGAAATGCCCATTTTTGAAAAATATGACAGCTATATTCCGGGCGAAATGTTACGCAAATCATACGCCGAAGACAGACTTCGTGCAGATGAAGTATGCAAAAGATTAGATGAAATAACAAAAGAGTAAATGATATAGCCAAAGGGAACTTTTTTGAAAAAAAGTTCCCTTTAAATCCCTCAAAAAACTTTAGTACTCTTTTTTATACAAGTCAAAGAATAGGTGGTTTGCAAAAGACGGAAATTTTATCGCTTTTTATAAACAACAAGCTCCGGATTTTCGCCGTTTTCTTCGTATGTGCAGACGAGTAAAAAATCCATATTGGCAACGATACCAAAACAACGGTTACCGCCAAATTCACACTCTAATTGACTACCGAGATAGGTGGCATTATCATCAAGGAATTTTACCTTTTGTCCGTTAGGTAAGCAATATTCCAAATTGACAAAACTCCCCGGCAGGACATTAAGATTTTCAACCTTTGGTAACCCTTCGATGTAAAGCAAGGTGTTTAATTCGTGGATAAGTTGGTGTTTAAACTCCTCAAACTTTTCCTTGCCGCCGAGTTCTCTATATTTCTCAAAAAAGTCAAGGGTATATTCGCCATTAGCATAGCACCATCCGCAATAATTTTCGTTTAATGCGCCGTCTTTTTCGTGGCTGATATTTGTATCATCAATAGGCATTCCACAACACTCGCATACAAGTTTTCTCGGTGAGCCGAGAAGAGTATTGATAGAAACATTAAAAAGTTCTGATAAGCGTTTAAGAGTTTCGGTATTGGGTATTGTTTCTCCATTCTCCCAACGAGAAACTGCTTGACGGGTTACAAACACTCTCTCCGCAAGTTCATCTTGGGAAAGTCCTTTCTTCGTTCTAAGTTCAAGAATAATATCTTTTGTTTCCATAGCGTTATCACCTCAATATATATTATATCGTAAGAGTGCCAAAAAACAAGCAACTATCTGTTGCCATAAAAATCCGCTTGAATTTCTTCAAGCGGATAATTTTGTTTTATACAAGAAACAATTTCTTTCATTTACTTAATTGCAGCCTATGGTGCTACTAGCAAAAGAGGGAAATGAATTTCACAAAACACATTCTTTGGTTTACAAATTATGAAACCAACTTTTTGAGTTGTCTTTCCTTAAGGAGAAGCAATTGAAGTAGTTGATTTTCCTGCTCAGTACGGTTTGCCTTTTCTTCAAGTTCTGCAATTGCAACTTCATATTCTTTCAGTAGTTCTTCGTAGGCATCTCGTTCCTTTTGGAAGTCTTTTGTCTGCTTCAAAAACAAATCCGCTTGCTCTAAAAGTTTTGCTTCGTACTCTTTGGATGCTTGTACATAACCATCTTTTTTGCCGTCAAATTTTCCCACATTGTAAATATGAGCAGTAACAGGATTGTCCTCACAGAAATCTTCTTTTATTGTCTTTTTTACACCTTTAACAATGCTGCCTTCTTGCACAATATTCTTAACGGTATCTATTCTGTGACCAATTCCTGTTGCTCTCCATAAAAACCTGCCTAATCCCATAATACCACCTTTTTCAGTTGAAGTTCTTCGCCCTGTATAAGTTTGTTGAACCCACCGATAACGAACTCTTCTTTTACTTTTTGTATGAACTTGGTATCGGTTAGCAACCTGTTGATAGTCACAATCAGACCACCTATGTCAAGGTCTTTGATTGCTCCTTCATTGCCAGCCGCCATATTAGCACCCACCCAAACCAAATTGCTTGTGGATGCAATGGTATTGGAGTACATAATAATTTTTCTTGTCTTAACATTGTACACATCTCTGTCGTTGTATTTTGTTTCATCATACATAAGATTGTGTACTGTTGCTATAAGGAAATTGATTAACACTGAAAGACCTGCAGATGCTCCTGCTTTAACTACATCGCCTGTGCTTATATACTTGGTTAATTCTTCAACATGGGTATTGGACAGAATCAAATTAGCACCAGGCAGTTGTATTCCTTTGGGAGTGTACAAATCGGTTCCAATATGTAAAATCTGTTTTATCACTGCAGCGACTACGGATTTCATATCATCCTGGCATCGGTCTGTTGCATATTTAAGTGCCTTTATTGTAGATGCTGGGGCGGATATCTTAGGATTCTTAATTTCAGAATCATATGTTACATGAAATGTAGAAATAATCGGTGCCTTGGTGCAAGTGATTGTATTGGTTAGTATATTTGTTGTTCCGAAAATCAATCCCAGAACAGGGTCGTGTCCCAAAGTGGCAAAACGATGATTTGCTCCTTTGAAAATTTTTAATGCTTTCATTTCCTCTGAACCGTATGCAGTTGCATCGTAAGGAACACCTCTGCCAAAAATAATTTGGTTGAGGGGAGCATTGTATTTTGTCGGTTGTAATCTTTCTCCGTTATCAAATTTCTTCAGGATTTTATTCTGGAACTCGTGAATTGCATCTTCGGTTTTGTTACCCTGACCCGCATTTTCGATTTGAGTAAGTTTGTTCATCAAAAAGATTCTTGCACATTGCATTGCCGTAGCAAAAAAGAGAAAAGAAATATCCACCCCATTTAGACCAGTTTGTCTTTCAAACTCTGCATCCAAATTATCTAAAATCTCTCTTGAATTATGTGCTACTTCCGCAACTCTTTCCGACTCATTTGCAATGAGGGTCATATTATTCAATGTAGCATCTGATGCTTCTTGCAATTTACGATGCTTTGCTCTTAATTCTTCTAAACTCATATCTTCTCCTTATGCACTAAGTTTCACAAGTTGCTCGTAGTCCGCTTTTACATCTTTGATATGTACCTGCAACTCAGTATAAGCAGTGTCATTTTGATTTTCCAGTTTCTTGAGTTTCTCTTCAAGTTGGCTGATATAAGTTTCATATTCAGATATCAATTGTTCGTAGGCATCTTTCTCTTTTGAAAAATTCTTTTGCTGGTTGATAAATTCTTTTGCTTGCTTCCTTAGTTTGACTTCATATTCTTCGGATGCCTGTGTATATCCTTCTTTCATTCCGTCGATTTTATACTTTGCCTTGTCGTTTTGTTGCAAGGAAAAGAAATGTGCAACTGCCATCCAACCAACTGCTTCAGTAATACCTGCTGCGGTTGCAGTGTTTATTGCATTGCCAAGCCCAGGTATCCATCCAAACAAAACTTGAGAAATACCTCTGCCAACAAATGATGTGGCAAATCCTGCAAGAATACCTTTGGCTGCTCCTTCAGTCAATCTTATATCAAATACAGCCGCCAAACTAACAATCATCGTAATTTGTATGGGAGTAATAATTGCATTATCCGATAACGGAATCTGTGCCAAACCAGTACCTACACCACCTGCAGCAACAGATGCCGTGTGAATAATAGTATTACACTTCTTTTTCTGGCTATCTGTTAACTCAACGGAACCAACTTCACCAGATGCTTTGAAGGTGATAACATCGTCCCATTTAGCATACTGAGTAGCCAGTTTGTCCAATGTATGTTTCAATTTGATTTTGTCATAACTTGTTGTAACTGCAAGTTTCTGTAGTCCATTTTTATTCCAATAAGAAATCTCTACCTTTGTATCGCTTGAATTGATTTCACCTTTTTTATTTGGAATAATATTGACCGTTGAAATGTCTTTATAATTGATATATACAGGTTTTTCAAAAAGGTCTTGCTGATAGATACCAGTCAAAGTAAAGATAATACCGTTCTTGGCATTTCTGGTCAAAGTGGAGTCACAGAAAGCAACAATATTATTGGTGTTCAAATAAGGGTCAAAATGTTTAATCAATTTTGCTAAGATTTTTTCTGGTATCTCTTGGTAATAGTACATTTTGCCCCAAGTGAAGTCAAAATTTTCCTTAACAATCGCTTTAAGAACATCGAGTTTATTCTCTGCCATTGTAGTACCTCGTTTCTCTCCCCAATTACGTGGAGATTTATTTTTTAATAGTATTGTACCATTTTTATCCCAATGTTTCAATAGATATAAAAAATCCGCCCGAATTTCTTCAAGCGGATAATTTTGTTTTATACAAGAAACAATTTCTTTCATTTACTTAATTATAGCCTGAGTAGCAGCACAACAAGCAATGAAATCAACTCTTAAAAACATCACTCGTTTTTTTCTAAAAATATTTTACACAAATCGGTCAATATATCACTTGGTAACATTGCGCGTTCAGATAATCTTTTTGCGCACATATCTGCAGACAGCCCGTGAAGATATACTCCGCATTTTGCCGCATCAAACGGCTTCATTCCCTGCGCGCAAAATGAAGAAATCACTCCTGCAAGTACATCTCCGCTTCCGCCTCGTGCAAGTCCGGAATTGCCTGTTTCATCGTTAACCGCCAAACTGCCGTCGGGCGTTGCAATATACGTTATATGCGATTTCAACACAACAAAACAGTTATATTCTTCCGCAAAACGCAATGCCGTTACAATGGGAGAATCGGCAACCTCGCCTCTCGACTTGCCGCAGAGCCTCGCCATTTCCCCATAATGTGGTGTTATTACAGGCGGTCTTTTTGCATTTTTTATAAGTTCCGGACATTCAGATAATATATTCAAAGCATCTGCATCAAGAACAAGCTGACATTCAGCCTCGCTTACTATTCTTTTTACAAGAGCGCGCGTATCATCATCTATCGCCAACCCGCACCCAAGCAAAATCGTTGTACAGTTTCTTGCTTGTCTTAAAATGGTATGTCCGTTATATGCCGAAATCGTTCCGTTTGTGCTTTCGCTCAACGGTAAAAACGTACATTCGGGTAAACTTGCCCCAACTGTTGTTATAACCTTTTCAATCGAAGCCAACGTAGTTATTCCAACACCACAACGAAGAGCCGCCGCACAACTTAAATATGCAGCGCCTCTGTAATATGAGCTTCCACAAACTGCAAGGAGTCTGCCGTAGTCGTGTTTTGAGCTTACTTGCTTTCTTTTGGGAAGCAAAGATAAAACTTCACCTTTAGTTATTTTCCCTGACATAATTATATAACACCCTTTTGCTTGAGCGCCCAGGTTTTAAGAACTGCAGTCTGTGTTTTTCCGTCGGGCATATCTCCGTCAAGTATCATCTGAACTGCATCTTCAAGGGGGATTTTTTCACTGGTTAAAAACTCATCTTCATCAAGATGAATATTCCCTTGTCTTAACTCTGTAGCAAGGTACATATATAATACTTCATCCATAATACCGGGTGAAGGATAAAAGACACCGAGTGGAATTATTTTACCCGCAGTATATCCTGTTTCCTCGGATAACTCTCTTATACCGCATTCAAGCGGATCTTCACCCTTTTCCATTTTTCCTGCAGGTACTTCTTTAACAATCTTTCCGTATGGATATCTGAATTGATTAACAAACACAACCTCGCCATTATCGGTTAATGGAACAATACATACACCACCGTTTTTTCTTACGATTTCACGATAAGCAATATTTCCGTTTGCAAGTTCAACTTTATCTCTTTCAATTCTTACGATCTTCCCGGAAAACTTGACTTCTCCGTCTATTCTCTTTTCAAAAAGCATATCTTTCATATCCATAATAAAACTCACCTCGTTTGTTTCATTCATACTGTTATTGTATCATACTATATTGCTCGGCGCAAGGAAAAACATATATTTCCCTGAATTACTTTTAAAAAAGAACGCTCTAGATTGTCATCTAAATCGTTCTGTTTTGGTAGCAAAGCAAAACAATAATATTGCAGGTTAATTATTGTTTTTCTTTGCAGTATTTATTGATGAAATAAGTATTTTCTTTAATTCAACACAATTTTCAAGAATTATTTTATCATCATAATATCCACTTTCTATAAGCAGTTCGATCCAATATTCACTCTCTGAACACTCTTTTAATGCTATCTGAAGTTTAGCAATAAAATCATTCTTTCCGTGTCCATAAAACGCTTCCCTTATATTTGCTCCAATACTTGTACCACTGCGAATAAGTTGATTTGTAAGTACACTTTCTCTTTTTTCACTTTTTACACTATTACATACTTTAATAATATCTAATGCAAATTGTTTTGATTTTGTAAGCAACGGACTATCCACAAACATTCTCCTATTCAATCAAACTCGCAAAAGCGAGTTTGCACCTTACCTCTTCCTTATTCACTATTACTTATTACTTTCCAAAAATCGACAAGGCTTTTTAGGGAAAAGTGAATAGTGAATAGGTAATAAGTAAAAATCGACAAGATTCTGTCGAACCTTGTCGATTTTTGGTGCTCCATCGGAGAGTCGAACTCCGGACACCTTGATTAAAAGTCAAGTGCTCTACCTTCTGAGCTAATGGGGCACACTATTTTTCTATGCTCTG
>JAZRUG010000010.1:0-3629 GCA_045652425.1 Eubacteriales bacterium
ATTGCCTTTCAGCAATCAAAAAGCACAACGATGTATGTAACAAGTCACAACGCAAGAAGTAATATTGTTATGCTCTTTGATTGCCGCCCACACCCGAAAAGAGTGTGGGTAGCGTTAAAATGTCCGAAGACAAGGACAAACATAATTTAATCTTGTCTGTACTTTACAAATGGAATCAGCGACAGCCAAAGCCTGCGTTTCTGCCGCTTCCAATAGCGGCGCTCACCACCGGTCGTTCTTCCTATTTCACTATTTAAGTATCTAAGTTCCGAAGAAAAATCGTTGATGAAGATACTCAGCCCAACGAGCAATCCAAACAAAATAATAGCGGCAACGATGCCTACGAGTATCCACAACTCAGTATCGGGGTTATTTGCTTCCGGCATCGCTATTTCCTAAATTCTTGGTGCATTGTTCATCGGTGCGGTCGTCGGTGCCTGCCATACTACAAATGGCACATACGGCAAATCCAATAAGACCGCCGACTAAGACACCTAAAAGAAACTGTAACATTGGGACATCAACTACTTTCTATACGGGAGGGGTTTATACTTACTCTGTTTCAGCACCCGGCGCAGTGTCGGATGCGGTATCATCGGATGTGGCGGTGGCGGTTTCAACGCCTAAAGCCACGGGCTGTTGACCTTCAAGCTGTGCCTTGAGTGCTTTGAGCTCTTCCAGCATCTTTGCGTTTTCTGCTTTCTCAGCTTCGATCTTATCCTTTTCAGCCTGCATTTCTTCCATCTGTTCTTTCTTATATCTGCGGAACAGGTTGAAGAACTTAATGCCTTCATACAGGATAATCAGCATAAAGGGCGTAAAGATGCAAACGAAATAACCGGGGGTGGTCTTTAGGAAATTAAAGAAAGTTCCAAGACCGGGCACGTGGCTTTGGTATTGACCGAGTACATAAGGATAGGTAACGATGGTTTCATCGTCGGTATCGGTAGTAGTACCGTAGGTGATAAAGCCGGGATTACCTTCGGCATCCGTTGTTAACTTTCTGATCTTATGGGTGATGGTCTCACCGAAGCTATCGGTATCCTGCGACATAAAGGTGATGATGTCGCCCTCTTTCAGAGTAGAAGGGTCAACCTCTTTTACAAGGATCAAAGAGCCTGCGTTAAAGTCGGTGGCTGCCATTGAATCCGAATTGACTATGTACATCTTAAACCCGAACAAATCGCGGTCGTTTCTATTAAATGTAGTAACCGAGATGACCGTAAAGATCATCATAGATACTGCAAGCAATACAATTAACCAGACAATAGTGGTTTTGATTATGTTAAACGCTTTTTTCACTGCACTTAACACTCCTTTTCTCTAAAATACTGTTTTACCGAACCATAGATCAGGCGGAACACGTGCTCCGCTGTATCATCGCTGTCCGATACTGCGCCGTCAAAAACTTTGACAGCAAAATCAAGCATTACGTTGAGAATATGATTTAAGAGCATCCACACATTTGCTTCGTCTCGGAACGCATCCTTAAATTTCTCTACAAGAGGCTTGTAACGACGGTTATGACTTTGCGATGAATACTGTTTAAAATAAGGAGAGTAGTAGTACCGAATAAACATAAGGCACTTGTCCTTATTGCCGAGAATGAATTTCCAAACAGAAGTAAAGAATACCCAGCAGCGCATTTCGTAATCCATTTCCTGCATATACATTACAGATACGTGCTGCATCGCTTTGTTTACCAGTTCTTCATCCAAGCTCTCAAAGGTTTTGGCAAACATATCCTCCTTGTCCTCAAAATGACGGTAAATGTATGCCTGATTGATGGAGGTTTCTTCGCCTATTGATTTTGTAGTAGCTTTGTCGAGTCCGTCTCTTGCAATGACATGGATAGTTCCGTCAATAAGCTTCAGACGGGTATCATCCTGTTTCATTTCTAATTTTCTCCTTCCTTGCCTTAAACGTTTGCTACAACTTTCGGCAAAAATATGCAAACGCCGAGCGTTTGCGCTGGGGTAACAGACAGAAATAAAACGGACGGAAACATAAGGATCGACAACAATACGTGGGTTTTAACCCTGCCTGCTGAATAACGGCGATTGGCAACATAATGGGTATTATGTTGTATAAAACAATGAACAATCGGTTTTTGCACAAGCAAAAAGCTCTGCTACAACAAAATAAAGGCATAACAAATAAGACCTTTTGAAAATTTCAACCAAAAGGTCTTGTTCGTTGTGCCCAAATTCCGTCATTTTTATGTAAATTTCAGTTTTTGCTTAAAATCTCTTGCTTTCTCTACCAAACTGTGCTATAATTTTTTATACTAATAAAGTAACGAAGTAAGCTTGTTCGGCTACTCGTACAACATAATACCCATTATGTGATGCCGATGTTCACGTAGCATCGGTTTTTTAATTAACAAGCGCAACATAATACCCATTATGTGATATTCAAACCGCTGCTCTGTGTGGCGGTTTTCTTTTTTATATGATTAAACGCATATTTTCCATACGGCGCTGATGCTCTGCGCCGGTGGTGATGATATAAATACGAGTTGTGTTTATATTGGAGTGCCCGAGGATATCCGCCAGCTTTGCAATATCCTTTTCAATACCGTAAAAGGTCCGTGCGAACAGATGTCTGAGGTTATGCGGGAACACCTTTTCCGGCGAAACACCGGCCTCTTCGCACAGTTCCTTCATTTGCCGCCATATATTACTGCGGTCAAGCGGTTTGCCGTTTTTTGTTACAAACAGTATGCCGGTAGTAATCCCTTGTTCCACTGCATACCGAAGCAGTTTCTTTTGCAAAGCCTTGACAATAAATATTTTTCTTGTCTTGCCCTTGCAGGAAACAACTGCCTCACCTCGCCTGACTGCCTCCACCGTAATACTTTGCAGCTCACTGACACGAATGCCTGTCCCGCAGATCGTCTGCACCACAAGGGACAGACGTTCGTTTTTCTTTTGTTCGGCAGTGCGAACAAGTGCCAAATATTCTGCTTTGCTTAGTTCCTTTTCTTCGGAGCAATATGCTTCCTTTTGCACCTTGAACTGTTTAACACACAGATCGTGCCATCCCACAAAGCGAAGAAAAGCATTGAGTGCTGCAAGCATAGAGTTTGCACTGCGAATAGCGTAGTTCTGTTCTAACATTCCTTTATAGTCCAGGACTAATGTTTTATCCAGTGCGTGTTCGGCGGTGTACTCGGCAAAGTATCGGATATCCCGCATATATTTATCAATGGTTGCCGGTGCCTTTTCGTTCTCCAACAAATATTTCTCGAACGATTTTATTGTTTGATTGGTAATAATTCTTTTTTTCATACCAAAACCTCCGTTTCCTATCTATATTTTACTATTAATTTGCGTCAAAGCGATTAACTTATTCCTTGAAACAAAAAAACGGAGTTTGGGCATATTCAATTTTTCAGAGCTTTTTTGAGATTTACATTTTAATTAACACCTACCTTTTTATAATTCTATTTATTCTTTCTTTAAGAATGAATAAAAATCCACCCGCATAGTGATATGCACCCCAAAAGTTAGACACTTTCGGAGGTGCATATTTTTATGTCAAAAAAAGGACAAAAGTTTAGAAAACACTCGGCAGAATTCAAAATATCTGTTATACTAGATATGCGAGAACACCATTTAGGATTAAAG
>JAZRUG010000011.1:0-153029 GCA_045652425.1 Eubacteriales bacterium
ACCCGCGGGACCCATTTATGGGTAGTAAGTAACAGTTGCGTGGCTGGCAGGCCAATACGCAAACGCACTTGTGCGTCGCCAGTAGTATTAGGGCTATGCCCGAAAATGAAAAACCACCCGCTATGCGGGTGGATATTTATTATTTTACAGTTGCTAAAATTTCAGACATACACTTATGAGCAAGTTTGAACGCTGTTGCGCCGTCAAAGTCAGCGTTTTCATTTACCGAAAGATTTTCGCCGTTTTCAAGTGCTTCAAGTCCTGCAAACTTCTTCAGGTGAGGCTCAAGGCTGATAAATCCGTTATAGTTCTTTGCGCTGAGTTTTTCCATAAGAGTCTTTATCTGGCCGTCGCCCTGTCCTGGAGGAACAACCAAGCCATCGTCAAGTTTTGCATCTTTAATGTGCATATATTCAACGTATGGAGCAAGGAGGTCAAATCCCTTTGCTGTATCGCATCCGCATTGAACAAAGTTTGCTGGGTCAAAAGTGCAACGGAAGTTTTCACAATAAAGTTCGTCAAAAAGTTTCTTGCATCTTTCTGGAGTGTCGCCGTAGATGCCTTTTTCATTTTCATGAAGAAGGATAACGTCTTGTTCTTTGGCGTATTCCAAGAATCTCTTGAGGTTAGCTATAACCTGTTCAAAGTGAGGTTCGGGATCGTCTTCCTTATCAATATAGAAGCTAAACATACGAATATACTTTGTTTCGAACAATTTTGCAAGTTCAACAACGTGCTTATATTTTTCAAAGTGAGCTTCGAAGTCTTCGTCAAGCTTTATTTTGCCGATAGGAGAACCGATTGCAGAAACCTTTATACCGTTTGCATCGAGCTTTTCTTTGATTTCTTTCGCAAATTCCATTGTAAAATCGCCTACGTTAATTTTATCAATGGAACGAAGTTCCATATACTTAACACCGATTTCGTTTAACGTAGCAATTTGCGCGTCAAGTTCGGGCGCAATTTCATCGGCGAATCCGGAAAAGTTATATATTAACATAATTTATACCCCGCTGTAAGCAGAGAAGCCGCCGTCAACGGGAACTACTATACCTGTAACAAAGCTTGCCGCTTCATTGTCAACGAGCCACATAAGTGTTCCGCCAAGCTCACTTGCTTCGCCGAAACGGCCCATGGGAGTCGCGTTGAGGATTTTGCCTGTACGAGCTGTGGGTGTACCGTCTTCATTGAAGAGAAGTCCGCGGTTCTGGTGTGTTACAAAGAATCCGGGAGCTATTGCGTTAACTCTGATACCTGCCTTTGCAAAGTAAACTGCAAGGTACTGTGTAAAGTTGGAAATAGCCGCTTTAGCACCGCTGTATGCGGGAATTTTTGTAAGAGGTCTATATGCATTCATAGAAGAAATGTTGATGATAACACCGTTCTTATTGAGCATAAGGGGAGCGAATGTCTGGGTAGGAAGAAGTGTTCCCATAAAGTTGAGGTTAAGAACGAATTGAATACCTGCCTGATCAAGTTCGAAGAAAGATTTAACAGATTCCTTTGCGCTTTCATCGGTATAGAATTCATCATCAGAAGTACCCTTGGGGTTGTTTCCGCCTGCACCGTTTATAAGAATATCAACTTTGCCAAATGCATCGAGGACCTGTTTTTTTGCTTCTTCAAGAGAGTCCTTTTCGAGTACGTTTGCTTTTACTGCAATAGCTTTGCCGCCAGCTGCAGTTATTTTGTCAGCCGCTTTCTGTGCTGCTTCAAGGTTAAGGTCGAGGAGCGCAACTTCTGCGCCGTTTTCGGCAAGAAGAGCCGCAAAGTCGGAGCAGAGAATACCGCCCGCACCTGTTACGACTGCCGTTTTACCTGTGAGATCATGAGTATATTTCATAATAGTTTTCTCCTTTTACTAAATTTATTTTATAGAGAAGAATTTACGCGCATTTTCAATTGAAACATTCTTAACGAGTTTCTTCGCTGCAGTTTCTTCAAATTCACCGTTTTCAACAAGTCCTCCGACATAGGTGCAGAGAATTCTTCTGAAATAATCGTGTCTTGCATAAGAGGTGAAGCTTCTGCTGTCGGTAAGCATGCCGTTGAATCTGCCGAGCAGACCTGTAGCGGAACACATCTTGAGCTGTTCTTTTATGCCCTCGAGGTGATCGCAGAACCACCAAGCCGCACCGAGCTGAAGATTTCCGCCGTTTTCGCCCCAGAAGTTACCTATCATTGTTGCAAGTTCGTAGTAGTTTGCGTTGTTAAGAGTATAAACGATAGTCTTGGGAAGACCGTTGTTCTTTGCCATAGCATCAAGCAAATTGCGAAGTGCGTCAATATCAGCGATTTTCGCAACGGAGTCGTTACCCGAGTCGGCACCTGCTTTTGCAAAGAGGTTGCTATTGTTGTTACGCAAAGCAGACATATGAAGCTGCTGAGCGATATCGTTATCCTTATATTCTTTTGCAACGAATACGAGAAGATAAGAAGTATAATCACTTGCCATCTTTTCTGTAATTTCGTTACCTGCAAGTGCAGCTTTAAGAGCTTCATTTGCTTCTTCTTTTGTTCCCATTGTAGTGGGAAGTGTAGTCAAGCTGATATCGGATACCTTACAGCCGCTCTCTGCAAAGAACTTAATTCTCTTTGCAAGAAATTCTTCCATTCCGGCAATAGAGTCAATTTTTACAGAGCTTACTTTTTCAGCCTTTTCAATATACGCCTTAAAATCGGGCTTTGTTATACCGCACACAGCCATATCAGGTCTGCATGACGGTGATACTCTAACGGGGAATGACGAGTCTTTTATAGCCTTGTGATATTCAAGTGTATCTGCGGGATCGTCGGTTGTAAATACTGCTTCAACATTGGAATTCAAAATAAGTTTTTGAGCAGAGAAAGAACCGTCTTTCATCATTTCCTTTGTCTTATTCCAAATTTCTTCTGCCGTATCACTGTTGAGGGGCTTGTCAATGCCGAAATATTTTTTCAATTCAAGGTGTATCCAATGATATACTGCGTTTCCTGCCGCATTTTCTGCAGCCTTTGCAAATTCAAAGAATTTTGCCTTGTAGTCGGCTTTGCCTGTAACGAACTCTTCGTCAGCGCCGTTTGCTCTCATAAGACGCCACTTGTAATGGTCGCCTTCAAGCCACAATTCGCCGAGATCATAAAACTTTCTGTCCTCTGCAATTTCTTTGGGAGAAAGGTGGCAGTGATAGTCGAATATAGGGAGATCCTTAACTTCCTTGTAGAGTTTCTTGGAAGTCTTGTTACCCAAAAAGACGTTTTCGTCAAAAAATTTATTCATATAGTTTCTCCGAGACTTATAGTTTTTTTAGTTTTTGAGGAATCGTAAACAGCCATCATAGTTTCAAAAGAAGGGATCGTGCTTTCAAGTGTAACAGGGAAGCTTTCGCCCTTTTCAAGACTGTTATAATAATCCTTGATAAGAAGTGTGTGGCTCGTTCCCCAACAAGCTTTTCCGCTTTCATTTCTTGTTGTATAATCCTTAAACGTGCTTGTATTGTCAGGGTAAACAACCTTTAATGTGTTGCCTTCAAGTCTTAAACTGCCTTTTTCGCAGAAAAATTCAAGAAGAATGGGAGAATCTTTGCAATTTGCTGTGGTGGCAAAAAATATGGCGGTTTTATCCCCATACTCAAGATATGCATTGATTGAGTCCTCTTCGTTAATTATTCCGTTTAAATGGAAATTTGCGCTGGTTGCGGTTACTTTATTGGGTTTGCCCATAATATACGTCATAAGGTCTAATGTATGGATAGACTGATTTATAAGTACACCGCCGCCCTCTTTATCTAACTGACCTCTCCAACCGCTTTCGGTGTAATATACACCCCCGCGGGACCAGGTTACTATTGCTCTTGCTCCTATTATCTTGCCCAAAGTTTCGCTTTCGATAACTCTTTTGGCTTCGATTACCGAGCCGTTATATCGATTTTGAAAGCAGATGCCGAGTTTTGCTTTTGAAGTGTTTTCAGCTTCCTTTAACTGTGAAAACTGTTCGTGTGAAATAGCAATAGGCTTTTCCATAACAACATTTACGTTACGTTTTAACGCTTCAACAGCCATAGGAACATGGAGATAGTGAGGGGTGCAAATATGAAGAACGTCTATACTTTCTTTTTCCAACATAGCGGAAAGAGAAGTGTATACCTTTCCGTTATATACTTCTGCTCTTACATTTGCCCTGTTGATGTCAGTGTCGCAAAAAGCAACAATTTTTGTGTTTTTTACCGATTTTAATGCTTCAGAGTGGGTTCTGGAGATGGCTCCACAACCCACTATAGCTGTTCTAAACATAAAAACTCCTGTTAAGTTTCTGTTATATCTTTTATTAATAGCTTCCGCTTGTGTTTGATACAATAGATTCTGTCTGTGCCTTTATCTTACTTGTAGCAACTCTCTTGTTGAGTTCTTCGAGGTAAAGATCTTCATCAAAAGGAAGTTCAACCGTCTTATCCAACCAGCTCGAAAGGTGCATAGCATTTGAGAGTGTAAGTCCATTGATACCTTCCTTGCCGTTTGCAACAAGGGGAGTACCATTGAGAATATTGCCTGCAAATGCTTTAAGAACGCCAGAGTGAGACTCGTGGAGACCGTCTGTTTCAACGTCGAGTTTTTCAAAAGGTATCTTGGGGAAACCTACCTGAACTGTCTTACAGTATTGAGACATAGATTCGCCGAGCTTTGTATACTGGATAGTCTTTCCGTCTGTTACAACTGTGCCGAGGTCGCAGGTGATTTCAAGTCTGTTTGTACCGGGAGCGTCGCCTGTAGTAGTTACGAATACGCCTGTAGCGCCGTTCGGGAATTCAAGATATGCTGTAACGTCATCTTCAACTTCGATGTCGTGCCATTTACCGATATGGCAGAATGCGCGTACCTTTGTAGGCATACCGCAGAGCCACTGGAGAAGGTCGAGCTGGTGAGGACACTGGTTGAGAAGAACGCCGCCGCCTTCGCCTGCCCATGTTGCTCTCCATGCGCCCGAATCATAATAGAACTGTGAACGGAACCAGTCGGTGATAATCCAGTTTACTCTCTTTATCTCGCCGAGTGTGCCGTCAGAAAGCATTTCTTTTATCTTACGGTAAATGCAGTTTGTTCTCTGGTTGAACATCATACCGAATACAACGCCTGTTTCGTCTGCAACCTTATTCATTTCCTTAACCTGCTTTGTATAAACGCCTGCAGGCTTTTCGCACATAACGTGGAGCCCTTTTTTCATAGCTTTGATAGACAATTCGCAGTGACCGTAGTGGGGAACTGCAACAAGGACTGCGTCAACCTTTGCGTTGTCGATAAGGTCTGTACCTTCTGTAAATATTTCAACGGTTTCGGGGAGTGATTCCTTTGCCCACTGTCTGCGAGATTCAGAACGGTCTGCAACTGCAGCCAATTCAACATTGGGAACGAGTCCTTTTTCAACAATGTTTTTGCAATGGGAAGTACCCATGTTACCGATACCGATAATACCAAGTCTTACTTTCTTTTCCATAATTAGTTCTCCTTATAAATAGTCTGAATGTAGTCATAGCTGCGCTTCAAAGCATCAAAGGGACAGCCGGGGGTTTTATCTTGTTCAACAAACATATAGTTTGCACCATTCTTTTCAAATGCTTCTATAACGGGGACAAAATCAATGTTTCCGTCGCCGATAGATGCGAATGTGTGGTCGTTGTTTATTTCAGGGAGATACATATCTTTCAAGTGAACACATTCAAGGCGGCCTTTAAGTTTTTCTATCATAGGAATTATGCTAAGACCTGCGTGCTGGAGCCAATATGTGTCAACAATAATTCCCATCTTGTCTGCGGGGAATGCTTCGAGCAAATGATCGAAAAGCCACTTGCCGTCATTCATACGGTGAAATTCAAAGCTGTGGTGGTGATACATAAACTTTTTGCCTGCTGCATTAATCTTGTCAATGATGGGGCCGAATTCTTCAATGAATTTAGGAAGACCTTCTTCTGTTCTGTATGCTACCGGCATACTTCCAAGACCGATATATTTACAATTGTAAATATCGTGTTCCTCAAGAACTGCATCAAGTTCTCCCATGAGTCTTTCGGGTTTCGTGTGAGTAACGATGATGTCAAGTCCGTTTTCGTCGCAGATCGATTTCAAAATCTTGGGATCGATAGGACCTACGCCCGATACCTGAACGGTTTTGTAGCCTATATCGGCAACTTTTTTCAAACCGACTCTGATATCTTCTTCGGTCTTAAGCTGTTCTCTGAGTGTGAAAAGTTGAGCGCCTAATTTCATAAAAATTTATCTCCTTATATAATGTATAAGTTTATTTTTTTACAATATTATACCACTCTCTGCCAATCTTTTCAATTGCATTTTTTGCTGTAAGTATTGCAAAAATAGCGATTCGGGTGTATAATGCTTTCAAAAGGGGTGAGAAGATTGCTGCAAAGAGATGAAATGAAGACAAAATATATTTTTATGCACCATACTGTCGGAGATACCTCTACGCAGGTTTTTGATCTTCATTGCCATAGTTTGTACGAGGTTGTTTATTTTGAAGACGGGGACGTCGTTTATCTTATAGAGGGTAAAGAATACAGACCGAAGCCATATAGCGTTTTGCTTATTGGGCCAAACGTGTTTCACGGTGTTAAGATAATGAGTACTATGCCGTATAAGCGTTACGTTCTCCATTTTTCCGAGGAGATTGTGCCGGAAGAAATAAGAAAACAGTTGTTGTCTTTCTATGGCGCAAACAGCGGAAAGATATATTATGAAAATATAAGTAACTTCGGTTTGCGTGAAGGCTATGAAGGAGTATTTAACTGTCGTTCAATGCCTGATGATATTAAGGAAATGTCTGTTTCTATCGCGGCGCAGAGTCTTCTTTCTAAACTGCTCTTTATGAGTAAAACGGTTGATAATACAGCGCCTAAAGGTAATTTGAATACTGCCGTATCAGATATGATTACCTACTTGAATGAAAATATTTGCACTCCCATTTCACTTGATTTTCTTTCTAAAAAGTTCTATATAAGTAAGCATCATTTAAACAAAGTCTTTAGAAAAGCAACAGGGACTACAGTTGGAAAGTACATAAATTATAAGAGGGTTATACAAGCACAACAACTTATTAATAAGGGTTACTCTGCCAGCCGCGCCGCTATAGAATCGGGGTTCGGCGACTACTCTTCTTTCTACAGAGCATATACCAAACTGCTTGGTCACGTGCCCAGTGATGACAAAACTTTAACTGATTAATCTATACAAATTTATAATCATATAAACCGCCTTTTCGGAATATATTTTCGTGAGGTGGTTTTTTTGAATTATAGATTGTTGTTTGTTTTTATAATTGTTGCTTTGATGGTGGTTTCTCCTACTGTTGTAGGGCTTGTTGCTGATGGACAGGCGTTGGAAAAAGATGATAATACTGTTCTTGATAAAAGTGAAGTTTCCGATATTACAGTTGAATTGTACATAACTTCAACGGGAGAAATAAAACAAATGGAGCTTGATGAATACGTTTGCGGGGTATTACTTGCAGAGGTCCCGTCGTTTTATGAAAAAGAGGCTGTTAAGGCGTTGGCTGTGGCTGTCAGAAGTTATTGTATGAGAAGAATTCAGGGAAATGAAAAAACTTTAGTTCATTATTCTGCTGATATGTGTGATGATTATTCCCATTGTTTAGGTTTTATTTCTTTTGAAGATGCATTGCTTTTATGGGGAGAGGATAACGTTAATTTGTATTACGAGATAATTAAACAAGCCGTTGGCGAAACAAAAGGTGAAGTTCTTTATTTCGAAGATAGTATCGCTGACGCTGTTTTTCACGCTTCATCAAACGGTGTAACCGAGTCAGCTGAAAACGTGTGGGGATTTGAGATACCTTATCTTGTTTCGGTTAATTCTCCTGAAGCTTCGGTCGAAAGAAGTGTTGAGTATACTCCTGAAGAAGTAAAAGTTTTGCTCGAAGAAAATAGCGTTAGGTGCATTTTTAACGATAATCCGCAAGAGTGGATAGGTGTCGTTGAAAAAAATAAAAACAATAGAGTAGATATAGTTGAGTTTGCAAGAGTAAAAATGACAGGTAGACGCGCAAGAGAGGTGTTCGCTCTTTCTTCTGCAAGTTTTGACCTATCTTACAAAGATGGGAAATTTAATATAAAAACTTTTGGCTCGGGACACGGTGTAGGGTTAAGTATGGCAGGGGCTAATTGTATGGCGCAAGACGGAGTCGGTTATAAGGATATATTGTTGCACTATTATACGGGGACGGAATTAAGATTATTTTCTGAATAATGTCATATAATATTGGCTAATGTGTTGAAAACCGGAAAAAAATGTGTATAATAAAGAAGATAGGTATTCTATAGTATCTGATGGGGTGAAAATGATGTTGAAAAAATTTAATATAACCGATGGTGTTACGCTGAACGTTATACCTACCGATAAGTTTAAGACGAATTATTTGTCTTTTAATTTTGTGCAGTATCTTGAAAGAAAAAGCGCGTCGCTTAATGCTCTTATTCCGCAAGTGTTGCTTCGCGGAACAAAAAAACATAATGATATTGCTTCTATAAAAATTGCACTTGATGAGCTGTATGCCGCGTCGGTAGATAGCAAAACTTTTAAAAGAGGCGATTATCAGATTTGCGGTATAACTGCAAGCTGGCTTGCAGATAGATATTCTATAGATGGTACGAAAATAACAGACGGTACTATTTCTATACTCGAAGAGCTTATGTTTGAGCCTTACTTGGAAAACGGTGTCTTCTCAAAGAGCTACGTTGAAAGCGAGAAAAATGACCTTATAGACGATATAAGAGCGCTTATTAATAACAAAAACTCTTATGCCGTTACCCGCTGTAAAGAAGAAATGTGCCGAGGCGAAGCCTTTGGTATAAGTGAATACGGTGACGAAGAATCTGTAAAAAAAATAACTGCAGAAGAATTGTTTTCAGCATATAAAAAACTTTTGGAAACATCTCGAATTGAGATATTCTACGTTGGAAGCGGAGATATAGAAGAACTATGCAAACGAATAGGAAAAATGTTTGCCGATAGAAAACGTGATTATACGGAATCAAAGAAGACTTTTGTAAAATACGGCGTAACAGAAGTTAAGAACGTAACCGAAAAAATTTCAGCTGCTCAAGGAAAACTTTCATTAGGCTTCAGAACCGGTTGCACCGTTGGCGATGAAGATTACAGCGCTTTTCCCGTGTTTGTTGAAATGTACGGTAACTCGCCCGTAAGCAAATTGTTTATGAACGTTCGCGAAAAGCTTAGTCTTTGTTATTATTGCCGCGCTATACCTGACGGTATAAAGGGGATTATGGTTGTAACCAGCGGTATCGAAGTGTCTGATAAAGAAAAAGCGCAGAATGAAATTTTGGCGCAGCTCGAAAACGTAAAACAAGGAAAAATTACAGACGAAGAGCTTGTTCTTGCAAAAAAATCTTTGAAAAATGCATATAATGAGTTAAATGACAGTCCTCCTGCATTAGAAGGCTGGTATCTTACAAGATGTCTTTCCGACCTTGATGATACCCACGAGGAAGTATGCGAAAGATTTATGAACGTTACAAAAGAAGAAATAATAAACGTGGCTCGTAAAATGCAGCTTGATACGGTTTATTTCCTTGAAGGAACGTTGAAGGGAAAGGGGGATGTTCGATGATGAGTGATAGAATTATAAAAAGTAATGAATTCTTGGGCGAGAGCTATACGAAAATATGCCACGAAAGCGGACTTGACGTATACGTTTTTCCTAAAAAGCTTACTACTGCATTTGCCGTTTTCGGTACGAAGTATGGTTCCATAGACAATAAATTCAGATTAAAAGGCGAAAAAGAAATGACAGAAGTTCCAAACGGTATCGCTCATTTTCTTGAACATAAGCTTTTTGACAACGAAGACGGTCTTGATACTTTTTCAAGATATGCCGAAACGGGCGCTAATGCAAACGCTTTTACTTCATTTGAAAAAACAGCGTATTTGTTCTCGTGTACCGAAAATTTTGAAGAATCCCTTGAAATACTGCTCGATTTTGTAACCAAACCTTACTTTACCGAAAAGTCGGTGCAGAAAGAGCAAGGAATCATCGGTCAAGAAATAAAAATGGGTGAGGACAACCCGGCGCGAGTTCTTTTCTTCAATATGCTTGAAGCTATGTATGAAAGCCACCCTGTAAAAATAAGCATTGCGGGAACAGTAGACTCTATCGCTAAAATAGATGCAGAGCTTTTATACAAGTGTTATAATACGTTTTACAATCTTAACAATATGGTTCTCTGTGTATGCGGTGATGTTGAGATTGATTCGGTTCTTAAAGTATGCGACAAAATACTGAAAAAAGCCCCTGCGTGCGAAATTGAGAGAATATTTGACGAAGAGCCAGATAACGTTTTAAACCCAAGAATAACTACAAAAATGCAGGTTGCAAAGCCGCTTTTTGATATTGGTATTAAGGATAATAAAATTCCTGCCGAGCCTTTTGAAAGATTGCGCAAAGCTGCCGGTATGGCAGTTTTAAACGAAATGCTTTTCAGTAAGAGCAGTAAGATATTCAATGACCTATACAACGAGGGACTTATTTCAAACACCTTTGAATATTGCTACAGTATAAGCGAATCTTTTGCATTTAACGAGTTGTCGGGCGAAGCTAATGATCCCGAATTGGTTTACGGCAGAATATTTGACTATATTAAGGATAAACAAGCAAATGGACTTGATAAAATTGAATACGAAAGATGTAAAAAAGTTATATACGCCGATTTTATAAAAATCTTTGACAATACCGAAGAAATTGCATACGAGCTTATGAGCTATATATTTGAAGGCTGTGATCTCTTTGACTATGCCGATGCGGTGAAGGAGTTGACATTTGAATACGTTAACGAACTTCTTGGCTGTATGTTTGATGAAAAGTTCTTTGCTATGTCAACGGTATTTCCTGTCTGAAAAGGATGTGTAAATAATGACGAATTATATTTCTTTTCCCGGACTTGGGATAGATGAATTTCCGCTTAAAGAGGTGGCGTTTTCTCTCTTTGGCAGAAACGTCGCTTGGTACGGTGTTATCATTACTATTGGTATAATTCTTGCTTGTTCGTACGTTTTGAACAGAGCGAAATATTACGAGGGTATAAAAGAGGACGACGTTCTTGATCTTGCCCTCTACATAATCCCTCTGTCAATTATTGGGGCAAGGCTTTACTACGTACTGACAAGTCTTGAACAGTATGATTCATTTATGGAAATGATAGCTATTTGGGAAGGCGGTCTTGCCATATACGGCGCTGTTATAGGCGGTGCATTAACTGCGCTTGTTTTCTGTCTTATCAAAAAAATAAACGTTTTGAAGATGTACGATATGTTAGTTCCCGCCGTTATGATTGGGCAAATCGTGGGCAGATGGGGCAATTTCGTTAACGCCGAGGCGCACGGAGGTGTAACCGATATTTTTATAAGAATGGGGATACGCGCCGAAAATATGACCGAAGCAATCTACGTTCACCCGACTTTTCTGTATGAATCTTTGTGGAATCTGATTGGATTTCTGCTTATAAACACATTCTATAAAAAGAAAAAATATCACGGTCAGATATTTTTTATGTATATGACCTGGTATGGTTTCGGTAGATTTTTGATTGAAGGACTGCGCACCGACAGCCTTTACGTAGGTCCTTTCAGAATTTCGCAGGTTATAGGTCTTGTGTCTTTCGTTGTGGGACTTGCATTTTTGGTTTTGTTCTACTTCAAAAAAGAAAGACAGCCTATTCTTGAAAAAGAAGAAACAATTATTACAAAAGAAGAATATAAAAGGATGGTAAAGAAAAATGGCAAAAATAATTGACGGCAAGGCGATTTCGGCTGCTATCAGAGCCGAAATATCCGAAGAAGTTGCAGCAATGAAAGCAGAGAAGGGGATTGTTCCCGGACTTGCTGTAATTATTGTTGGAGAAGACCCTGCATCGCAGGTATACGTAAGAAATAAGGCGAAGGACTGTGAAGAAACGGGTATTAATTCTATTGTACACGCGCTTCCTGAAAATACGACGGAAGAAGAATTGTTAGCACTTGTACATAAGTTAAACAATGACGACAGCGTACATGGTATAATAGTTCAGCTTCCTTTGCCTAAACATCTTAATTCTGACCTTATTATAAATAATATAGACGTAAAGAAAGACGTTGACGCTTTCCACCCCTATAACGTTGGTAAGATCATGATAGGCGACTACGAGCTTCTGCCTTGTACACCTGCGGGGGTTATGGCGCTTCTCGAAAGAAGCAATATTGACGTTGCCGGAAAGAATTGCGTTGTTGTGGGCAGAAGTAACATTGTAGGAAAGCCTCAGGCGATGATGCTTCTCCACAAGAACGGTACTGTTACCGTTTGCCATAGTAAGACAAAAAATCTTAAAGAAATATGCCTCTCGGCTGATATATTGGTCGTAGCCATAGGCAGAGCGAAGTTTATTACGGGCGATATGATAAAGGAAGGTGCTGTAGTTATTGACGTGGGTATGTGCAGAGACGAAAACGGAAAGCTTTGCGGCGACGTTGATTATGAGTCTGCGGAAAAGAAGGCTTCATATATTACCCCCGTTCCCGGCGGTGTAGGACCTATGACGAGAGTTATGCTTTTGCAGAATACTTTGACTGCCGCAAAGAAAAAGATTAAATGATTATTTTTCTTGGAAACTTTTTGAAAAAAGTTTCCAAACCTTCAAAAACTTTGAAATAACGCACTGACTAACGTCTATACAAAAGTTTTTGCGGGTATCCAAAGGGGCTTTTTTCAAAAAGCCGCCTTTGGTTAAGGGTTCGGGAGAGAAGCTCCTGACTGTTTGTTCCAAAACAAAAAACGCCGAAAGGCGTTTTTGGGGAATTAAGAATAATAGTTTGAATTTAAGAAAAATATTATTGAAAAAACACTTGACAAATGTTGGTCGATAGTGCTATAATATACTGCCGCATAATGTATAGGTCTGAAAAAAGGCGTTGAAATATGATGTCTTTACCTATATTAGCGAGATTATAAAGAAAAGAGGTGCTTTTCGTGTTTGCAGTTATCGAAACAGGCGGAAAGCAGTACAAGGTTACAGAAGGAGACATTCTTTTCATCGAGAAACTCGGTGTTGAAGATGGAGAAAAAGTTACTTTTGATAAAGTAATGGCTGTATCCGAGGGTGAAAAGACAACTGTTGGCGCTCCTTACGTTGAAGGTGCTACAGTTACTGCTAATGTTATCAAATCCGGCAAGGGCAAGAAGATCTACGTTATGACTTACAAGCCCAAGAAGAACGAAAAGAAGAAAAAAGGTCACAGACAGCCTTACACTAAAGTTCAGATTGAAAAAATCAACGGCTAAGGCATGATTAAGTTTACTTTTTTCAAACGTGATGGAGTTTATTACGGCTTTGAAGAAAAAGGTCATGCGGGATATGCTGAATCGGGCGAAGATATAGTTTGCTCGGCAGTATCGGCAATGACAATGCTTATAATAAACGCTATCGAGGTCGCATATGCATCGGACGTCGAATATACCATAGACGAGGATACTACCGATATTAAGGTGGTAGCAAGAGGCGCGTTAACTGAATTTGAAGACGATGAAAGAAAGCGTTTCGCTATTTCAGGTCTTATTGAAGCTTATTACTTACAGTTAAACGATATGCTCGAAGAGTACTATGATTATCTTGATGTGTCCGAACAAGAAGATTAACATCAAAAAGAGGTGTAAAAAACAATGTTGAGAATCAGTTTGCAGTTTTTCGCTCACAAAAAGGGTGTTGGTTCTACAAAGAACGGTAGAGACAGTGAGTCCAAAAGACTTGGTGTAAAGGCAGCTGACGGTCAGACAGTAACTGCTGGTAGCATTATTGTTCGTCAGAGAGGCACACACATTCGTCCCGGAACAAACGTAGGTATCGGTACAGACGACACTTTGTTTGCATTGATCAGCGGAAAAGTTAAATTTGAAAAGAAAGCACAGGGCAGAAAATACGCAAGTGTTTATGCTGACTAATATTGCTTAGAAACAGTACGGTATTTCTGCTATGCAGGAATACCGTTGTTTTTCTATTTTTAGACTCAAAAGGAGAAAAGACTACTATGAAGATTCTTGTAACTGGCGGAACCGGATATATCGGTTCAAACACAGTTGTTTTGCTTCTTAAAGCGGGTTATGAAGTGGTTATTTGCGATAACCTCTATAATTCACAGATAGAAGTAGTTGACAAGATAAAGAAGGTAACAGGTAAAGACGTTGCTTTCTATAAGACAGACATACTTGACAGAGATGGCTTAAATAAGATTTTTGAGGAACATAAGATTGATGCAGTTATTCACTTTGCAGGTCTTAAGGCAGTTGGTGAATCGGTTGCAAAGCCTTTGTTCTACTATCATAATAATATTGAAGGAACTTTGGCTCTTTGCGAAGTTATGGCGGCACACGGCTGTAAGTCTATCGTATTCAGCTCTTCCGCGACTGTATACGGCAAACCCGAAAGCGTTCCGATAAGAGAAGATTTCCCGCTTAGTACAACAAACCCCTACGGCAGTACAAAGCTTATGATTGAGCAGATTTTGCAAGACCTTTACGTTTCCGATAACGAATGGAATATAACCATTCTCAGATACTTTAATCCTATCGGCGCTGACGAAACGGGGACGTTCGGTGAAAACCCCAACGGTATTCCTAACAATCTTATGCCTTACATAGTAAAGGTTGCAAATAAAGAGCTTCCTCACCTTAACGTGTTTGGTGATGACTATGACACGGTTGACGGAACGGGTGTAAGAGATTATATCCACGTTGTTGACCTTGCGAACGGACATCTTAAAGCCCTTGATAAGCTTAACGGCGTAAATATTTATAACCTCGGAACAGGTAACGGTTATTCGGTTCTTCAGCTTGTTAAAGCATTTGAAGAGCAGAACGGTATTAAGGTACCTTACGTTATTGCTCCTCGCCGTCCCGGTGATATTGCGGAATGTTATGCTGACCCTGCCAAAGCATACAACGAACTCGGCTGGAAAGCTGAACGCGACGTTGTTGATATGGTTAAGAGCGCTTGGAACTTCTGCGTTAAAAACTTTAAATAAGACAAAAATTAATGCCCTTGAACGATTTTGTTCAGGGGCATATTTTTATTTTATTTCTTGTTCAAGGGAGTTAAACTCGTTTGTGTTGAAGAAATCGATAAGTGTAATGTCAAGCCCATCGCATAGCATTTTTAAAGTTACTATGCCGGGATTTTTGCTTTTTCCGTATAAGATATTTTTTACTGTTGACGGAGGTACTGCAGAATCTGTTGCTAATTTGTATATTGAGATATTTCTTTCTTCAAGTAATTGTAAAATTCTGTTTTTTACAGCAGTATATGTGTCCATATTTTACACCTCATTAAAGAATATAGTCTAATTATAGACTGTTTCTATTGACAATATGGGCTATATATGATACTATTAGTCTATAAATAGACTTATTTGTGTGAGTTGTTACAATTATACAAATAAGCGAAAGGAGTATATTTATGAAAAAAACATTATTATTTTTAACAGTTGCATTGCTTATGGTTGTTTTAGCTGTAGGTATATTTAGCACCAACGCAAAAGCGGCTACGGAGGGTGTCTTTACATACGAAATTGCAAACGATGAAGCGACAATAACAGATTGCAACACATCTGCTACAGGCGAGCTTGTAATACCGCAAACACTTGGGGGTTATCCTGTAACGAGCATAAGTGAAAATGCGTTTTTTGCTTGCGAAAGTTTGACGAGTATAGAAATTCCCGATAGTGTAACGTTTATAGGTGATTATGCATTTTACTATTGCAACAGTTTGACGAGTATAGAAATTCCCGACAGTGTAATGAGTATAGAAGATGGTGCATTTTCTGAATGCGGGAGTTTGACGAGGGTAGAAATTGGTAATGGTGTAACGAGGATAGGGGAGGGGGCATTTAGAGATTGTAGCAGGTTGACAGAAATAAATGTTTCAAATGATAATAGTGTATATTCTTCAGATAAAGGGGTATTGTTCAACAAAGATAAAACAATATTGTTATTTTACCCCACAAGAAAAAAAGAAACAAATTATAAAGTTCCCGAAGGGGTAACAAGCATAGGGGAAGCGGCATTTCGTGGGTGTTGTGGGTTGACTAATGTGTATATTCCAAACACCGTAATAAATATTGGTGATACCGCATTTGCTGATTGTGCAAGTTTGAAGTTGGTTGATATTTCCGAGGGGGTGATTGATATAGGTTATATGGCTTTTTCTTGGTGTGAAAGTTTGGAGAGTGTTGAGATACCTACTAGTATAATGAGTATAGGCGAGTTTGCGTTTTATGGTTGTCAAAAATTGTATGAGATGAAGGTAGCTGAAAATAACAATTCATTTATGTCGAAGGATGGTGTGCTTTTCAATAAAGAAGGGACATTTTTAATATTATATCCTTGTGCCAAAAATGCTGAAAATTATGTTGTGCCAAATGGTGTAACAAATATTGGTCGGAATGCGTTTGAGGGATGCATGAATTTAAAGAGAGTGGAAATATCTTCTAGCGTAACTATAATATCGCAAGAGGCGTTTTCGTTCTGTAAAAATTTAGTGAGTGTAAGTATCTCTGAAAAAGTAACGAGTATAGGTTGGTATGCATTTTATCGTTGCAGCAATTTAACAACGGTATATTATAATGGTACTGCAGAAGATTGGGCTAATATTGAGGTTTATGATAATTACCTATTAAATGCAGAACTTGTTTTTGTATCAAAAAGCGAACTTGAAATAGCACTTGAAGGTAAGGGCGTAACTGTTAGCAAGTTGGCTGACGAAACTGAAGTCGTAATCGTTCCTACGGTTGTCGGTAACATTGCTATGACTGAAAGTGAACTTGCTGAAATGCTTGGCGATGATATAACAATCATATCAAACAACGGCATCATCGGTACGGGTAGTAAGATTATAGTAGGTGAGCAAGAAGTAGAAATTGCAGTCAAGGGCGATATTGACGGCGACGGTATAGCAACAGTGTTTGATGCGCTTATGGTTAAAAAGGCGTTGGCTGAAGACAGCTTTGCCGAAAATGATATACGCGAATTTGCGGGTGATATTGACGGTGAAGGTGTAACCGATAGTGCAGATGTAGATGCAATTCTTGCGCATATCGTTGGCGAAATGCTTATAGCGTAAAAATAATAACAACAAAACAAGCTTCCTTTTCGGCAACAGAAAGGGAAGCTTGTTTGTTTTTACCTCGGTGTAATTTTATTGGGTGAGTAGGCACTATGTGAGCCCTCTCCTGACGGGGAGGGTGGCGCCGAAGGCGACGGGAGGAGAGAGAATGTATGATTTTCCACAATTTCACCACTGTGTAACAAAAAACAATATGTTGTACATAGTGGGGTTATTGTTCTAAATTTTATGATTTCTCTCCTTCCTCCTTGGCTAAAAATCGGATTTTTCTTCGGTGATAACTCAACTGTTGAAAAATCCGATTTTCTAAACGCCAATTCCTCCTCCCCCGTCAGGAGGAGGCTTACAAAGTGCCTACTTCCTTGATGTTTCTGCATAGAGGTAATGGGATTTCTCGATTCCGCACCTATGGTGCTTCACTCGAAATGACCGTAACTTTTTGTTCCTACAAGGTCGATTATAATTTATTGAAAAGTACAAACCGAGAGAGGTCGACGGGCGTTGCCCGCACTCGAAATGACCGTTTAATATTATTTGCACAAACCTTACCCCTATGGTCATTTCGAGCGCAGTCGAGGAATCTCCATACAAACGTTTTTGTACAAATGGAGATTTTAGCATCAAACGAATTGTTGACTAATTTTGGGTTATATTATATAATGTGGTAGAGAGCAAAACACTTGAAAGGGGATTTAGGTAAAAATGAGCGATAGAAACAAGATACTTGTTGTTTTAACCGGTGGGACTATATGCTCTGAAGCTGATGAATCAAACGAAAATCAGTCAAATGCAAAAAATGCAAGTAAAAAAATAATATCCGCTTACAAGACGTCAGCTTCTCCATTTGCCGATGTAGTTGATTTTGACACACGTTCTCTTTCTGAAGATATATTAAGTGAAAATATGACTATATCCGTTTGGAATGAACTTATTGATATATTCCGCGACAAGTCCATTTGGTCAGCTTACAAAGGGATAATAGTCCTACACGGAACTGATACTCTTGCATATACTTCATCGCTTTTGTCGCTTGTACTTGCAGGCGCGCCTATCCCTGTTTGTATGGTCTCGGCACAGCTTGATTTGTCGCACAAAGAAACTAACGGACACGCAAATTTCAGAGCCGCGGTTGAACTTATAATGAACGGTATTGCCCCCAACGTTTACGTCGTTTACCGCAATATGATTGACTCGCGTAATCCTTATGATTCAAACGGAGAATTGCTTGTTCATTACGGTTCGCACGTATTGCAATGTACTAATTATAACCATAATTTCTACAGCGAAGACGCTGAAAAAATTGCAGATAAAAATAATGCTAAATTGCAGGGAAGAGCGTTTGAAACAAACAGCTTTTTGCTCGATAATATCAGCAAACTTTCTGACGAGGTTATGCTTATTCAGCCGTATGTTGGGCTTAAGTATTCGAGGATTGATTTGAGTGGTGTAAAAGCAATAGTTCACGGAACCTATCACTCGGATACGGTTTGTGTTGAGCGAAAAAAGCCTAATCAAACAAATGATAATTACACTGACAGCTCGATATTGTATCTGCTCAAAAAGGCAAAAGATTCAAATATTCCCATAATCATTTCGCCTTGCAACAAAGATGCATATACTTACACAAGTACCGGCGATGCTTTGCGAAATGGGGCTGTGGGACTGTTTGGGACTACCCTTGAAGCTGCTTATGCAAAGGTTGTTATTGGATTAGCTTTGGGATTACAGTCGGATAAACTTATAGATTTTTTGAATGAAAAAGTAAATCTTGAATTTGTTTATACAAATTAAAGTTGAAATATGGTATATATAATAAGAAATAAGTAAGGAAATTTGCGAAAAAATATTGACAAATTTTTCTTGGTGTTGTAAAATAAACTATAATTAATGCGATGATGAAGAGAGTAACCGATGAATACTTCATTCAGAGAGCCGTTGTTAAGGTGAAAGTACGGTATGAAGAGCTTTGGTGAAAAACACTTCGGAGCTTGCAAAAGAAAGCCTTTATTTTTAACGGTGATTAGAATTGCACGGCAGACGCCACGACAGCGCGTTAAAATGAGAGGGCATTTTGTTATTATGTCAAAATGTCAATATGGGTGGTATCGCGGAAGATGACTTTCGTCCCATAATATTTTTGTGGGATATAAAGGCGTCTTCTTTTTGTTTTGCTTGATTATTCCACCCTAAAAAAGTAAAAAATAAAAAAGTATTTATATATGGGAGATTAGAATTATGATCAGAACTCATACTTGTAATGAAATCGGTGTTGAGCATATCGGCCAGAGCGTTGTTTTGGCAGGTTGGGTAGACACAATAAGAGACCACGGCGGAGTTATTTTCGTTGACCTCCGCGACCACTATGGTGTAACACAGACTGTATTATCAGACGACAGCCTCCTCAAAGACGTAACAAAGGAAACCGTTGTTGCAGTTAAGGGCGTTGTAGCAAAAAGAGATGATGAAACTGTAAATGAAAAACTTGCGACGGGTTACGTTGAAGTTAAGGTTGAGAGCCTTGAGATTCTCGGTCCTTGCCGTAACGCGCTTCCTTTTGAAATTTCCGCATCTACACAGACAAGAGAAGACGTTAGACTTAAGTACCGTTTCCTCGACCTCAGAAATCCTGCTATTCACAAGAATATCGTGCTTCGTAGCAAGATTATTAACTTTATCCGCAGCCAGATGGAAGGTTTGGGATTCCTTGAAATACAGACTCCTATTCTTACAGCATCTTCCCCCGAAGGCGCAAGAGACTATCTCGTACCCAGCCGTAAGCATAAGGGTAAATTCTATGCGCTTCCTCAGGCTCCTCAGCAGTTTAAACAGCTTCTTATGACATCGGGCTTCGATAGATACTTCCAGATAGCTCCTTGCTTCCGTGATGAAGACGCTCGTCAGGACCGTTCTCCCGGTGAATTCTATCAGCTTGACTATGAAATGGCTTTCGCTACACAGGACGACGTACTTGAAGTAGGCGAAACAGTTCTTTACAATACTTTCAGTAAGTTCTCTGACAAGGAAGTTTCAAAGCCTCCTTTCAGAAGAATTCCTTTCAACGAAGCTATGCTTAAATACGGTTCGGATAAGCCCGACCTTCGTAACCCCCTTATTATCTGTGATTTGACAGAGTTCTTTGCTGGTGTTGACTTCCCGATATTCAAGGGTAAGCCCGTTCGCGGTATTGTTGCTGACTGTCAGGGCAAATCCAAGAAGTTCTTTGAAGATTCCCTTAAGTTTGCTACAAGCATCGGTATGAAAGGTCTCGGTTATCTCACTCTTGCAGGAGAAGAATACAAAGGACCTATCGCAAAGTTCCTTTCAGACGAACAGAAGGTTCAGCTTAAGGAAATCACCGGAATTAAAGAGGGCGAAACCGTATTCTTTATCTGTGATGCTCCCGCAGTTGTAAACAAGCTTGCAGGTGAAATCAGAACTTGGCTCGGTAATGAGCTTGATATAATCAAGAAAGACAGCTTCGAATTCTGCTACATCGTTGATTTCCCCATGTACGAATACAATGAAGAAGCAAAGAAGATTGACTTTACACACAACCCCTTCTCAATGCCTCAGGGCGGACTTGAAGCGCTTAATACCAAAGATCCTCTTGATATTTTCGCATATCAGTACGATATCGTTTGTAACGGCGTTGAGCTTTCTTCGGGTGCTGTACGTAACCACAACCCCGATATTATGAAGAAAGCGTTTGAAATTGCAGGTTACGGCGAAGATGACGTTAAGTCAAAGTTCGGCGCATTGTATACGGCATTCTCGTTCGGTGCTCCTCCTCACGCAGGTATGGCGCCCGGTATTGACAGAATCGTTATGCTTATTGCCGAAGAAGATACTATCCGTGACGTAATCGCATTCCCGCTTAACGGTAATGCTCAGGACGTTATGATGGGAGCTCCCGGAGAAGTAACAGAACAACAGCTCCGCGAGGTTCACATTAAAGTTAGAGACTAAGGAGGTCTTGGCGTATGGACAGAGAGATTTTACGCAGACTCGAAAAATTGAATCAGCTTCAGCTTACCGAACAGGAAAAAGAAGCGTTCCTTGCTTTCTATGCAAAGCAGGAAAGTGAAATGGACGTTATTAATGCTATAAATACAGACGAAGTTGAACGTATGGTTCACGTTATGCCTATTCTCACGGTTGTTCGTGAAGACAAGGTTATAAAGAAATATACAAGAGAAGAGCTCCAAAAAGGCGCTCCCGAAACAACAGAGGGTTACTGGCAGGTACCCCGTCTTGTTGAGTAATAACGGAAAGGGAGTGTAACATTATGGAACTTTATATCAGTAAAAATGAAAAGGCTTCTGGAAAGATAATTGCTCTTGACGATATGGTTTTGACAAAGGATTATCCTACCGCTGCCGGTTCAAAAATGCTTGAAGGTTATATGAGCCTTTTTAACGCAGAAGTAGTAGACAGACTTGAAAGTAATGGCTACGCTATCGGCGGAAAGGCAAAGGTAGGCGAACTTTGTATCGACCTTCTCGGTGAAACCTCATACTTTGGCGCAACCGAAAGAGAAGACGGCACATTGATTACTGCATCTTCCGAACTCGTAAAGAACGGAGAGGCTTTAGCAGCTATTGGTCTTGATGCAAACGGTACTTCAAGAAGAGCCGCTTCATTGAATGGTCAGATATGCGTTAAGCCTACTTACGGTACTGTAAGCCGTTTCGGCACTATATCTATCGCTTGTTCGGGCGAGGCTGTAAGCGTAACAGCTAACACAGTTTCAGCGGTAAAAGAAATACTTGACGTAATTGCAGGACACGACGACAAAGACGGTACAAGTCTTTCGGAAGAGAAGTGTGCGCTTATTAAATCAAACGCAGAGTTTTCTCCCGCTAAAAAAATCGCTATTGCAAAATCGATTACCGAGAGTGCAGACGACTCTGTAAAAGCAAGAATTGCAGAAGTAAAGAAGACACTCGAAGCAAACGGTATTGAAGTTTGCGAAATTGATGACAGCGTTATTGCCGCTGCAAAATCAGCTTGGAATATTCTTATGTCAGCTGAACTTTGTAACAACGTATCACGTTATGACGGTGTAAAATATGGATACAGAACACCTAACTATACAACTATCGACGAGCTTTATACAAACAGCCGTACAGAAGCATTTGGCGAACTTCTCAAGACTGCTATTCTCTTCGGTTCAGAAACACTTTCTACAGACAACTATATGAAGATGTATGACAAAGGTCTTCGTATCCGCCGTGTTATAGTAGAAAAGTTTGCAGAAATATTTGAATCCTATGATGCAGTTCTTATGCCTGCAAGTGCAAAGACAGCTTACACAAAGGCAGATACCGATGCAAATAAGTATATCGCTTATGACGAAAATCTTTATACTGCTCCCGCATCGATAACCGGTCTTCCGGCTGTTATCGCAGGTGGAGTACAGTTTATCGGAAAGGCATTTTCCGAAAATATGTTACTTGATATTGCAAGTAAATTGGAAGGAGTGGGCAAGTAAATGGCAACTAAATATGAGACAGTCATCGGTTTGGAAGTTCATATAGAGCTTGCTACCGAATCCAAAATCTTTTGTTCCTGTTCGGCTAAATTCGGCGGAGAACAGAACGACCACGTATGCCCCGCATGCTGTGGTATGCCCGGTATGCTTCCCGTTGTTAACAAACACGTTGTTGACCTCGGTATGACAGCGGGTATGATGCTTAACTGCGATATTAACCGCGTTACAACGTTCGACAAGAAGAGCTACTACTATCCTGACCTTCCCGGTTCATATCAGACAACCCAGTGGTTTTCTCCCGTTGCCGTAAACGGTACGGTAAGAATTAACACATCTAAAGGTGAAAAGGATATCAGAATAAAGCAGATACACATGGAAGAAGACGCGGGTAAGCTTGTTCACGACGATTGGACAAATACAACTTTCGTTGACTTCAACCGTACTTCCGTTCCGCTTATCGAAATCGTAAGCCAGCCCGATTTATCGAGCGCAGAAGAGGTTGTCGCATACCTCGAAAGACTCCGTTCTTTACTTCGTTTTGCGAAGGTTTCCGAGTGCCGTATGGAGCAGGGCTCTATGCGTTGCGACGTTAACCTTTCCGTAAGACCTGAAGGCAGTAACGTTCTCGGTGTAAGAACCGAAATGAAGAATATGAACTCTATTTCGGCTATCGAACGCGCTATCGAATACGAAACGGCAAGACATATAGACGCTATTGAAAACGGTACTGAAGAACTTGTTCAGGAAACACGCCGTTGGGACGACATCAAGGGCAAGAGCTTTGCTATGAGAAACAAGGAAACTGCAGGGGATTACCGTTATTTCCCCGATCCTAACGTTATGCCCGTATGCATCGATGACGAATGGTTTGACGGAATCAAAGCATCGCTTCCCGAATTCCCCGAAGTTAAGAAAGCTAAATATATTACAGAACTCGGACTTGGCGAATATGATGCTGACCTTCTTACCGAAAGCCGTGCGCTCTGCGACGTGTTTGAAGCGGCTTACGCTGAATGCGGTATGGCAAAAGAAGCGGCAAACTGGATTATTTCAAACTGTATGAAAGTTTTGAACCGCAAACAGCTTACTGCAGATATGCTTGATATAAACGGTAAGGCTTTGGGACAGCTTATCAAACTTGTTGCTGACGGTAAGGTTGGTAATGCGAATGCAAGAAAGATTCTTGACGAAATGTTTGAAAATGATATTGATCCCGAGAAGTATGCTACCGAAAACGGATTTATCGTTTCGAACGATACAAGCAAGATTCAAGACGTTATCAACGCTGTTGTTGCGGCAGATCAGAAGTCTGTTGCTGACTATAAGAGTGGTAAAGAAAAAGCTCTTATGGCTCTCTTTGGCAAATGTATGAAAGAACTTAAGGGTAACTGTGATCCGCAGATACTCCGCGAAATGTTGCTTAAAACAATTCAGTAATATAAAAAACACGCAGGCTTATACCTGTGTGTTTTTTTTGTGTTCTGATATTTCTTCGATAAGCGCTTTCATACGGTCGATGCAATGGAAGACTTCGTCTTTATATAAAAACTCGATTCTTTTATGCCCCCCTGAACCATGAGGTCCCAAGTGGTCGATAACTATTACGCCTTCGTCGGCTATAATATTTCCGTCAGAGCAACCGCCAACCATTGGTTTAGTATAGAAATCAAGTCCCAACTTTTCTTTGAATACCTTTTTTACTCTTTCAAGATACTCGTCCATACCAGCGGTAGGTAACATTGGTACTTTTTGCGCTAATTTTTCAATTTCTACAGTAACACCTTCAACAAAAGGCGTTTCTGCAAGTCTTTGAAGATTGTTTTCAAATTCGGTAAATTGTTCTTTATTAACAACGCGAATGTTAATAGTTAATTCCGCATAATCGGGTACAACGTTTCCTGCGTGTCCGCTTGAACCTATTCCGCAGTTGGCAGAAAGGCCTGTTTCTTTGTTGTTTAACTTGTAAATCTCAACTGCCCATCTTCCCATTTCAACCAATGCGTTTGCGTTAGGTTGTACAAGTATTTGTCCTGCGTGACAGGCAAGACCGTGAAATTTTATTTTGTACGTTGCAGTTCCTTTGCGTTTTATTGTATGACCGCCGTCATTTTTTCCGCCTTCCATAACGAATGCTATATCGGTCTTTTTTGCTATGCTACGGGTTAACGGCTCTGAATAACGGCTTGAAATCTCTTCGTCGCAATTCATCAAAATACCGATAGAAAGATTGTCTAAAACTTCTTTATCCAACTCTTTTATAATATAGAGCATGGCAAGGGTTCCGCATTTCATATCGGATATACCCGGACCGTGAGCAAGCTCTCCTTCAATATGAAAAGGATATTCTTTCGAATAATTGACGGGCTGAACCGTGTCAATATGTCCCATCATAATAACGTCATAATGGTCGGCGTTTTCTCTGTTGCTAATTTCAAGATAATCACCCGTATAGTCACCAATGTGATGTCTTTTTACAAACAATCTCTGTTCTTTGGCTAATCTTTCAAAAACGTCTACACATTTGTTTAATCCTATGGGGTCAGAAGAGTTGCTGTCGATGTTTACAACTGTTTCTAGGTCTTTTAAGTAAGCGTTTAAATCAAACATAATATATCCTTCTAATAGTTTTTTTGAGAAGCAATTTCTTCGATGAGTGCTTTCATACGTATAACGCAGGGTTCAATATCATCTATCCATACTTTTTCATTAGGCGTATGTCCCCCTGCAGCGTGTGGGCCTAAACTGTCAATACAACGTGTTCCTGCATCTGCGATTATATTACCGTCGGAAGAGCCTCCGCGGATAGAATATAGTTCAAATTTTTGCCCGATAGAAGCAAATACCTTTTTTACTCTTTCGAGATATTCGTCCATGCCTTTTGCGGGCAGCATAGGATAATTTTTTGAAATAATTTCAGTTTCAGTTGTAACCCCGTCGATTATGGGCTTTTCGGAAAGTTCTTTTAGCTTGTTTTCAAATATATCGTATTGTTTTTTTTCGGCAACACGGACATTTATAGAAAGCTCTGCGTAGTCCGGTACAACGTTTGTAACTTTTCCGCCGTTTGCTATTGCAATATTAACGGAAAAAAGGGTATCTCTGTTGTTTAACTTATGAAGCTCTGTAGCCCAGTGAGCCATTTCTACAACTGCGTTGGCTGTACGAACGTCAAAGATATATCCTGAATGTCCGGGAATACCGTGAAATTTTATCTTATACGTTCCGGAGCCTTTACGTTTTGTCGTATGTGTGCCTGCGTCATTGGTAGATTCCATAACGAAAGCATAATCGCTTTTTTTTGCCATTTTTACGGTAAGCGGTTCTGAATAACGGCTTAATATTTCTTCGTCACAGTTGAAGATTAGTCCTATAGAAAGTTTGTTTTTTGTTTCCTCGTCAAGTGCGTTTACAGCGTATAAACCGCAAAGTCCACCGGCTTTCATATCACAAGTTCCGGGACCGTAGACATATTCGTCATCCTTGCTGAAAGGATGCTCCTTTGCAAAGCCTATAGGCTGAACTGTATCAAGATGGCTCATTAACATAACGTCATAATGTTCGGCGTTTTCCTTGTTGCTTATTTCAAGATAATCGCCTGAAAGGTCCGAGGTTTTATGTCTTTTTACATATAGCCCCATTCTTTTTGCAATAGTTTCTACTGCGGTTACTATTTCTGCCAATCCTTCGGGATAGTAAGAATTGCTGTCTATATTGACAAGGGTTTCAAGGTCAGCTAAATATTCATCTAAAACAAACATATTTATTACTCCTATAAACTTAACTGTCACTTAAAAAATTGTACCACTTTTTAAATTCTTTGTCAATAAAACTTGCGTAAAACTTAATAATGTGGTAAAATGTATAAAATCAATAAACAAAAGAGGGGGAATTGGTTTTGGCATCGGTAACGTTAAATGCATACAGAGTAGAAGAAATGCAGTTTAAAAATATTCTTGACACGGGTGTACAAATTAAGCTTGAAAATAAATACAGCTTTAACGTAAAATATGATAAAGATAATAAATGCATAGGTGTTTTTTCGGTTGAGGTGTACGATAAAGATAATTCAGATAAATTTTACGCAAAAACCAGAATAGCGGCGTTTTATACTTTTTCCGATGGAATGGACAAAGACACGATTCACCGGGAGGCTTTTAAAGAGATTTTTCCCTATGCTAAATCTATCATAACCACGATATCGGCTAACGGTGGTGTACCGCCTATTATATTACCTGCCGTTGATATTGATTCTCAAAGCATTTACAGATTTGATTTTGGTAATAAAAAATGATACTTGGTTTTTGCCCAAGTATCATTTTTTTTATTTGTTGTTTGAAATGGTAAGCTCACGGAGCTTGTCCATTCTTTCGTCAAGCTCTGCCGAAAGATTAGCGCAATATAAAAGCTCGTCTGCCATTTCTTGCGTATATTCGGTATTCTTCTTGTATCGTAACTGATGCTCAAGACTTGCCCATACGTCCATCGCGATTGTACGGAGCTGTATCTCAACTTTCATATGCTTCTTCTCGTGTGCGAGAAAAATCGGAACTGTAACGATAAGGTGAAGACTTCTGTATCCGTTAGGTTTAGGATTTTTTATGTAGTCTTTTTTTGAAACGAGCGATATATCGTCCTGCTGAAGTAGAGCTTCGGCAAGCATATATACGTCATCGGGGAATGAGCATACAACTCTGACACCAGCTATGTCGTTCAAATGCTCTTCGATGGAGTTAATTGAAAACGGAAGATTTTGTCTTTCAAGCTTTTCTTTTATACTTTGAAAACTCTTTAGGCGAGCTTTTATATCATTTATTGGATTTCTGTCGTGTTGAAGACTGAATTCAACGTCAAGAACGTTGAGTTTTGTTTCAATTTCCATCATAGCGCATTTGTAATACGCCATAAGTTTGGAAAAATTATAAAGTCTTGGTTGAGATATTTGCTTGAGTTTATCTTCAAAAAATTCACGAATTTTTTCTTTGTCTATGTTTTCTTTTTCGAGATAAAGCTCAATTTCTTTTTGTAAGGCGTTTTCGTTTTCCATATTTACCTCTGTTTTAAAGAAATTTTAGTAGTTTGATACCATATCATAAACGTAATAATTGCCCTTGATGTTTTTGAAATAGAGCGTTAAATCAAGCGGGAAGGTATGTATGTCGGTTCTTGTTCTGTATACTTGGTGATTGCAAGAATATCTTATAGAGAAGGTGTTTTCATCGTATCTATAGTATTCTTTCAGTTTAACGTCTTCAAATTCATAGCCTATATGTGTTGTATACCACTTTGTCTCGCTTATTTTAATGTTTTTATAAGTATTTGAGGTAGAGTCAAAAAATTTTGAAAGGGTATTAAGAGATGCATCAAGAGTTATGTATTTTGCGTAAGTCTGCGCAGCGTCAGTCGCGCGTTTTATAATATCTTCGGTTGGTTCATCGAACGTAATTTCTTCTACATAAACGTTGTTTTTCTCATCATAAACAAGGTTGCTTTCGTTTCCATATCTGTTTATAACTTTGACACTAGGTTTAAGTAAAAGATTTTCTACTTTGTATTCACGCATAAGTATTCCAACTACACCTTCTGGAACGTGTTTGCATGAATCTGTTGTGATGTCATCGGCTGTAATATAACTGTCTGCAAGTTCAATATCGTTGATGTAAATTTTGCTGTCTTTATATATTCTTGCGGAAACAGATTCATTTTTTTGATAAAGCGTAGATACAGTGTTAAGTACCCAGGTGTCTTCGGGTTCTTTAGGAGTTGGGTTTTTTGTAAGTGTAAATTCGCCGAATTTAACCATGTTAGCGGCAACGGAGTACTTTTTGTCTTCGCTAAGACCGGATGAAGCTTCTTTATATATTATTTCTTTGCCGTTATATTGCTTTTCCATATATGTGATAAAATGCTTTTTGGTCTCAAATTCGGAAAGTTCTATTTTTTGCATATTGTAAAGCGTATCAAAACGACAGGGAGAGAAATATGTATCGAAAACCTCTTCAGCTTCATACTTTTCGAGTGAACGCTCGTAATTATCAAGGTATAGGGTAAGCTCTTTAAGCAAGTAAATTATGCCCAAAATTGCCGCAATAACCAATACCGAGTAAATAGAGTAAAAAACTATGGTGCCGATTTTTTGATTTTTTCCTTTTTTTAGTTTTGTTGTCATAGTCGTATCACTCCTTTACCATAAAGAATGTCGGCATTTTGCGAGGGCCGTAGAGTGATGAACTTACGTTTACGGGTTTACCCTTATAGTACATATGGGTAGATGATCCGCCGTCGAGATTAGCCGCATTTACAGCTCCGTATTCTACCATAATATCGCGTAAGTCTGCGTATGATGCGCCAAGGCTGCTTGGCATTCTTCCGTCTATACAAAGGAGGAGTACAGCACCGTCTGCTCTTTGTCCTATTGCAGAACGGGGATTTAGACTGCCTGACGCACCGTTTATTTCGGCAGGTTCGCCGTTTACAACAAGTATGGGGCCGAAGCACACACAATCGCGTATGCCGGAATCAAGCGCTTGTTTGCCGGTCATATTTCCTACCATAAGAACATTATCTTTGTTAAAACCGATAACACCTGTATAATGTGTGTTTTTTTGTCCCCAGAGTAATTCACCCTTTGATATTGTAAGTCCAATTGGAACGTCGCCTGTACCCGAACCGCCTTTGTCGGGGAAACCGCCACCGTTAATAGCGGCTATAGCACCTTCTTTTTTTATAGCCTCGAAAATTCTTAAACCGGGTTGTTCGTTTTTAAAATTGCTTGAAGTTCCAACGTAAACCCTTGAAGGATCACGTACTATCATAAGATAGCCTCTGTATGTATCTCCTTTTACGTTGATAATTCTTATTCCGTCCGGATATTCAGCCCACTCGTCATTTTCCGTTTGTGAATCGTTATCCACAGAGGGAGTGACTACAAGTCCGGGATCGGTGATTTCGTTAGAGTCTATAACAGAGTTTGCTTTAACTATTGCATCAATCTCTTCTTTTTCGAAAAATAATTTCGGTACCCATTTTGCCGCACTCATTTCCAACGTTGACGTAACGAGTTTGTCCCTTGCATCAGGACTTGGTCCATTAAATACCACTGCGCATACACCGTAAAGTGTAACTACTATCAATATAATTAGTGTAAAAAAACACAAAAGTGAACGGCGTATTATTATTCCCAATAAGCTTTTTGGTTTATGGGGATGTCTTACCTTTAATTTTTTCTCCGTTTTTATCAATCCCTTCATATATGTAACGTACATTATATCATATAACTGTCATAAACTTCAAGTATTTATGTAAATAAACTATTAAAAAACGACATTATTATATGAAATAATTCAATCAATAGATATAAACCTATTGACTTGTTGCGTTAACAACTGCTATAATATAGTTAATAATTAATCAAAAAGAGGTAGCATTAGTTATGGAAAAATTTGATTTGAAGATTGTATCCGGTCTTGAAAAGTGTTTTGGAGACCAAAAAATTGAAGATAAGAAACAGCTTGAAAGAATTTCTATGCTTTCAAACGAAAGATTAAGTTTTCAACTTGCATTTACAGGTGATACTCCACTATACAGAAGATGCGCTTTTAAATGCAATCTTGAAATGGAATCTCCCATAAGAGAATATATCAAACTTGAATCGGTTGAAATGGTGCCAGTAAGAATGCCCGTTTACAAGGACCAGAATGATGATAATTATTTGAGAAAAGAGCCCGGACTCTATCCCGACTTGCTTTTGCCATTTAACCTTGAACAAGAAAACAACCTTATTTTTGTTCAGGATGAATTACGTTCTATTTTTGTTACGGTAGAATCTAAAGAGGGAATAGAAGCAGGAAGTTATCCCGTTAAATTCAAAGCCGTTTTTGAGGGCAGAGTTCTTGCAGAAACAGAAATAACAGTAGAAGTTATAGGAAAGAAAACACAGCCGCTTTCCATATATCATACCGAGTGGTTCTATACAGACTGTCTTGCACAGTATTATAACGTTGAGGTATGGTCGGAAAGACATTGGGAGATTATTGAGAATTATGCAAAAGAAGCGGTTGAAAGTGGCGTTAATACACTTTTGACACCTTTGTTTACTCCGCCTCTTGACACGCTTGTTGGCGGTGAGAGACTTACGACACAGCTTGTTGACGTAACTGTTACAAACGGAGAATACAGCTTTGGTTTTGACAGACTTGGCAGATGGATAGATATGTGTCAGCGCGTAGGCATAAAGTTCTTTGAAATGAACCATTTCTTTACACAATGGGGGGCAGAACACGCGCCCAAGGTTATGGCGACTGTTGATGGCGAATATAAAAAGATATTCGGTTGGGAAACGGAAGCTGCGGGAAGTGAATATTCTGAATTTCTTCATTCATTCCTTGATGCACTTATTCCTTATCTTAAAGAAAAAGGAGTAGACAAAAAGTGCTTCTATCATATATCCGACGAGCCGCAGGCGCATCACCTTGAAAACTACAGTAAAGCAAGAAACGTTGTTTCCGAGAAACTTAAAGATTACACTATTATCGATGCTTTGTCCAACTATGAATTTTATAAAAACGGTGTAGTGGACTGTCCTATTCCCGGAAGTAATCACATCGTACCATTTATTGAAAATGAAGTGCCGGGACTCTGGGTATATTACTGCTGTTCGCAGAATATTGACGTTTCAAACAGATTTGTTTCTATGCCCGGTTCTCGTATAAGAATAATCGGTGCGCAGATTTATAAGCACAATATAAAAGGCTTCTTGCATTGGGGCTTTAACTTCTGGAACAGCCGTTATTCTGTAAAACCTATTAACCCCTATCATGAAACTTGCGGAGAATACTTTACACCCGCAGGCGACTGCTTCCTCGTATATCCTGCGCAGAACGGTACTGCGTACCAATCTTTGCATTGCCGTCAGTTTACTATGGCGTTGGAAGACCACAAAGCGATGATGCTTTGTGAAAGCCTTGTCGGAAGAGATAAGACATTAGCTGCTGTCGAAGAGGGAGCTGAAGGCTTTGACTTTAAACAGTATCCCATTGACGAGTCTTATATTCTCGGTATGAGAGAAAGAATAAACGCACTTATAAAGAATGCGTAATGTTTTTTCAAAGTTTTTGAGTGTCAAGAGAACTTTTTTCAAAAAGTTCTCTTGAAAAAAGAAAAGCCAAGCGATTTTTCGCTTGGCTTTTAATATTGCTTTTGTTATGCCTGCTGACTGTAGTTGGGAGCTTCTTTGGTGATGCTGATGTCGTGAGGATGAGATTCGCGGAGACCTGCACCTGTAATTCTAACGAACTTGGTGTTAGTTTTAAGTGTAGGAATATCTGCGCATCCACAGTAACCCATACCTGAACGGAGACCGCCGATAAGCTGATATACTGTATCAGCAAGAGGACCTTTGTAAGGTACACGGCCTTCAACGCCTTCGGGAACGAGCTTATTAGCAGAACTTCCTTCCTGGAAGTAACGGTCTTTTGAACCCTTTTCCATAGCGGCAAGTGAACCCATTCCGCGATATACTTTAAAGCGTCTGCCCTGATAAATTTCAGAATCGCCGGGGGATTCTTCACAACCTGCAAACAACGAACCGATCATAATTGCGTCAGCGCCTGCGGCAATAGCCTTGGGGAGATCACCACTGTACTTGATACCGCCGTCTGCGATTACTGGAATGCCGTATTTCTGTGCAACTTCATAAACGTCGTTTATTGCTGTAATTTGAGGAACACCGATACCTGCAACTACACGTGTTGTACAAATAGAACCGGGGCCTATACCTACCTTAATTGCGTCAGCTCCTGCTTGGATGAGATCTTCTGCTGCTTCGGGAGTTGCAATATTACCTGCACATATTTGAGCTTCGGGGAATGCTTCCTTTATTTTTTTCAAACAGTTGAGAATGTTTTGGGAATGACCGTGAGCAGAGTCAAGCACCAAAAGGTCAGCGCCTGCGGACAGAAGAGCTTCAACTCTTGTCAAAACGTCTGCAGTTACACCGATAGCCGCACCGCAAAGAAGTCTTCCGTTTGCATCTTTTGCGGAGTTAGGATACTTGGTAGCTTTTTCAATATCTTTAATTGTGATAAGACCGGAAAGTTTTCCTTCTTCATCTACGAGGGGAAGTTTTTCAATCTTGTGCTTACGGAGAATTTCCTGTGCTTCGGGAAGTGTAGTTCCTTTAGGCGCTGTAACGAGGTTATCTTTTGTCATAACATCGTTTATCTTTATGTTGTAATCGCTAAGGAAACGCATGTCGCGGTTGGTGATGATACCGATGAGTTTTTTGTTTTCATCGCAAATCGGCACACCTGAAATGCGGTATTTACCCATAAGTTCATTTGCTTCATACACGTAGTTTTCGGGAGAAAGGTAGAAGGGATTGGTGATAACGCCATTCTCGCTTCTTTTTACGCGTTCTACTTCGTCGCGCTGTCTCTCAATAGTCATATTTTTGTGGATGATACCGATACCGCCCTCTCTTGCCATTGCGATAGCAAGACCTGATTCGGTAACTGTGTCCATAGCGGCAGACAAAAGCGGAATGTTAAGCTTAATTTTTTTGGTAATGTAAGTCTCAAGCTTAACTGTGTTGGGAAGAACATCACTCTTTGCGGGAATGAGCAATACGTCATCAAAGGTAAGACCTTCTTTAGCAAAACGGTTGTTGGTCATAAAAACTTTCTCCTTTTTTCTATTTATAACTTTTTTAGATTCAAAAAATAATACTGTTATTAACTATTAATTTTACACTAAACCCTAAAAAATGTCAATATAAATTGAAAAAATGACTTATAATTTTTTATTTATAATTTTTTGTTTTTTTGAAAAGAAGAAAAATGAAAATTGATATATTTCCAAATTGAATTTTTTATGCACAAAACAACGAAAAGTGGAAAAAATAAATTTTAAATTTGCTATAATTATTGACAGAAAAGATTATAAATTGTATTATGATTTTAAGGGTAATAATGTTGAACGATAACTTTAAGCAAAAACAAAATTACACATATAACTTATATTTTCGTGGAGGAATGAACTATGAAAATAATTAAAGAGGGAATAGTATTCCAAAAAGAAGACGGACCTTTCAGATATAATGCTTGGTCTACAGTTTGCAGAGATAAAAACGGAAGACTTTATGCAGCTTGGTCCGGAGAAAGAGTTCAGCACGTATGTCCATTTGGAAAAAACCTTATGTCTGTTAGTGATGACGGTGGCGAGACATGGAGCTGTCCGATGATAATAAATGATACTTGGCTTGATGACCGTGATGCAGGTATTACAGATCTTGGTGACGGTAAGCTTATTGTTTCGTATTTCCACAATAATAAGGGTATATATCTTAATCAGCTTGAAAGAATAGAAAAGGGTACGGAAGAGTATTCAAGGGCTATGACTATGGCTTACGTTGATGAATATAACAGAATGCCCGACGGAGAGTTTTACAATGCCGGTTCATATACAAGGCTTTCTCGTGACGGCGGAAAAAGCTGGGAAAAGGCAAATGAGGCACCTGTTACATCTCCTCACGGACCTATCCTTCTCAGTAACGGTAAATTGGGATGGCTCGGAAGATCAATCAAAAAAGATGAATATGGAGAAGCTGTTTATTATGCAGAAAGCAGCGATTACGGCAAGAGCTGGGAGATAATTGCAGAAATAGAGCAGCCCGATGACTTGGTTTACAACGACAGCAAAGGAAAAGACCTTTTGTATTGCGAACCTGATATAGTTGAGCTTGACGACGGTGTATTGCTTGGATCTATTCGTATTCAAACATACACAAAGGGTGATAACACTTATACAATGTACAATACTTTTTCTTACGATGGAGGTAAAACCTGGACTAAAGTAGAGGATACTAAAATAATAGGTGCTCCTCCTCATTTGCTTAAGCTTCGAGATGGCAGAATCGTGAATACTTATGGCAGACGAGAAGTTCCTCACAGTATAAGGGGAGTTATAAGCGAGGACGGCGGTAAAACCTGGAGTGAGGAGTTTACTCTTTCTGAATGTCCCAACAGAGATTTGGGTTATCCTTCTACAGTTGAGCTTGATGACGGAACCCTTGTGACTGTTTATTACAAGATAGTTCCTCCGGCAACCAAGACTGCAATTTGTTACACCAAGTGGAAAATATAAAAAAACATAATACACACCTGTAAAAAATTCAGGTGTGTATTGGTGTATATAGGTTATAAACTGGTGTTTGTATTTATAAATGGAGAAGATAGTTATGAAAGAAAAGTGTATATGTGAGCTTGATAGAGGAAAACTGACGGTTGGAAACAGTTTGTTTACCATTACACAAGAGCGCGTTGAATCTGTAGAGAAGAATATGTGCGACAATATGGGGCTTTCACAAGTGTTTTTACAGATTAAGGCTAGTGTGGACGGCGTTGAACGCGAGTACAACGTATGGGAAGACCTTTCTGTAATTGAGATGCCTATGTACGAAGGAGTTTTTGAATATCAGATAAATGAAACAAACCTTTATCTGCGTGTAATAAAACTTTTTGCGGTAACCGATTATCACGACGATTTTGTTTCCGAATCGAAATGTTGTATGTTTCGCGGAAAAATTGCAAAGCAAAGCGGTAATATCTTCTTTCTTGATAATCCTTTGGAAAAAGAATCAATATTATTTATTTCTACGGCGCCTGATTATGTTAAGGCTACTATTACGGTTGAAGATGGAGTAGCGAAGGTTGATACAGCGGGACACGGATTGGTTGTCGGTAAATGCTGTACTAAAGACAGCGAAGCTCTTGTTCGCGCTTGGTACAGACGCAAGTGTAAGCCGACAGAACTTTATACGATGGCTAATACTTGGGGCGATTATAATGCCTACCGTCGTGTTGCAGATGATTTTATTAAAGAAGAGATAAGTGCGGCATCAAAACTTGGTCTGGATACCCTGCAAATTGATGACGGTTGGCAAAGTGGAAACACTGATGATCCAACTATAAGGGACGAGAAAAACAGACGTACTTTCCTTGATGGATTCTGGGACCTGAAGGTCGAAAGATTCAGAAAAGGTATGGAAGAAATGCGTGACTATGCCGCAGAAAAGAAAGTAAATCTTGGACTTTGGTTTGCTCCCGACAGTCAGTACTGCTATACGCGTATGGAAAGAGACATTTCCGTATTGGAGAATGCATATAAGCATTGGGGAATGAGATATTTTAAATTCGATATGCTTTATGTTGAGAATATGGATATGTATAAGAAGTTTGAAGAAATGCTTCATAAAGTCTATTCATTCGGCGACGACGTATTCGTACAGCTTGACGTAACGAACGGCATAAGATGCGGATATCTCGGTGTAACCCAGTTCGGCAGAATTTTTGCTGAAAACAGATATACCAAGCTCAGAACGTATTATCCTCACAGAACTTTGCATAACCTTTGGAATATATGTAAGTTTATTCCTTCATTTAAGTTCCAGTTTGAGTTGGTTAATCCTACTCTTAATGCAGATGTGTATGGCGATGATGATGTTTTCGCCCCCATACATTATGATATGGACTATTTGTTTGCAGTAACTATGATGTCGAATCCGTTGTTCTGGATGGAGGTACAGTTCCTCCCCGAAAAGCAAAGATTTGAGCTTAACAGAGTTATGCCTGTTTGGAAGGAAATCAGAAACGAATTGGCAAATGCCGACGTGGTTCCTGTAGGTGAACGTCCCGACGGAACTGCATTTACCGGGTTTGTTGCATATACTTCTGACGGTAAAAAAGCATATCTTCTCGCATTCAGAGAGGTTACTGAAGAGAATAACTATACCTTTACTGTTGATAAGTTTATAAAAAAATCAAAAATACTTGCATCAAACTGCAATGTCGTGTATAATACCGTTGGCGGTAAGATTGATGTAACTTTTGCTAAAAAACGTTCCTATGCATTGATTGAGCTCGAATTATAACTACAAGAAAAGAGACGGTTTATAAAAATGTTGGAAAGCTTTATTTACAGTTTTAATTCCGTAATGCCGATAGTACTTTTAGTGTTGTTTGGAATGTTTCTTCGAAAGATAAACTTTTTGAAGGACGATTTTTGCACTATAGCCGACAAGCTTGTTTTTAACGTGGCTTTGCCTATGGAACTTATAAGGTCTGTCGGTACCACTGATTTTAAAACTATTTTTGCAAAAGATAATATGAGTGTTACTGTTTTCTTCTTTTTTGCAATAACCGTTGCATTCATTTTTTGTTGCATAGGCGTGAAGTTCTTTTTAAAAGAAAATGCCCAACGTGGTGTTTTTATACAAGGTGCGATAAGAGGTAATTATGCCATATTCGCCCTTCCGCTTGCTTTTAATATGTTTGGTGAATCGGGAAGAGTTTCGGCATCAATGGTTTTGCCAATCATCATAATAATGTATAATTTTCTTACTGTAATTGCTTTTAGTATATATGCTCCAAGAGTTGAAGATAAAAAAGGTCTGTTGGATATTGTTGTTCAGATTGGTAAATCTACGGCAAAAAACCCAATGATATTGGCTATTGTTGTTGCATTGCTTATGTCTTTTACGGAGAGTAAAATTGGTGTTTTTGTTCCAAACTTTATTATGGAGGCTGTCGGAGACGTTGCGGCATTGGCGGTTCCTCTGTCTTTGATAAGCATTGGTGTGAATTTTGATCCGAAGAGATTGAAAAATGGTCTTGGAATAGCTTTCTGGTGTATGATTGCAAAGAATATTGCTCTTCCGGCACTTGCTCTTACAGTTGGCATTTTGCTGGGATTTAGGGGTATACCCTTGACTTTAATATTGTTGTCGCTCGGTGGACCTACCGCTGTATCAAGCTACATAATGGCAAAGAATTTGCATGGAGATGCAGAACTTGCAAGTAAGATATTGCTTTTGTCAACGATATGCAGTCTCGGAACAATGTTTGGATTTATATTTATTCTTAAACAGTTTGCATTTATATGAAAAAACTCAAGTGGGATAGGCGTTTCTTTCGCTTATCCCATATTTTTTTATATATTATAAAAAATCTTGATAGAAATGAAAACGCATATTCTCTTGACGAATGGGAATAGTTTGTTGTAGAATAAAGTCAGATTATTTTGTTTTTGAGGTTGGTTTTATGCGGCTTGAAAGATTTGATAGAATAATTGAACATTTGAAGGCAAAAGGACGGGCGGGATTTGCCGAATTTGCTGAACTTAACGGTGTATCGGTTGATACCGTAAGACGCGATCTTGCGGAAATGGAAGAAAGAGGCCTTGTAAGACGCGTACGAGGTGGAGCCGTTATATGCGATGATGATCCCGGCAAAAAAAGCTTTGGAATCAGAAGTGTTCTTCATCACGATGAAAAGATAGAGCTTTGTAAAGGACTCGAACATATTATAACCGAGGGGCAGACAGTTGCTTTGAACAACGGTACGACCAATATAGAAGCGGCGAAGTATCTTTGCGAAAAATTTAACCGTCTTACTATAATAACGAACAGTCTTGCAGTTTTGGGATATATGCTTGAACGCAGAAAGTTTAACGTAATTGTCCCCGGCGGCTTTGTTGATATACAGGAAAAAAGCCTTTACGGAAGCCATTGCGAAGCTGATATAAAGAATTATAATATAGACGTTGCGTTGCTTGCCGTGAATGCCGTATCGTTAACAAAAGGTATAACGGATTTCCGTTTTAACGAGGTCGGAATAATTAACGCGATGCTCGAAAGTGCGCAAAAGAAATACGTACTTGCAGATTCGAGTAAGTTTGAATCTGTTTCGTGCGTAAATATTTGTTCTATTAGTAAAATCGATGGATTTTTGACCGATAAATTTTTATCAGACGAAACATCTGAACTTTACAAAAAAAGAGGATGCACGTTATATACAAATTAAAAAAACTGCCTTGGAAGGCAGTTTTTTGTTTTATTTATCAAGGTGTACATCAATCTGTTGATAGGGGATAATGATGCCATTTTTGTCGAATTCGTTTTTTATACCTTCTACAAGGTCAAATTTTAAATCCCAATATTTTTGCGCTTCGCACCATACACGGAGAGTAAATACAAGTGAATTATTTCCGTGGCTTGTAAGTCGGCAGAAGGGCACTGGATCTTTCAATGACGCTTCGTGTTCGGTTGTTTTTTCAAGAATAATGCTTTTTACTTTTTCAATATCTGAATTATATGCGACTGAAAAATCAATGTCAAGTCGTCTTGTTTTTTCTGCCGAATAGTTTGTAACCGAAGAATTCATCAAAGTGCCGTTTGGAATTGTTATGTGCTTGTTGTCAATAGTTTGAAGAACCGTGTAGAAAATGCTGATATCTTTTACCGTTCCCGAAAGACCTGCGGATTCAATGTAATCACCTACTCTGAACGGACGGAAAATGAGGATCATAATTCCGCCTGCAAAGTTACTGAATGCACCTTGAAGTGCAAGGCCAATAGCAACGCCTGCAGTACCGAGTAATGCGATAAACGAGGTTGCGGGAATTCCGACAATAAGCGCGGCAGAAACAACGACCATAACGTCTAAAACGATTATGATTAAGTTGTTTAAAAATGAACGTACGCTCGGGTCCGCTTTTTGCATACCTTTTGAGTTTGAAGTTTTCTTTGCGATAGCTTTTGCGAGCTTAAGACCTATGCCTAAAACAAGCAATGCAAGTATAAGCTTTATTCCGGCATTAACGCAAAAATCGGCAATTGTTTTTAATACGTTTTCGATATTCAAAAAAAACACTCCTTTTTGAGTATGATATACATGTATAATAATATATTTTTTCCAAAAAATCAAGTGGGGAAATTACATAAAGCGGCTGTTTTGCTATACAGCCGCTTTAAATGATTATTTTGGGTGTCCTTTGAATACAAGAGATGTGATATATGCAAAGAATATTGCGGCGCATATTCCGCCCGACGTTCCCGTAAGACCGCCTGTGAGAATACCTATTGCGCCTTGATCTTGTATTGCTTTTTGTATGCCTTTGGCAAGGGAATAACCAAATCCGGTAAGTGGTGTCGTTGCTCCGCAACCTGCAAATTTTACTAAGGGTTCATATAGTCCGATGCCTGTTAAAACAACGCCCGATATAACATATACAACCAATATTCTTGCAGGGTTGAGCTTTGTTTTGTCTATTAATATTTGGGCGATAACGCACAATATACCGCCTATGATAAAGGCTTTTAAATAATCCATTGTTTTATTCTCCTTTTATATGCAAGAGGTGGGCTATTCCCGGGATAGACTGACCTTGCTGTACGCTTGACGGACTCATAAGCGCCCCTGTTCCCAAAAACAGAACGTCTTTCAGTTTACCGGAACATAGCTCGTTATATATGTGAGACGCAAATACAACTGCCGAACAACCGCACCCCGAACCGCCTGCGTGCATATCTTGTTTTTTTCTGTCATATATCATAAGACCGCAGTCGTCGTATTGTTTTCCCATATCATAACCTTTTCCAAGCATAAGCTCTTTCACTATTCTGTGTCCCTCGTACCCCAAATCGCCCGTAACTATAAGGTCGTAATCTTGCGGCTTTGTCTTACTTTGTTCAAAAAAACGCGAAAGTGTATCTATAGCAGCGGGAGCCATAGCCGCGCCCATATTGTTTATGTCGGTGATGCCTCTGTCGACGGTCTTTCCGGGGAGAACTTCTGCTATAACAGGACCTTTTCCTTCGTTTGACACGATATACGCGCCCGAGCCTGTAACTGTCCATTGCGAAGTGGGAGTATGTTGACCGCCGTACTCAAGAGGATATCTGAACTGCCTTTCGGCAGAACAGTTATGCGAAGAAGTAACGGCAACCGTCTTATTGAATACACCAAATCCAACTGTAAGAGACGACAACAATAATCCCTCTGCCGCAGTAGAACAAGCACCGTACAGACCGAAAAAGGGTATATCAAAGTCGAGCAGACCGTAGTTTGAGCTTACACACTGGTTTGTAAGGTCGCCTGCAAACATTGCATCAATGTCACAGTCTTTAAGTTCTGCTTTTTGCATTACGTGTTTTACTGCGAGTCTTTGCATTTCGCTTTCGCTTTTTTCCCAAGTATCTTGATTAAATCTGTCCCTTTCATCAACGATATCGAATTTGCTGCCTAAAGGTCCGTCTTTTTCTTTTTTGCCCACTACGGAACATGTTGCTATTATTTTCGGCGGTTTTTCAAATTTTATTATTTCATATTTCATATATTCACCTGTAATTTACTATTGATGTTTTTAGTATGTTCGTGTTTTTGCAGAGTATACTTTTTTGTTTGTTTATATTGAAAAATATGCAAAATATAGATTGTAATCATTTTGTTCCACAAAAAAGAGGAAAAAATAGTTGGAGTGAAAAATATGAATTATCGGGAAAAATATAAAAAAGCCGTAACTTTTAGTTACGACAACGGCACAAATAAAGAAGTATTGCTATAAAAAATCTGCTGTTTTTAGCCGATTTTTTATATATTCACTTCATCTGCCGTAGGTATAGATACCGATGCGCCTTTGCGTGATACTGCGATTGATGAAGCTTTTGAAGCAAACTTCAATGCTGTGGCAATATCTTTGTTTTGTGATACTGCGTTAAGGAAATATCCTGTAAACGTATCGCCTGCGGCAGTTGTGTCAACTGTTTTAGCATCGTATATCGGCTGATAAAGCTCGGTGTTTTTGTTTTTAAACATACTGCCGTTTTTACCTAAAGTCAATACGAGATTGCTTTCGGGATATATTTTTATAAAATTACTTAATATTTCTTTAGGATTATTACTGCCGAAGAGGGCTTCTCCTTCGATTTCGTTGCAGAACCACCAGTCAACGTAATTAAGGGGAAGGGTTTTTATTTTGTCATTAAAGGGAGAGGGGTTAAATGCAATTTGCATCTTCTTGGCGTGTGCAATTTCAAATATAACGTTAAGACAATTTATTTCATTTTGCAGTAAAACCATATCTCCTTCATTTGCGTCTTGAAGAACGTCCTCTATATACTCTTTGTCTATAGCGTAATTTGTTCCCGCAAAAAGCAATATGCAGTTTTGACCTTCTTTGTTTACTTGGATAATAGCGTGTCCCGAGGGAGCGTTAACAGTTTTTATTTTTGAAATTTTAACACCCGCATTTTTCATTTGTTCGACAAGGAATAATCCGTCGTTTCCGACAATTGCGCAGTGGATAACGTCAGCTCCGGCTTTGGCAAGGGCTATTGATTGATTAAGTCCTTTACCGCCCGGAAATATCTGCATATCATTTGAAGATAACGTTTCACCGGGGGAGACGAAGTGATCTACCGAATACACATAATCTATATTAAGAGAGCCTATACTGTAAATTTTCATTCAAAGTCCACCAGCTTTCTGAATAAATCGTCCATAAGAATGTTTCTGTTAATTCTGTAGACGTAAGTCATAAGATGGCGTCTATTGTCGTATGAATAGTGGTGGTCGTATTGGGGGAGGGGAGCGTGTATAAGATTACTTGACATAAATTTATCGTTTTCATTGAGCAACCAAGCAATTGCAGTAACGTCCCAAAGCGGTTTTGCCCAGGGCATACCTGCGGCAATGGATTCGCCTTTCTTTACAAGCTTATATATAAGATAGTCGCATAGTTGGTTTTTTCCGCCAAGCCAATGCTTCAGCTCCCATTCAGATGTAGTAAATTCGCTTACTACGCCAATGCAGGGAAGTTGTACTAAGGGAACGCCGCAGCCGAAAACGATTCTTGCTGCCGCTATATCTTGGCGCATATTATATTCTGCTGTGTCGGGCATGTGCTGTGCGTGTCCGCCAAGCCATACAACGACGCAGTTTTCCTTTATATTAGGGTTTTTCAAAATTGCAGAAGCGACGTTTGTTATAGCCCCTATAGCAATTATATAAAGAGGATTTTCAGGAGAATAGCTGTTTGCAAGTTCTGCCATAAAATCTGCCGCAGGAGATTCTACGGGCGTATTTTCATCGGGAAGATAAATCTTTGAGCCCATATAAACTTTGTCGTTCATATCTTCGCGTTTTGCAAGTTTTAATATGTTGAAGATTTCATTATAACTGTTTATAACACCCTCTTCGGGAGTTTTTGTTTTTCCGGGACCTGAATAGGGAGCCGCGCAGATACCCTTTATATTTAATTTATCCTCGCATTTCAGCATATAGGCAAGTGCAACCTGATCGTCTGCTTCGTTGAACGTGTCGGTATCGAGAACAACATCTACTTTACCTGATGGAACAGATAGATTTTTTAAAAATTGTTCGTGTGTCATAATATTAACTCCCTATAAATCTATTATAGACATTATAGCAAGCTTTTGAAAAAAATACAATATTAAATGCTAATAGTTTTACGCTAACTCAAACCAAAATCAACAACAATGTATAAAATTACTAAAAAATTATGCTCTTGTGGTTTTAGCAAAGCATATTTTTTGTGTAAAAATGAGATTTAGAAAAAATCACGCAAACCCTCTTTACAATCACGTGACCGTGTGGTATAATGATATCGTAAACAAAAGGGGGGATTCAATGGTTAAGGTTTTACCGGGAACTACGATTGAAATTTCTGAATTAAATAAAGGTATATCAAGAACTTTGTTTGACGGCATATTTGCGGCGGGGGGGATAACTCTTTCGCAGGTATCGGTTATGACGGGACTTGAACCTTATATGATACAAAACTGGGTAAAAAGGGGATTTGTATCATCTCCCCAAAAAAGACAGTATTCAAAAGACCAGTTTGCAAGAATAGTAACTCTGAATATGCTTAAAGAATCTTTGCAGCTTGATAAAATCTGCGATATGCTTTCCTATATAAACGGTGCGTTAGATGATGAGAGCGATAATCTTATCGGTGACAGCGAATTATATCACAAGTACGTTGACCTTGTTGCAGAAAGCAAAGGCGGTATAATTACTGACAGCAAAGCTATTGCAAAGGCAGTTGAAAGTGCTGCAAAGGAGTATGAGGAGCCTATTCCGGGAGCAAGACAAAGGCTTATTAAGATATTGCAAGTAATGACTTATGCCCATTATGCGTCGATATCGCGCAAAGCGGCAGAGGAAATACTTTCAAGATTAAACTAATATATATAATTACTTTGGAGGATGTGTTTTTTATGAGTAATTGGTGGGATTCATTGAGTTTGGTTTCGCAAATATTTGCTTTAATAGCTATTCCGACAACAGGTGTTTTGCTTATACAGACTATACTTATGTTGATAGGAATAGGCATGGATTCGGGCGCTGATTTTGATGGAGACATTGATGCTGATATTGATTCCGGCGACGGAATCTTTGGAGACGGCGAAATAGACAGTGATATTGATCCTACGGGGCTGGATTCCTTGCGAGTCTTTACCGTAAGAGGCATAATAGCGTTTTTGGTCGTGTTCGGCTGGACAGGTTTTATGCTTGACAGAGCGAATTTGTCTCTTGGATTAATAATACCTATAGCGGCTGTCGCAGGTTTCATTATGATGTACATATTGGCTATTCTTATGAAAAGCATAATGAAACTGAGAAATGACGGAAATCTTGATAACAGAAATGCGCTCGGTACTTCGGGTAGAGTATATCTTACAATTCCCGCATCAAGAAGTGGAGAGGGAAAGGTTAACGTATTGTTGCAGGGCTCATACGTAGAAAGAGACGCTGTAACAGATGAAGAAGAGGCTATACCTACAGGAGCTGAAATAGTTGTCGTCGGTATAAGCGGTCAGACCACACTGGTCGTCAAGAAAAAATAAGGAACCAATAAAAGTTCAAATAAATAATTATATTAGGAGGATTTTCTAATGGGAGAAGGAGCTATCGTTCTCGTATCTGCTATCATTTTGATAGTATTGTCATTCGTTGTTTGGGCATGTTCAAGGTATAAGAAATGTCCGTCCGATAAGATTATGGTCGTCTATGGTTCTATCGGTAAGAATAAAGACGGCACAAACAGAAGCGCGAAATGTATTCACGGCGGCGCAGAATTTGTAGTTCCCGTGTTTCAGTCGTATGCATTCCTTGATTTGACTCCTATTTCGATTCAGGTTGACCTCAAGAATGCGCTTTCAAAGCAGAATATCCGTATTGACGTCCCTTCAAGATTTACTGTTGGAATATCCACCGAAACCGGAGTAATGCAGAATGCGGCTGAACGTTTGCTCGGACTTCAGCTTTCCGAAATTCAGGAATTGGCGAAAGATATTATCTTCGGTCAGCTTCGTTTGATTATAGCTACTATGGATATCGAAGAAATCAACACAGACAGAGATAAGTTTTTGGCGGCTGTCAGCAGTAACGTTGAAACAGAGCTTAAGAAGATCGGTCTTCGTCTCATCAACGTAAACGTAACCGATATCAGCGACGAATCGGGATACATATCGGCTCTCGGTAAAGAAGCAGCTGCAAAGGCTATCAACGATGCGAAGAAGAGCGTTGCCGAAAGAGAAAGAGACGGTTCGATAGGTGAAGCTAATGCGCACATGGATCAGCGTATTCAGGTTGCAAATGCATCTTCAATAGCTATCGAGGGTGAAAATGAAGCAAAGATGAAGATCGCGATGTCCGATGCGGCTTTGAAAGAAAAGCAGGCAGAGGCGTTGAGAATAGCTACTGCGGCAGAAAAAATCCAGTCCGCAAAAGCATTGGAAGAATCGTATTCGGCAGAGCAGGCGGCAGAAGAAGCGCGTCGTTCGCTTGAAAAAGCAACCCTTGAAGCAGATATTATCGTTAAGACAGAAGCTAAGAAGCGTCAGCTCGAGCTTGAAGCTGAGGCAGAAGCAGAACAGATCAGACGTAAGGCGCAGGGTGAAGCTGATGCTATCTATGCAAAGATGGAAGCTCAGGCACGCGGTGCTGAAGAGATACTCAGAAAACAGGCGGCAGGTTTTGCGGAGATCGTAAAATCGGCAAACGGTGATGCAGAAGCGGCTTTGAAGCTTTTGATCGCAGACAAGTTGGAAGACCTTATGCGTGTACAGGTTGACGCTATTAAGAATATTAAGATCGACAAGGTTACAGTATGGGACAGCGGCGCAAATGCTGACGGCAAGAGTGCAACCGCAGGCTTTTTGTCAGGCATGATGAAGTCGGTTCCCCCTCTTGAAGAGGTATTCGCATTGGCAGGTATGCAGCTTCCCGATATGCTCGGTAAGAAGATAGAAGAGCCCGCTGTTATTGCAGAACCTGAAGTAACACCTGCTGTAATCGTTGAAGAACCTGAAACAGCAGAAAGCGAAACTGAAGTTGCTGAATAAGCCTTCCGGAGTATATATTAACGGCGGATAAACAGCAATACAAACATCACCTCTCCGCCGTAAAAAGCGGAGAGGTGAATTATTTTGACAGAATGTAGGTGATTTAATGAAAAAGGCATTTATACATATAACGGTCGCATCGGTACTTTCTTGGCTTGCCGTCTTAGTTTTTAATGTTATTTTACGTGCAATTGCAGGGAGTATTGAGAATGAAATTGTAAATAATCTGTTTGGCGCTGTAATGTACACTGTACCTTTTTGCCTATGTTTGCTTTACGTTGAGCAAATACGGAACGGTCGAGGAGAGGATCTGTTTTTTGCAGACTATGAAAAAGAGAAATATACCTCAATGAAAAATGATATTTATAAGCTTATAAATTACGAAAAAGATTATTTAAAAGTATATTTGATGATTATTGCTACGTGTTTTGTCGTTAATTCTGTGTACATTTATTTGCTGAATAATGTCCGTGTTTTCTTTTTAACTATGATTTACGCAGCTCCGCTTGGTTGGGCGGCTCTTTTCCCCTCGTCTATGGGAGTGATGATGTCATTTGTTGGTTACTTATTTAGCGCAGTTGTTGTTCCATGCTTCTATTTTATTGTATTAGTTTTATACAGACGGTCTCTATACAGACGATATGAAAAAGAAAAATAGAAATAGAATTAATATAGACGACCTCATCCGTCTCGGCAGCAAAGTGTTATAATTAATATAATTTGTACACTGCCTCGACACCTTCTCCCCCCGGAGAAGGTCTTTGTTTATACAGACTTTTTTAAAAGGTAGTTACAAGAAGGTGTTGAAGGTATAACGATTTTTTAATTAACGGAAAGATTGAACGCTGTACCTTCTCCGGTGGGAGAAGGTGTCGTACCGCAAGTAAACTTTGATTTTTTATTGTTCTTTATGCGGGGCGACGGATGAGGTCGTTTTTATTTCTTTGCTTGAATCCACAATATAGGTCTGTCTCAAAAGCGAAAAATTACGCTAACCAGACAGCACATTTTTGTTTTAGTGGGTTTATTGACAGTGGGCAAGATTTTGGCTATAATTTAAAATAGCGTAATAAAAAAAGGAGAAACCGTATGAAACCCGTACTTTATATCGTTATTCCATGTTACAACGAACAAGAGGTACTGCCAATAACAGCGCCTATGTTTTTAAATAAGATTAATAGCTTATCTGAAGCAGGGAAGATTTCCGAGGATAGCAGAGTTCTTTTCGTTAACGACGGAAGTCGTGATAAAACTTGGGAGATTATTACCTCTTTGTCAGAGCAGGATAAAAGATATTGCGGTATTTGCCTTAGCCGTAACAGAGGACATCAAAATGCATTACTTGCAGGCCTTATGGAAGCAAAAGACAAGTGCGACATAACGATAAGCATTGACTGCGACGGACAGGACGATATAAACGCTATGGACAAAATGGTTGACGAGTATCACAACGGTTGTGAAATAGTGTACGGCGTAAGAAGCAGCCGCGAGACCGATACTTTTTTCAAGAGAACTACCGCACAAGGCTTTTACAAGCTGATGTCGTCAATGGGGGTTGAAACTATATACAACCATGCAGACTACAGACTTATTTCATCAAAGGCATTAAAAGAATTTGCAAACTTTGAAGAAGTAAATATATTCCTTCGCGGTATGATTCCACTCGTGGGATTCAAAAGCACCTCTGTTTTTTATGAAAGAAAAGAAAGAATAGCGGGGGAAAGCCACTATCCTTTGAAAAAAATGTTGGCGTTGGCGTTTGACGGTATAACGAGCCTTTCCGTAAAGCCGATAAGGCTTATAACAGCCTTCGGAACTGTAGTTGCTCTGCTTAGCTTTATTGGCATAATATGGTCTGTAATTGTTGCTTTAGTTGGTAAATCTGTTGCAGGTTGGGCATCTTTGACGAGTATATTGTGTTTCCTTGGTGGAGTACAGCTTATGAGCCTTGGAATTATCGGCGAATATGTCGGAAAGATATATCTTGAAACGAAAAAGAGACCGAGATTTATTATATCCGAAAGAACTGATAAAGAATAATGAGGAAAAATGTAAAATGAGTTTTTTTGAGAGAACAGGAAAATTAAAGGCTATTACTTTTAGTTATGACGACGGTGTAACGCAGGATATACAGCTCGTAAATCTTTTGAATAAATACGGACTTAAATGTACCTTTAATATAAATTCGGAAAGAATTGCACATCGCGGTATGCTTATAAGAGAAAATAAGGGGATTTCATATTACAAGCTATTTCCCGAGGACGTAAAAAAAGTATATGAAGGGCATGAGGTTGCCGCACATACTTTGAATCACCCATTATTGCCAGGCATTGCTGACGACAACGAAGTTATAAGACAGGTAGAGCAAGATAGGCTTAACTTGTCCGAGCTTATGGGCTATGAAGTTGTAGGAATGGCATACCCCGGCGGCGGTAAGAACAATGATGACCGTGTTGCCGAGTTAATAAAAAACAATACAGGTGTAAAATATGCCCGTACTATAACTAATACCGATAGCTTTGATGTTCAGACCAATCTTTACCGTTTTAAACCTAACGTATATCACGTTATGGAATATGACAGAATGATGGAAATGGGCAGACGGTTTATTGAGCTTGAAACGGACAAGCCGCAAATTTTCTATATCTGGGGACATGCTTACGAAATGGATTTTACGTCGGACAGATGGGTAAAGCTTGAAGAGTTTTTCAAACTTATAAGTAACAGAAACGATATTTTTTACGGCACAAACAAAGAGGTGCTTTTGTAAATATAAAAGCCGAGCGCGTATGGGCAAAGTCCATACGCGCTCTTACGTTTTTATAACATTTGAATTATCCAATAAATAATTCCGTAAACCACACTTGCTACAGTACCGTACATAATTACAGGGCCTGCGATAGTGAACATTTTTGTGCCAACTCCGAGTACCCAGCCTTCAGCTGCTGTCAATACAGGGTGCAGTATTTTTAATAAAGCACTTGAAATGTTATCGATTTTGTGTTAGAATGATTGTGCGACACAACTTAATATTTAGACAAACTACAGAGGAAGTGTTTTTATTTTGGTAAAAACGCATTCTCCAGTTTTGACGTTCTCTTGTAGTTTGTCGAAAGTTGTGTCGCAGCAATCGGAGTTATGCGTTTTTCAGTGCGTAGCTTCGGCTGCGCACTTTTTATTTGTGATTACGCAAATTTAAGAGTTAAAACCATTTATACATAAGGAGAGATTATGGTATGAAAAAAATTACAGAAACAGAATACTACAAAAAATGGTATGCTCAAATTGAGGAGAGTGAACTAAAAAAAATTGATTTCGAGAGGGTGTTACGAGAATATCACAAACTGACAGAAGCATTAGAAAAAAATGAAGTAACCTTTGAAGAGAAAGCTATCCTATTTGCCCGCTGTATTCATAACTATCAACTGAAATCCCCGAGCCAAGCAATTTATCCTGATTTTAGTGAGTTTAATGTTGGACAGATTGATGCAGATACATGGGAGATTTCTGGATACTGTGATGCACCAAACAGCTATGGTGCATTGACCAGAGATAACTTTAATGTATGTATTCAGTATGCTGACGAGGAATTCAAATATTTTGTTCCAAAAAGCAAAATTCACAACACTATGATTGGTGTCGCTGTAGTTTTTGGCTTTATTGCTGTTGGCGTGTTGTTTCCTATACTTGCTATACTATAATGAAAAGAGGGGCAATTAGATAATGCCCCTCTTAAAATAACGTCGTTATCAAATAAAAAACACCATAAACAACACTCGCCACTGTGCCGTACATAATTACAGGGCCTGCGATAGTAAATATTTTTGTTCCTACACCGAGTATCCACCCCTCTGCTTTTGTGTCAAGGGCGGGGGATACAACGGCGTTTGCAAAGCCTGTTATTGGAACGAGCGTACCTGCACCCGCGTGTTTTGCGAGTTTGTCGAACAGTCCAAGCCCCGTAAACAAAGCGGTGAGAAAGATAAGTGTTACCGGAACCAATATCTTTACGGTCTCTTCTTTTATATCCAACTTCAAATAGAAGTTAAAAAGAAGCTCCGCAAATGTACATATCAGTCCGCCGACAACGAATGCTTTTATACAGTCAAGCAGTATAGGTGATTTTTTCGCTGTTTTGTCCGCATATTTTTGGTATGCGCTTTTTTTATTTGCCATAATTTTTTGCCTTTCAAAAAATACTGTTTGAATACAGTATGCTCAAAGTTTAGGCGTTTTATAAAAAATTTTATTTTGTTTTCATTTCGTAAATTTTGCAGAATATTTTGGCTGCCTGTGCGTTGGTAACGTTTGTATTAGGAGAGTAGCTTCCGTCGCTTAAGGCTTCCATAATGTTGAGTTCCGCTAATATATCTATATCTTCCTGCGCCCACGAGGGAATAGTGTCTGAATCAACAAACGTTACTGATGTAGAATTGCCTTCTGCATTGATAATGTTATTTATAAGTACTGCTGCTTCGGCTCTTGTTATTGGTGAGTTGGGATAGAAAAATACGCCGTTTTCCGTTTTTGTGCCCTCAATATATCCTTTTCCGACGGCGTATGAAACATAGCCCTTTAAAGACAGAGGAATATCGCTGTCGTCTGTAAAGGCAGTATCTACAGCAATCATATTTTCGTCAACGCCGGATGCTTTCAGAACCATTTGCAAAAACTCGGCTTTTGTTGGAGTGTTTTCGGGGCGAAAACACATTTTTCCATCAATAAGCTGGCCCGACATAATACCGTATGCAGCAACCTTTACAGCATCAAGGTGTTCTTCTCTTGATATCATATCGGAATAAAACGTATCCGCGTTATTTTTTTCAACTTTTATTTCAACCATTGTTTTTTCGGAAACGTTTCCATAGATGTCGGATACCGAAAATTCAAACGAATCTTTGCCTGTGTAATCCAATGAGGGGGTATATGTAAAAATTCCGTTTTTACTATCAACAAACCGTACAATTCCATGTTTAGCTTCTGTTGAAACTTCAAAACAGATTTCATCATTTTCAGGGTCGGTTGCGTTTAAAGTGGAATATACCATAATATTTTTCTTTGTTGTCAACTTTTCTGTTGTAATTACGTTTTGAGTAATTACGGGGGCAGTGTTAAGCTTATCAAAGAGAAAGAGTGAACATTTAACAGAAGATTCACAGCTGATGCCGTTACCCGAGAATCTGAATGCTGCAGTTGAAACATCTTTTGAAGCCGGAATGAATGACAACTTGTTCATATCCGTTTTATTAATTGTTTGGTTTGCAATAACGGGAATATCTCCAAGATAAATAGTTCCTTCAAATACAGAGGGCAAGGTATTTACCGTTATTGAGTCAAGCTTTCTGACACCAAGAAAGTTACAAAAGTCATGGTAATTAAAATGGAGAGTTGAATTGATAAGACCGCTTTTTTTCATATTCAGTTCTTCAGTAATAACAGATAGTGCGGGAGATATAGGCGTTTGGTTACTTTTTTTTGCAGAAACGTGCAGGTTGGCTGAAGATACGAGGAGTAGCAGTACAAAAAATATTATAGTTTTTTTTATTTTTTTCATTTGTATATACCTCCAAAAACTGTAGTGTGTTAATAAAATACCGTTGAATTATGGTTCGGTATGTAGTATAATGAATATGTTTAAGATAATGAATGTATGCAAATAAAATCAGGAGAAGAATATAATGGACGATACAAAAAACAAGCTCAACTTTTTTGAAGTGATAAAAAAATATTGCCCGAAATTTTCATTTGTTTTTTTTGTAATGTGTATTATTGCGGCAATAATACATATTACATGCTTATTGAGTGAAAATTTTGCTGATTTTTACAATCAGACAGCAGGAGCGTTTGTCAGAGCCGTTCTTGCATATGTTACTATGCTCTTGCCTTTTTCTTTAGCTGAAACCATAATAATAGGCATGCCTGTACTTTTGGCGATGATGATATATATTAGTGTCAAGTGTTTTAAAAAATCAGATACCGATGCTACAAGGTGTATAGTAGGTCTTTTTTCGGTTTTAACGCTTATGTATTCAATATTCGTTTTTGGGTACGGTATGGGTTATCACGGAACCTCTCTTGCAAGTAAATTACAGATTGAAGAAAAAGCTGTAACGGCTGAAGAATTAAAGCAAACGGCTGAAATTTTGCTTGAAGAAATGACACCTCTTCTTGACGAGATATCATTTTCTGACGAGGGACAATCATATATGCCTTACAGACTTAACGAGATGAATGGAAAACTCAATGACACTTATGTCAAGTCAAGCAAAAAATATCCGTTTATTCAAAAGATTCGTACCAAAATAAAGTATATTGTTTTGAGTGAACCTATGACTTATACGCATATATCGGGGGTATATTCATATTATACGGGTGAATCTAATCTGAATATTAATTTTCCAGATTATACTTTACCGTTTACTGCGGCACACGAACTTGCTCATCAGAGAGGAATAGCGCCCGAGAACGAAGCGAATTTTGTGGCATTTTTGATTTGTACGGCAAGTAATGATCCATATATAAAGTACAGTGGATATCTCAATATGTTCGAGTATGTAACTAACGCTTTGTATATGGCTAATTCTGAAATGTACTATGAAGTTATTTCTAATGTTGACAACCGTGCGAAAGGTGAAATGATAGCTTACAGTAAATTTTTTGAAAAGTATAGGGAATCTGTTGCTTCTGAAGTTAGTGATGTTGTAAACGACACGTATTTAAAAACACAGGGACAGTCTTCCGGATCGGCAAGCTATGGTCTTGTAGTGGATTTGGCTGTTGCATACTACAAAGAGAAATAATGGATAGTAACTAAAAACTCTGGTTTTGCATAGAATGGCAGTAGTTTGATAAATTCTTTTTTTGCCGTGAGAGCAAAGCGGCATTGTAAACAAACTGTAAACATTATGAATAGTGTGTTCATTTTTTTGCCCTTTATGGTATAATTATGTAGTTAAAATGTGCGCATTATGCGAAAGTATATTATCTAGTTTGCTCATAATAAAAGACGGTACATAATGTTGCTGTAGATTTATGCAACAGAACGGAGATAAAATGGAAAAATTAGTAATACACGGAGGGAAACCGCTTTTTGGTGATATAGAAGTAAGCGGTATGAAAAATGCAGCCCTTCCCATTATACTTGCAAGTATTGTTATTGATGATAAATGTGTAATTGAAAATATACCGAATGTCAGCGACGTAAAACTTGCTTTTGAGATTATTCAAAGCATGGGTGGAAGTGTTCGCTTGATTAATAAGACGACTGTTGAGATAGATACGAGAGGCGTTGTTCAGGGAAGCGCTCCGTACGAACTTGTCAGAAAGATGAGAGGTTCTTATTATATAGTTGGTGCAGAACTTGGACGTTTTGGTAGAGGTAAGGTTGGACTTCCCGGTGGATGCGACCTCGGTGTAAGACCTATTGACCAGCATATAAAAGGTTTTGAAGCACTTGGGGCTGAAGTAATAATTGAAAGCGGACATATTGAAGCAGTTTCATCTCAACCGCTTAAGGGAAGCAATATATATTTTGATGCAGTAACCGTAGGCGGAACGATGAACGTTATGATTGCGGCATCAAGAGCTAAAGGCGTAACTATAATTGAAAACGCTGCCCGCGAACCGCATATAGTTGACCTTGCAAACTTCTTGAATACCTGCGGAGCGAGAATATCGGGTGCAGGTACTGATACTATAAAGATTACGGGAGTTGAAAAACTCAGAGGATGCACTTACGCTATTATTCCCGATATGATTGAAGCGGGAACATATATGATAGCTGCTGCTGTAACAGGCGGTAAACTTTGTGTAAGGAACGTAATTCCGAAACATCTTGAATCTATTTCTGCAAAAATGGAAGAAATGGGTATTACTGTTGATGAGGGCGACGATTACGTAACTGTTTACCGTAACAAAGATAATCTCTCTAGAATTAACCTTAAGACTTTGCCTTACCCGGGATTTCCTACTGATATGGGACCGCAGATGTGTGTGTTGATGTGTCAGGCGCACGGTGTAAGTTTGCTTAATGAAGGCATTTTCTCAAATAGATTTAGATACGTTGACGAGCTTCGCAGAATGGGGGCTTGTATAAAGGTTGATGACAGAACCGCAATAATTGAAGGCGGTCAGCCGTTATCTGCGGCAAATCTTCGTGCGGTTGACTTAAGAGCAGGTGCTGCTGTGGTACTTGCAGGACTTATTGCAAACGGCAGAACGGAGATTGAGGATATCTATCATATTGAGCGTGGATATGACAATTTGGTAGAAAAGCTTCGCGGTGTTGGTGCGAACATAAAGAAAGTAGTTCTTCCCGATCCTTCAACTTACGAAAAAGCATTATAAAGAAAAATGATGGCGATTCAGCCATCTTTTTTTTTTGCTTTAAATATTAAGAATTATTTAAAAATATTGATTGAAGTTTTTTTGTATGGTACAATCATCTTGTTGTGAATGGAGTATTGTATAATTATATGAAAAAAGGAGCGGGGGTATGAAAAAGAAAATATTTATAGGTTTTGCGGCTGTTTTTGTTGCGATGATATTAGTTGTTATGTGGTATTATAACTTGTTACCGAAAAGGGTATATACGGCAGAACATTTTGATATAGAGACAGAAAAAAGCAGTGTTGACTGTAATGAAAACGGAATAGACGATTACCGCGATATAATGCTTGGTGCAAGAATTGACGCGAAGAATCACCCGAAATATGACGGTGCATATCAAGCGGGAGGCTATCCGCCCGACAATATTGGGGTATGTACCGACGTTGTGTGGAGAGCGTTTAAAAATGCGGGATATAGTCTTAAGGATATGGTTGACAAGGACGTTGAAAAAAGATTAGAGGATTATACCAATATAGAGAAACCCGATAAGAACATTGATTTTCGCCGTGTAAAAAATCTTCGAGTGTTTTTTGAGGAGTATGCAATAGCGTTAACCCTTGATGTAGACAAAATATCAGAGTGGCAACCGGGAGATATAGTGATATTCGGGGATGATAAGCATATTGGTATTGTATCGGATAAGCGTAACCGAAAGGGGCAAACTTACATAATACATAACGGGGGCCAACCGAATCGTGAAGAAGATTTTTTGTGGAAATCGGAAGTTACGGGACACTACCGTTTTGATGCGTCAAAAATAAGTAATGATGTTATAGTTTGTTGGAAGTAAAAAAGGCTGTGTATATAGGGGTGTACCCTAAAGGACAGTTTTTCAAAATACGGCATTCTCGAAAGGGATATGCCGTATTTTGCTTTTGTGTCTACAAAAGCAGTGCTTGTCAGGAAAATTGATAAGGCATAGGTGAACTAAAAAAGGCTCCCTTGTGTAAAGGGAGCTGTCAGCGAAGCTGACTGAGGGATTGTTCTACGAGTTGATCAATATATTCGCAAACATCCCGAAAGTTTTTATGTATTTTCGTATTCGGTATTCTGATAACCGTCAATCCGTATTCTTCAAGGAAAGTGGTTCTTTCTTTATCATTTTGCTTTCCTTCTTCAGTATAATGCCCCGAACCGTCAAGTTCTATAACAAGCTTTGCCTCTGCACAGTAAAAATCCGCAATATACCTTCCGAGAACCTTTTGACGAGAAAAGCGAACGGGATAGGTGCGCAGATAATCATACCAAAGGTGCTTTTCTTCTTTGGTCATATTCTTTCGTAGCATTTTTGCTGTTGGAACTATGTCTTTATTATGTTTTCTCTGCATTACAATCCCTCCGTCACGCTTCGCGTGCCACCTCCCTTTACACAAGGGAGGCTTTTAACGATCAGCGCACCGATGTTTTTCTACAAAATAAATTAGAATTTGTCAGCTATTTATCTTGCAATTTCTTTTCTATATAATCAGATTTCAAAATAGAATAACAAACTGAATCAAAAAATTCACCATCGAATCTTTTGTATCCTTGTTCTATTGTAATTTCATATTCAAATCCACATTTTTCAAGAACACTCTTGGACCTAATATTATCAGGAATATGAAAAGCAGACAATAAATCTATGTTTAATTCATCAAACAAATATTTAATAATTTGTTTGATTGCTTCTGTCATATAGCCATTTCCCCAATAATCTTCAGATAAAACATAGTTTATAGATTTGGCATAAAACTTTCCACGATTGTGGTCGGGACAGACTCTAACACAACCAATAACTTTTTTACTGTCTTTTAGAGCAACTGCCCATCGGTCATCATTTTCAATATACTCGTTCAAAACATCGAGGGTAACATTTATATTGGCATGAGGTTTCCAACCGCCCATAATAACCGAAGGTTTTTTCATGATATCATGTAAATCATCAACATCAGACTCTCGCCATCCTCTTAAAATAAGTCGTTGTGTTTCTAATGTTGTCATACAGAGGTACCTCCATCAAATTCTTATTTATCGTAGCAAAATAGCTTTATGCACCGTGTTAATCATATACCCTATTATATCACAAAAACCGCAGAAAATCAATCTACGGCTTTTGTTTTTTCTATCGGTAGTTGTAAAACTGTCCTTTATGGTACCCCTCTATATACAGCCTTTTTTTATTATTTTGCCTCAAAGATTGCTATTGCATTTTCTTTTCGCAGAATTTCTTTATATTTATTACTGTTTTGTTTTTTGAAATTATCGTAATCTTCTGTATCCCAACGCAAATCAAATACTACATAATCCGTTTCTTTATCGGAATAATCGTATTGATAAACTATATCTCTGTTCCATAGAGCAGGAATAAGGAATGTTGAGGATTTTATACTCTTGTCCATTGGAATAGTGTCAAGTGCTTCGTTGATAGTTTCAACGAGGTGTTTTTCGTTTTTATAAATTTTTATTGCATCTATTCTATAGAGGTTTACGGAAGAGAAGAATATCAAAGAAGAACATACACCGCATATTAAAAGTCGTTTTGCATATTTGGAATCAAGTTCACTCAAGTTTATTATTGTTACGTAGAAAAGAAATGCGACTGAAGCGTAAGTATATTGAAATCCTATGTCATACTGATACTGGTATTCAGTCATAAGATTTATCAGAATCATAGGCAATAGAAGTATAAGCCTGGAGGGTTTCTTTACAGCAAATGGAAGAAGTGCCATAGGGACAAGCATAAGTATAAGGAATTCAAGCTTTTCGGGTTTTAGAAGTTGGTCGAACAGGTAAGCGGGATTTTTTATAATATTGATTACGACACTGTAAATGGAACCATCTTTTTCGAATATAAAGTTTTCATATCGGTAGGTCATAATACCTTGTCCAAAGACTGACATAAGCTTTGATACAACGAAAAAATATACGCCTGAAAGAGAGCAGAGTATACTGCCTTTTAGTTTGCTCTTGTTTGAGAAAAGCAAGTAGAGCCCAAAGAAGAGAACATAGACGGGCGCATCTTCTTTAACCATCATAGTAAGCAAAGCAAATGTATAAGTAGGAATTGATTTATTTTTTTCGGCAAAATAGAATGTAAATAAAAGTAGAACTGTTAAAAAACAGTTTTCATGGAAATAGTAAAAATTATTTGCAATTACAGTAGGGTGAAGAACGTATATTGTAATTACTGCAAGTATTTTATTGTTCGACAAACTGAAATGTTTTGCTAATTTATAAATAGGCAGTATGCCGAGAGCAACCACAAAAGCTTGGAGTGCGAGTATGGTTGAAGGGTTAGGGAATATCCAATAAAAAGGAAGTCCGAGGTAGAGTATAGGCGAAAAATGAACGGCAAAATGAGACAAAAGCATATCTCTTTCGCAGGTTGCATAAGGAATAAGAGTTTTGGAAAGATAGTGATATATCTGGGAGAAAATACCGAAATCATAGTTTGGCGTTCTGTGGTTTAAAAACTTAATTATCGTAATACCGCCGACAAAAAGAGCAAACAAAGCGCCAAGGATAACGCATAGAGTAATTACAATTTTTTTATTGAGCGTGGGAAAATTCAGGTGATTTGCAAAGTAGAATACCAATCCACCGATAACCAAAGAAGAAACAAGTGCAAAATAAATATTTTTTGCCTGACTATTGGTTATATAAAAAAGTGAGGTTGACACAAAAACTATTGCAAATCCGTTAAATTTTTCGGGAAGTAATAAAATAAGTAAGCCGAAAAGCAATAAGGCGGAGAAAAAATATCCGCCGAATGAAATGCTGTTGAAATAGTCAGCTGAATCAAATTTATATTCTGAAAATGCTGTTGTAAAAAATGATACAGTAATTAATGAAAGTATTATTTTTGAAATAATGTTTTTATAGGTTATGTTATTTAACCGTGTTTTAATAAATTCAAGCATATTCTTTATTCCTTGAAAGTGTAATTATATATTCTATATGATACCATTTTTAGTTTTATATGTCAATAAAGTACAGCTGAATAAACTTTTTATTTTTGCTTTGACGGGGGAGAGGTTGGAACATTCATCATTTCAGAAAGGTTTTCAGCTTTTTCGGTTGAATCTGAAACGTAAGGACTGTAACCCGTCCAGTCAGTAGGTGATGCCGGTGGGGTTTTGTAGATTGCATCTTCCAGATGTTTGGTGTTGTTTTGTGTTTTTGTCTTTTTTTGTATCATTGGTATGAATTCCTTTCGTTGTTTTTTTCTTATTATTTGTTTTATTTAATATAAATTATACTGTTGAATTTGTTAATGAAAAATATACACAATTTGTAATAAAATCACTTTTATTTGTATTAGATTAACCTGTTTAATATAGAAAGTTGACAATAAAAAAAAGCTATGTTAATATTAGAATAGAAAGGATTGGTGTTATGATAAAGTTTGGTACAGGCGGTTGGAGAGCCGTAATCGGTGATGAATTTGTAAAAGAAAATATTCAAAAGGTTGGTCAGGGTGTTGCAAATCTTGCTAAAGAGAATAATTGCAATACACCTATCATAATTGGTTACGACAGAAGATTTTTGTCTGCAGAAGCAGGTAAATGGCTTGCTGAAGTTATCGCGGGAAATGGTTTTACTGTAAAATTTATGAACAGAAGTGTACCTACACCTCTTGTTATGCATACAGTTCAGAAGCAGGGATATGATTTTGGTCTTGAAGTTACTGCCTCACACAATCCCAGTGAATATAACGGAATAAAGCTTATAATCAAAGAGGGAAGAGATGCTTCCGTCGAGATAACAAATAGATTGGAAGAGCTTATTGCTTTAGTTGACACCGTTAATTCTATAGAGTTTAAGGATGCTGTTCAAAACGGAAAAATTGAATACATAAAGAATCCTTTTAATGATTTCCTTGATGATATAATGAACGTTATGGATCTTGAGGCTGTTAGAAACAGAGGTCTTCGAATTCTGTTTGATCCCATGCACGGTTCGGGAACATATCCGTTGATGGTTATTCTTTATTCTGCCCGTTGTACGCTTGACGTAATCAATATAAATAAAGATGCATACTTTGGAGGTCATATGCCTGCTCCTTCAAAAAAAGGACTTGTAAAGCTTACTGAAATGGTTGTAAAAGAAGGCTATGATCTTGGTATTGCTGTTGACGGAGACGGAGACAGACTTGGTATTATCGATAGTAACGGCGAATATGTTGATGCTAATGATATTCTTTGTATGCTTTACTATTATCTTCATGTTTATAAAGGCTGGAGAGGTCCGGTTGTAAGAAACCTTGCAACAACGCATATGCTTGATGCAATTGCCAAGGATCTTGGTGAAGAGTGTTATGAAGTGCCGGTTGGTTTTAAGTATATTTCTGCAAAGATAAATGAAACAGATGCTATACTCGGCGGTGAATCATCAGGTGGTCTTACTGTAAGAGGACATATTAACGGTAAGGATTCGATTTATGCTGCAACATTGTTTGTTGAAATGCTTAGTAAAACCGGAATGTCTGCTACTGAAATGATGAATATGCTTCGTGAAAAATACGGTAATTTTGAAATGGTTGAGTCTAACGTTAGATTTGAGCCCTCGTATAAGGCAACTATTACAAAGATTGTATTTGAAGATAATCAATTGCCCGAATTTGGCAGAGAAATTGAAAGAGTATCTTACGAAGACGGTTGTAAAGTTTATTTCAAAGACGGTGGTTTTATTATTTGCCGTTTTTCAGGAACCGAGCCTTTACTTCGTATATTTGCAGAATCTGATACAGCAGAAAAAGCGCAGGCATCTATAGATGCGTTTGCAAAATTCTTAAATCTTTAAAAAAAGCGTGTATATGGACTTCATATACACGCCTTTTTTTATAAAATAAACAAGCAGTATGTGGAATATCCATACACTGCTTGATAATCATTATTACTCTAAAACGAAGTCGTAGTCTGCAATAATTTTTGTTCCGAATGACACAGATGCTTCAATTTTGAAATTGTAAGTTCCACTTTCGTAGTTGTAGAGTTCGGGGCGGAAACTGAAATCATAAAGATTATAGAATTTTGTATTTGGGAAAATTGATCTTTCGTAAATAATTTTGTCATCTTCACTTGTAATAGACACTTTGATTTGCGTCATATAGTGATTGGATTTAAGTTCGCCTTTTAATTTTTTTGCATTTACAATTTCATCTTTTTTTATTACGTCGGTTGCAGTTATTGCGGCGCGGCTGACGTCTTTAGTATAGTCTTCAGGGGTGAGGGGGACAAAATTGTTTTTATAGAGATTTTCAAATGTATACGCATGATCTACAAACCATGTTGTATGATGAGAAACAGTTTTATCCCAAGCGTTTGTTTGTTCAATAGTAGTAATATAACTTTTTTTAAAGTTAAGAGTGCCATCGCTGTTATAATAAATAACGGGACCACCGCTTACAATTCTTGTATGACCTGCATCTTGCGAAACTATGTGTTTGAGAACTACATCTCCGGGTTTTAGTTGTGCGTAGAATTCAGACATTTCAGTTATTGTATATTCTTTCATAATGTTTTTTGTATCGTGTCTGCTTATATCTATATCCCAATCTCCAACGGGAAGAAGACCTGTTTCATTTCCGGGGAGCATATCTTCGGTGCTTTCAAAAGATATAGAAGGACACACTTGAATCAATGTAACGTATACTGCATCATAACAAGCAGAACCTATACAGCTTGAGCCTGTTATGTCGCCAACGTACACACCGTCTTCAATATTATACTGGAATTCTTGCATTGTACCGCGAGAATCAGTGAGGAAGGGAGGGCCGAAATACCTAACATCTTTTTCGTAAATTAAATTATAACTCCAAGATTGATATTTGCCGAACATCTGGAACGTTTCTTTGGGTGTCCAAGGGGTTATAGCCATATCGCGTATGTATTTAACCACGAATTTTCTTGGGTCATCGGGGTATTCAAGTTCGGGATCCGGAGTTACGTTGTCAAAAGCGGGATCCCCCGTAATATTTTCGCCGGGGCGTTTTGAACTGCCAAAGGGAGAATTAGCGCAAGAAGCAAAGCACAAACAGCAAACTATAAGTGCTATAATTAATAATGCTCTTTTCATAAGATTACCTCGTGTATACTACCTAAAGAACACCGCCGAATTAAAAATAATGGTCGGCGGTGTCATTAGTCAAAGTGAAAAATTATTCTTGGAAAAGCGGAACTGTAATCGGAACGAAATTACCCTTGCGAATCATTTCATAGGTATATTTGTGATCAACATACCAGGTTGTATTTCTGTCAGTTCTTGTTTTGTCAAAAGAACTTGTCTGTTCGATTGAAATAATGTAGCTCTCTTCAGGGTTAATAGAACCATCTGCATCACGAATAACGTGATTTTCGCAAATCATTCTTGCATGACCTGTGGGGCCGAAGCAGTAAAGAATAGCGTCGCCCGCTTCCATAAGAGCATAGGCTTCGAACAAGTCTTCTGGCTCTGTACGCTCAACCATAGCTATAGTTGTCTTATCATCATCTTCGATTATATAATCACCGATAGGAAGAATACCGGTATTGCACTGAGGCATCATATTTGCAGTCCAACCCGCAGTAGTTTTGTCACCAAGTCTTCTCCAAGTGATAAGGATTGCAGATGTACAGTGGTTACCAAAAGCTTTTTCTCTTGTGATAGGACCTTTGTAAACGCCGTCTTCAAGTTGTGTGGAGAAGGTTTCGCCGTCAACACCTTTGTTGGTGTTGTAAATTACACCGTAATATGTTTCACCTTTTTTGTAATAAAGTGTTTTGATTATAGACGTAAGGTCAATATCTTCTGAGGGTGTCCATTTAATTTCGGACATTTCGTGCATATAAGCAACGGCTTCTTTTCTTAATGCTTTGATGTCTTTCTTATCTGTCATTTTTTTGTACCTCTTTTTGTATAATTATTTTACGCTGAATTCTACCATAGCAACTTTAGCAGAACCGTAAGTAGTGTTTGCGGTTACTACGTATGTATAATCACCTACAGCAAGTGTTGACATAGCTTCTGGAGCCTTTTGGTTGTTAAACTGGAATGCGAGGGGATCGGTGTTGGTGTTTTTAATAACTTCTGAAACAACTGCATTACCGCTCTTGTCAAGTACTTCTACCGTGACGCTGTTGATTTTAAGGAAAGAAGAACGTACTATACCTTTAAGTCTGCCGGAAGTCATATTATCTGCAGTGTTAAGGGATTTTGTAGTAAACGTAGTATCTTTTTTCTCGATTCCTTGAAGAGTTTTAATTGTAAGAGGAACGTATTTTGCTTCATAAAGGTCATTGAAAGAGTAGAAGTGTTCGACATACCAGTTGGTTTTTACTCCGTCTTTTCTTGATGCATCAAATGAACTTGTTTGCTCGATACAAACAACACCGCTTCTTGATGTGTTGATTTTACCTGCAGCCGATTTTTCGATTTTAACTTCGAGGATCATTCTCGCATGACCGGTGGGGCCCCAACATGTGAGGATACAGTCACCGGGCTGGAGCTGAGCGTATGCCTCAGACATAGTTAAAACGTTATTGATTTCTATAATTTCATCGGTAGTGGTAAAGGAGCTCTTTACCTCATAATTACCTACGGGGATAGTGCCTTTTTTTATTGACGGAACCATATTAGGCGTAGAAGCAAAGGTAAGACCGGTTTCAACCTGATCATAAGCTGCTCTGATAGCTGAAGAGCAGTGGTTTCCCCAGGCGCTCTTTCTTTCAACAGGACCGATGTATTCGCCCTTTTCGTTGAGCTGTTTTACAAAATCGTCATAGTCTGACATACAACGGTTTCCGGTAACATACATAATACCGGTGTATTTAACACCCTTGTTATAAATGAGGTGATCTGTAATATGGTTTTCTCCATAAGTGAAATCAATATCTTTTTGTGGAGTCCATTCAACACTTGCCATTTTGTACATATAATCAATTACAAGCTTTCTGGGATCAATATTGGAAGCAGGAATAGTTTCCGGCTCAAACTCTTTATTGCTTGAAGAAGGGGTATCGTTTGCAGAATTTTTGGATTCTTCTGAATCTTTGTTGGGGGTATCAGCGTTTGGTGTTTTGTTTCCTCCGCAAGCGGTAAGCGCTGTCAGCGCCATACATACAAGCAAAAGAAGTGCAATAAATTTTTTCATAAAATTAGGGTTCCTTTCGTTTCCTGAATAAGAGGATAATAAATATTTGTTGATTGTAAAATATTATACCATACTTATTATATTTTTTCAATGGATTATATAAAAAAGAATGTAATAATTTTATAAAAAGAACATTTCCGGCTTTTTAAATCAGAGAGTATAAATGGTGACAGAGTTTTTAGGTTGAGGAGAATTAAAAAAAGCAAGACACTGAAACAGTGTCTTGCTTTTTAAGTTGTTGTATTTTTAATTTTTAGTAAAATCAACAGAGTAAACAGTACCGGTTCCGCATACGGTTTCAACAACTACGGAGTAAGTATATTCACCTGCAGAGAGTGTTGAAACGTCAAAATTATATTTGAACTTTTTAAGCGACATTTTAGGTGAAATGTCAGAAATATGGGGTTTGATACGTTCGGTGTATTTTACGTTTCCTTCAGAGTCTTTAATGTTAATTTCTGCTGAAATAATCGGATAGTTTGAAGTTATATCTCCAAGAAGTGATTTAGCTGTAGCAATTGTTTTCTTCGTGTTTGCACCTGTTACTTCAATTTTGGGTTCAACTCTTTCTTCAGAGAGGGCTTTACAAGTTACCGGAATATAGAATTTTTCACGAAGTTGCGTAAATGTATAAGTATGTTCAACGAACCAGTTGGTTTTCACACCGTCTGTTCTTTGACTATCCATAGCGTTTGTTTGTTCGATAGTCTTTATATAACTCTTTGAAGCATGGATTTTTCCCATAGCGTTTCTTGTAACATTAACCTCGAGAACCATACGTGTATGTCCTGCATCTGTACGCCAAATAACAGTATCACCTTTTTGGAGAAGGGCTAAAGCTTCATAATGGTCCTGTTCGGGAGTATTGTTGGTTATTACTTCTGTATTTTTATCGTTGGCACCCACAACCATACCGCCTAATGCGTAGATACCTGTTTTTTCACCGAGAGGGAAGCAGTGACCAGTGTCGTAAGCTGTAATTTCGGTATCAAAACGTCTGTAAGCAAGAAGAATGGAAGAAGAGCAGTCGTTTCCGAGTGCTTCGTTCTTTGATCTGTCTGCAGGACAGTCGTATATGTACAATCCCTTAGCTTCATCCCAAGTTAATGCAGGATTTGAGATAAAGTCCTCGTAGTCTGTATCTGTTGAAAGGTTGATGTAGGGAAGACCGTAGTACACTTCACCTTTTTTATAGGTAAGTGTTTTTCCAACGGTGTTTCCTTTTGAGTCAAGAGTAAGGTCCATATCACGCGTGGGAGTCCATTTAACGTTTGCCATTTTGTACATATAATCGACTACCCAATCCCTCATTGACTGTTCAGGAATTTTGAAGGGAGATTCAGGAGTTTTGTTTTCTTCGTTTTTTGTAGTTTCATTGGTGCTTGTTTCATTTGTTGTATTATCCGGTTTAGATGTATCATTAGACTGACATGATACGAGTACAACAATAGCTAAAATTGAGAGTAATAGTGTTGTTAGAAATCTTTTCATGGGGGAATCCTTTCGTAAAAAAATTATAGTTTATAAAAGTAAAATTTTATACAGTAAATTCAAAATGCTCGAAATCAACGCCGCCCCTTGCAATTGCTACGCGGTAATTGAATGTGTAAGTGCCTTTTTCAAGTGTATCAAGTTGGAGATCCTTATTCATATCATCAATAACAAGGTTGTATTTGTTTGTGAAATTATACTGAAGAGCTTTTCTTACAACTTTGCCGTCTTTATCTTTAACTGTTGCATAAGCATAATCAAGGGGGAAGGTTGACGTAATAGTACCCGTGAAACCGTTTTTGATTGTTTCGGGAGTGTTTACACCGTCGTAGATAATATAAGCATCTTTAGCCTTTTCGCCGTTTGAATAGATTTCAAGAGTGATTGCCATAAAGTGCTTTTCATAAAGCATATTAAAGGTGTAGTGGCGGTTAACGTACCAGGTTGTAGGAATATCAACTGTCTTATCAAAGCAGTTCGTCTGTTCAATAACGATTACTTCTGATTTTTCACCGTCAATCATACCGTATTCATCATAAACGACAATAGGCTCTTGGCTTACCATTCTTACGTGTCCGGAACCGGTCTTTTTACAGAAGTAAATTACGTCACCGGGCTTTGTCATAGCGTAAGATTCAAATATTTTTGTCTTGGGGTTGTAGTCCCAAATATCGTATGAATCATATCTGTCCCCGTATTGTTCATAAGGAATTTTAATATCGTTGGGGAATTTGAAAATACCTGCGTACCACTCCTGGGGTTTTGTGCCGCCTACTCCGCCGTTTGAAATAAGCTGTTGGAAAGCACGAGCCATAGAAGAAGAGCAATGGTTTCCTATAATATCATCGAAATAATGTGATTCAAATGAGAATACACCGTCTTTAACAAACTGTTCAAAGGCGTCAAGACCGCATTTTGTATCAGAGTAGGGCATACCGTAATATGTAACACCCTGCTTGTACTGCAAACTTGCATTAAAGTCATAGGCCTTTTTCATACAAACGTTCATATCAACGTCGGGAGTCCACTGTATCTGTGACATTTTCATCATATAATCAAGTACTATTTGTCTGTAATCACCTTCGGGGGCTTTTATGGTTGCTACTTTGCAGTTGTTTTGCATCGTAATGTCTGCCATGATTTTTTATCTCCTTTTTGTTGGGGTTATATGGTTATTTAATTTCAAAGTCAAAGTTTTCAAAATCAGCGCCGCCTCTTGCAATACCTGCGCGTAAGTTAAATTTATAAGTGCCTTTTCCAAGGGTAGATAGGTTAAGCTCTTCGTTCATTTCGGAAATATCTTCAAAATAGCTTTTTGCAAGGTTGTATTTTATTGCAGTCCTTACCAATTTTCCGGTTGTGTCTTGTACGGTAATTCGAATATATGTAAGAGGGAATGTTGTTGTGACAGTTCCCGAAACACCGTTTTTAATAGTTTCTGCATTGTTTACGCCGGAATATATAACGTATGCATCCTTGAGTTTTTCACCTGATGTGAAAGCGGTGAACGTAACGGGTTTAAAATGTTTTTCATAAAGTGTGGCAAATGAATACTTGTGGTCAATCCACCAGGTTGTGTTTTTGCCTTTAGCGGCATCTGTTGTGTCCCAAGCGTTTGTTTGTTCAACTGTATAGATGTAACTATTATCGGGGTTAATTTGTCCATTTTCAAAACGTACTACTTCTGCAGGCAGACTAACCATACGAGCGTGTCCTGATTTGCGTTTGTTGCTGTAATAAAGAATATCGCCTGTATCCATAGTAGCATACGCTTCCATAACGTCTATTTTTGAATTAAGGTTCCAAACGTCAAAGGCATCGTAAGCCGCGCCGTAAACGGTAGGCTGTTTGAGATTACCGCAGAGTTTAAGCATCATACCTCTTTGAGGATTGGGTTTTACCGTTCCGGTGTAGGGAAAATCAAAACACTGCTGATATGCCATATCCATAGAAGCTGAACAATGGTTGCCGAAGCATTCATCATAAAATTCGGAGTTAGGCGTGAATTCGCCCTTTTCAAGCAACTGTTCAAACATATCAAGATTGCCTTTTGTATCACAGTATGTCATGCCGTGATAGGTTTTACCTTTTTCGTATGTAAGATCAATTTTAAAACGGGGTTCGCCCTTCCATTTGATACTGAATGTTTCTGTGGGGGTCCATTCAATATTTGCCATTTTCATCATGTAATCTTTGATTATTTTGCGGTAATTGTCGCCTTCGGGAGCAGGAAATTTTGCAACCTTACAATTATCCATAAAAATCATATCAGCCATGGGGATATTCTCCTTTTGTTAAAAAATCATATTGTTTTAAATAGTAAATGTAAATTTTTCGAAATCGTATCCGCCTCTTGCGATACTTGCGCGGAGCTTGAATTCATAAGTTCCTTTTTTTAGGTCAGACAAATTAAGTTCCAAACATTCTTTTTCGAGGTCAAATTCAAAAATTTCACGCACGTTTCGAATGTGCACCTTTTTTACAGTCTTTTTATCTTTGTCTTTGATGGTGAGAAGAAGGTAGTTCAATGGGTAGTTTGACTTGATTGTACCCTTAATACCATCTTTTAATGTATCTGCGTTATTTTTTCCGTCATAGAAAAGATAAGCGTCGGTAATGGGAGTGTTATCGTGGAATGCATCGACGGTTATAGGCATAAACCCTGTTTTGAAAAGTGTGGTGAATTTACGCTTTTTGTCTATCCACCAAGATGATGTTTCATCCTCGTTGTACCAAAGATTTGTATGTTCAACAACGTATACATAGCTTTTTTCAGGATCGATCTTTCCGGTTTCGTCTCTTACGATTTCAACCTTGCTTACCATTCTTACGTGTCCGGCACCCGGAATACACTTGAACAAAATATCGCTCTTTTCGAGATCGGCAAAGGCTTCGTAAACTGCATCTTCGCCGTTTAGTTCAAAAACTGTTGCTGAATACCATTTACCCTCACCGGGATTTTTCAGATTGCCGGTAAGGGAAAACAAGCCTTTTCTTTCTTCCGAGGGTCTGAATGTTCCGTAGCCTACAGGGATAATCTGCTGATATGCAAAAAACATAGAAGATGAACAGTGATTTCCTACAATATCTGTGTAATAGTAAGAATCGCAAGAGAATACATTGTTTTGAACGTGTTCTAAAAATTCATCTAAGTTTGCTCTTGTGTTTCCGTAGGGAATGCCGAAATATTTTTTTCCTGCTTTATGTTGCAGCTCAAGAGTATATTCTCTGGGAACTTCGGGAGAATGTGTCAGAAGGAAGTCTTCTTTCGGAGTCCATTCTACCGTTGCCATTTTCATATAGTAGTCGAATACAATATCTCGCTTATTGCCTTCAGGTGCTTTGTATTCAACGACTTTTAAATCGTCATGAACGATCATTTCGCACATAACCATAGTTCCCCTTATCAATATACTAACTATTAATTATACAGTAAAATTAAAGCTTTCGAATTCACAAACGCCTCTTGCAATACTTGCGCGAAGCTTAAATTCGTAGTTGCCTTTTGGAAGATCGGAGATATTAAATTCAGCAGCTTCTTCGTCAAGGTTAACTTCGAATCTTTCAGACATATTACGGATATGAACTTTCTTAACCAAATTGCCGTTTTCATCTTTTACTGTTATACGAACATAGTTCATAGGGTAGTTCGATGAAATTTTACCGCTTAAACCATTCTTTATTGATTCGGCTGTATTCTTGCCATCATAGAACATATAAGCGTCGGTAATAGGTGTATTGTCATGGAATGTATCAAGCGTTATAGGCATAAAGAGGGTTTTGAAAAGTCTTGCAAAGGTGTATCTCTTGTCAATATGCCAGGTGGAGTTTTGATCAGGAGTATACCAAGCGCTGCAGTTTTCAACTGTGATAACACAGCTCTTTTCGGGATCAATCTTTCCGTTTTCATCTCTTACAACGTCAACGCCGCTAACCATTCTTACGTGTCCGGAACCGTGTTTAGCGAAGAAAAGTATATCACCGTATTCAAGTGTAGTATAAGCCTCATATATAGCTTCTTCGCCGTTTAAGTCAAAGAGGTCTTTTGAAACCCAAGTCCAAGGACCTGGATTTTTGAGATTTGCGGGAAGACAAGTAAGTCCTTTTCGTGCTTCGGATGGGCGGAGTGTGCCCCAACCCATAGGAATTATCTGCTGATATGCAAGGAACATAGAAGAGGAGCAGTGATTACCTACGATTTCTGTATAGTAATATGAATCACAATGCAAAACTCCATTTTCGTCGAGGTGTTCTACAAATTCATCGTAGTTTGCTTTTGTGTTTGCATAAACAACACCATAGTAGGTCTTACCACCCTTATAGTCGAGCTTTACTCCGTAATCTTTTTCGGTTCCGGGAGCCCAGGTGTTGCAGAAGTCGTGGGGGGCTACCCACGGAATAGTTGCCATTTTCATATAGTAATCGAATACTATCTTTCTTTTACTTCCGACGGGGGCGGGAAATTTTGCTACTTTTAGGTCATCGCGGTATGTAAAATCACTCATTTTCTTTTCTCCTCTTGTAAATCATAAATGTTATAAAATGGTGGAATTAAACTTATTTAACAGTGAATTCAAAACTTTCAATATCACAAGCGCCTCTTGCGATACCTGCTTTAAGTGTGTACTTATATGTACCTGAAGGGAGTTCATTAAGTTTAAGACCGAATGATTCTCTGAATACGTCAATTTCAAATACTTCTGAAAGGTTGTTCTTTATAAGTTTTTTAACAACGTTACCACTTTGATCTTCAATTATAATAGACATATAGTTTAACGGGAAGTTTGAAGATACTTTTCCTGCAATTTTAGAGGTGATTTGTTCGGGTGTATTCTTTCCTGTAAACCAAATGTATGCATCCCAAACTTTGTCATCATCATTGAAATATGTATCAAGAGTTATGGGCATAAATTCAGTAGACCAAAGTTTATCAAAAGTATATTTCTTGTCAACGAACCAAGTTGTGTTTTGTTTGTTGTCGTACCATGCGTTTGTATTTTCGATAACGTATACGTAACTTCTTGAGGGGTTGAGTTTTCCGGACATAGTCTTGGAAACTTCTACTTTTGAAACAAAACGTGTATGACCTGAACCGGGGATACATTTAAAGAGAATATCGCCCTTGTCAAGTGTAGTGTAAGCTTCGTAAACTGCTTCTTGTCCGTTAAGAGCAAAACAGTCCTTTGAATACCAAGTTCCGTCACCGGGATTCTGGAGGTTACCTGCAAGTTTAAATATACCTTGTCTTGCTGTGGAGGGACGAAGTGTACCATAACCTACCGGAATGATTTGCTGATAAGCAAGGAACATACATGAAGAGCAGTGGTTACCTATAATATCCTGATAGTAATATGAGTCACAGCTGAATACGCCCTCTTTAATGTGGTCTGCAAATAAATCGAAACCTGATTTAGTTTCGGCGTAAGCTACACCGTAATACTTCTTGCCTGCTTTATATTCAAGGTTTACGCTATAATCGCGCTCTACGTCGGGGCGATGTGTTGTTACGAAGTCAACAGCAGGAGTCCATTCGATTTTTGCCATTTTCATCATATAATCGTATGTAGCCTGTCTTTTGTCAACGGTGGGAGCGGGGAAAAGCTGTTCGAATGTTGCGCCTTCGGGTTTTGTTCTGTTTTCGAAAACGGAGGTGAGGGTATCAGCGGAAGGCTGTTCTTGTGTTTCTGTTTTTGTTTCTTCGTTGGTGGTAGCTGTTGTTTCGTTCTGGGGGTTTTTGGGGTTATCGCCGGATTTTTCTGAAGAACAAGCAATTAGTGAAAGCGCAAAGATAAATGTCAATGCGATGGTGAGCAAAAATTTTAATTGTTTCATAGTTAATCTCCTATGTGTATTTAGTTATTTGTTGACTGTAAAATTAACGGTGCAAACGTCAGCGCCTCCACGGGCGATACCTGCTCTGATGGTGAGGGTATAATCTCCATTTGGAAGATTGCTTGTTTTTAAGTATGCCTTTCTTAAATCAAACGTATAACTAGTTGTCATTCCGGCATTTATATCGCGAAGAGCAATATTTCCGGTCGAATCTTTTATTGTTAACATAACATAGTTCAACGGGAAGTTAGATGAAATCGTACCGGGAAGCATTCCCTTAAGAACGTTATCTGCGGTGGGGGTTCCTGTGTATGCGATGTATGCATCTTTATAAGTCGGATTATCTTTGTGGAATATTTCGAGGGTAACAGGCATAAAGGAAGTATCAAAAAGATCGGCGAACGAATATTTTCTATCGATAAACCAAAGAGAAGTTTGAGTACTGTCTTCCCAAGCATTTGTTGATTCTACACAGTAAACAAAGCTTCTGGTCGGCATAATGGTACCTGCGGCTGATTTTGTAACTTCAACCTTTCTTACCATACGTGTATGACCTGTGCCTTGAATACTCTTATAGAGAATATCGCCGGAATCGAGTGTTGTGTATGCTTCATATACAGCATCTCTTCCGTTAGTTGAGAATACTTCGTTTGAATACCAGTTATCACCGAGACCTTCGGGAATTTTTAAATCTCCGGCAAGTTTCAAAAGACCGATTCTTGAAGAGATTGGTTTTAAAACAGAGATAGGGAGGTCGATAATCTGCTGATATGCAAGAGTCATTGTGGTAGAACAGTTATTACCGACAATCTTTTCGTATGAATAGTTATCCATTTTCAAAATGTTGTTTTCGTCGAGAAAATGAGTGAATAACTCCAAGCTGCAATGCGTGTTACCGTAGGTGGTACCGCGATATGTCTTGTTGTCAAAGAACATAAGCGACATATTAGGGTCAAAAGATGCGGGCCCTTCCCAACCTATAGTAAAATCTTCAGCGGGCTTCCATTTGATTTCTGCCATTTTCATCATATAATCCATAACGATTTCACGAGGGTTCCCCGTCGGAGCGTCAAACTTTTGGAAAAATGAAAACTTACTTGTATCTTCGGGCCAATTATTTTCTTCATCTGGATTTGCAGTAGTTTCGGGTTCAGAAGAAGTGACCGGAGCTTCTGTTTTTATAGAACTTTGTTTATTAGTTTCGATAGGTTCTGTTTGTGTTGGATCTGTAATTTCAGGCGGTTTAGTATTACAAGAAGTAATGCAAATCAAAACCGCGAGTAATATTGTTGTAAGCAAAAGTAGTTTTTTCATAGAAGTTTCCTTTCCTTAATAAGAAATAGGCAAGAAATGTTCGGGATAGAGTGAAAATAGATTTATTTTGCCTTTTATAAGCCTAAAAGATCAAATTTTTAGATTTATAGAAAACAAAATATTCTTTATACACAACAGCCTTTTATGGCTGTTGTGTATAAGAAAATATTAACTTTTAACCTACTGTGAAGGGAATAGTTTCGATATCCCAAGAGCCTCTTGCTATAGCGGCCTGAAGCTTAAAGGTATAAGAACCTGCGGGAAGCTTTTCTGCACCGAGTTGATATGTCATATCGCGGATGTTTATTTTATATGTGTTGGAGAAGTTGTATTTCATAGCTTCACTTACAACATTTCCGTTTGCGTCGGTAATTGTTGCTCTTACAGCATTAAGCGGGAATGTAGACTCGATAGTACCGACAAGCATCTTTTTGATAGTGTTTTCTGTGTTTTTGCCGGTCATCATAATGTATGCATCGTAGATTTTGGGATTTTCTTCATGGAAAATGCAAAGTGTGTAGGGAGTAAAGTTTGTGCTGTTGAGCTCTTCAAAAGTGTATTTTCTGTCAATAAACCAGGTGGATTCTTTCTTGCTGTCAGCCCAAGCGTTTGTCTGTTCGAGACAGTAAATATAGCTTCTGGAAGGAAGTATTTTACCTGCAACAGATTTGTTTACTTCAACCTTACTAACCATACGGGTATGACCTGAACCGTCGATCATCTTGTAGAGAATATCACCCTTGTCAAGTGATGCATATGCTTGGTAAAGCTTTTCAGTACCGTTGTGTGCCGTAACGGTTGCGGATATAAAGTCCCAAGGATTATTCGGTGTTCTTCCGGGAGGTGTTTCAAGGGGGGCAGCCAGTTTGATAATTCCTTTACGTGAATCATTTTCTCTGAGTCCGCCGTAATAGGGGAAGTCAAGAATCTGCTGATATGCAAGACCCATAGAAGAGGAGCAGTGGTTACCTACAAGCTCTTCGTGAAATTCACTGTTTGGATAAAGCTTGCCGTCGATTACGTAGTTTTCAAAAACCGAAATACCGCACTTTGTATCGGTGTAGGGAACACCGTAATATGTTTTACCTTCTATATAAGAAAGGTCTACTTTATAGTCTCCGGGGTTTTTCCAGTGGGAGTTCCAGCTTTTTGAAGCCACCCATTTTACTTGAGACATAGCGTACATATAGTCGTAAACTATATCACGAGGGTTACCCTTGGGCGCTTCGAATTTTTTATATGAATCATACTTGGAAAGGTCGGGTTCATACTTTGCCGGGTCAACCAAAGTTTCGGTGGGGGAAGCTTGAGTTTCGGATTTTGGCGCTTCTGTTTTTACTGAGTTACCTAAAGGGTTAATGGTTGTTTCTGGAGAATCACCATTGTTCTTTTTTCCGCAAGATGTTATTGTTACAACAAGAACCAATGCGAAAAGTAATAAAAATAATCTTTTCATTAAATAAGTATCCTTTCGGTTATAATATTTGGAACTAGTAAATTAGTCTATTGTAAATTTAACGGTTTCAAGATCAACACCGCCACGAGCGATACCTGCACGAATTTTAAATGTATAATCACCTGCGGGGAGTTTTTCGATTCCTAATTTATAGGAGAAGTTTCTGAGGTTGAGTTTGAATGAGTTTGTTAAATAATACTCAAGATGTTCGGCTACGATTTTTCCGTTTGTATCCGTAACTGTAAGACGTGCGTAAGCGAGGGGGAAGTTGGATTCGATTGTACCGTTAAGCATTTTTTTAAGTGATTCAGGAGTATTTTTGCCCTTCATCATAAGATATGCATCTTCAACAACGGGGTTTTCTTCATGATAAATATTAAGGGTTACAGGCATAAACAGAGTATCATAAAGCTGGGAGAATGAGTACTTTCTGTCGATAAACCAAGTGGAATCTTTTTTGTTATCAGCCCAAGCATTTGTTTGTTCAAGACAGTAAACGAAGCTTCTTGCGGGAAGAATCTTTCCTGCTACCGATTTGCTTACTTCAACCTTGCTTACCATACGGGTGTGACCTGAACCGTCGATGCTCTTATAAAGAATATCGCCTTTGTCAAGTTGGGTGTAACCGTTGAAAATTGCATCCTGTCCGTTGTGAGCAAAAACAGTAGCAGAAATCCAGTCATCAGGATTAGTGCCTCTTGAGGGGGGGATTTCAATGCCGTCAGGGAACTTAAGGAATTGGAGACGTGATACGAGGGGTTTGAGAGCTCCCGCGTAAGGCATAGGAATTACTTGCTGATACGCCATTACCATTGAAGAAGAGCAGTGGTTTCCGACTATTTCTTCATAGTAGGGGCTGTTGGGGGTAAATGTACCTTTGTTTGTAAGGAACTGTTCAAATTCGTCAAGAGTTGCGTTTGTTCTTGCATAGGGAACACCATAGTAGGTCTTACCTTTTTCGTAGGGAAGGTTAACACCAAAGTCGCCCTCCTCCTTCCATGTAGTAACCCAGCTTTCTGTTGCTACCCATTTAATTTGGGACATAGCGTACATATAGTTGTAAACTATTTCACGCGGTGTACCTTCGGCAGCTTTGAAAACATGGAAGTAATCATAGTCTTCTGCTTTTGGGGGATCTTTTTTGGGAGCGGCAGTAGCTGCCGGTTCTTTGGTTTCCGTTTTTGGAGCTTCGGTTTTGATGCTTCCGCTTAAAGGATCGATGGTTTCATCAGGTTTTTTGTTCGAGGATCCGCACGCGAAAAGCGAACAAGTGAGTAACGATGCCATTAGAATAAGTAAAAATTTTTTCATTGTTTTTCCTTTCTTTAGATGAATATATTAATATTTTTTTTACAGTAGGTAATCAGGTGATGGTAAAATCAAATTTTTCTATTTCACAACCGCCTCTGCCGATTCCGGCTCTTAATGTGTAGGTATATTTTCCGGTGAGAAGATTTTGAATATTTAACTCGGAGTAGTAGTCAGATAGGTGTATTGCGTATTGCTTCGCGAATTTATACTTATATATCTCGCTGACAGTGTTACCGTGAGAGTCCGTTATTTGTGCTCTTACGTAGGCAAGGGGAAAATTCGAAGAAACAGTACCGGATACGGTATGTCTTATGGTTTCGGCATTGTTGGAGCCGTCAAAAGCGATATAAGCATCTTTTAATGGTGTATTTGTGTGGAGTATATCGAGTGTTACAGGCATAAATTTTGTATTCCAAAGTTTTTGGAATGTATAAGCCCTATCTATCCACCAGGTTGTTATTCTGTCTGTTCTCGTTTTGTCAAATTCATTTGTTTGCTCTATGCAGTATACAATACTTTCTTCCGGATTTATTTTGCCGTCAGAACCTCTTACAACTTTAACGCTGCGAGCCATACGAGCGTGTCCCGTACCTGGTTTGATTTTGTTAATTATATCTCCCGATTGTACAGATGCGTATGCTTCAAAAACTTTTTCCTGTCCGTTGAGGTCAAAAATATCTTGTGTGAAATAAGCGTCTGTTTCGGGCTTTTTTAGATTATTTACAAATGAAAGTATACCTGCTCTTGCAGTTCCGGGCATTAATCTGCCTTCAAATGGAAAATCAATAAGCTGCTGATAAGCGAGTCCGATAGAAGAAGAACAGTGGTTTCCGACCATTTCTTCGTAATAGTAATTAGGAGAAGTAAATTCTTCGCCTTCTTTTGCGAACATATAAAACTGTTCAAGAGAAGCTCTTGCTTGTGAATAGGGGATACCATAATAGGTTTCGCCTTTTTTAAAATTTAGGTTAACTTTAAAGTCCCCTTGTTTTTTCCAAGTGATTGAAAAATCTTCTCCTGCAACCCACGAGGTGTTTGCCATTTTTAACATATAGTCTGTTACAATTTGACGATAATCTCCTTCGGGCGCTTTGAAAGTGTGGTAAAAAGTAAACGAATTGTCCATAAACCTTCCACCTTTAATCAATTGTAAAGTTGAAATTTGCTATTTCAAATCCGCCGCGAGCAATACCTGCTTTAAGGGAGAATTTATAGGTCCCTGATTCGAGATTTTTTATGTTAAGAAGCGCAAAGTGCTGTCTTAAGTTTACTTTATAAGTTCCGTCAAATTTGCGGCGGTAAATTTCGCCGACGACTTTACCTTCGGAATCGGTAACTGTTGCTCTTACGTAGGAGAGGGGGAAGTTTGAAGAAACCGTACCGTTAATAGATTTTAAAATGCTTTCAGGGGTAATCTCTGTGTCAAATGCTATATAAGCATCTTCCAACTCGTTGCCGTTGTGGAATATTTCAAGAGTTAAAGGAATGAACTGTGTGTCAAGCAACTCTTGGAAGGTATAAGAGTGGTCAACCCACCAAGTTGTATTTTTATTTTTGTTGATTTTATCAAAGGCGTTAGTTTGTTCGATAGTGTAAACGAGCGAACGAGAGGGGAGGATTTTTCCCGAAGCACTCTTTTGTACCTCAACTTTGCTTACCATACGTGAGTGGCCTGAAGTTTTGATAAACTTACCAAGAATATCGCCTCTGCCCATATTGGCGTAAGCTTCAAAAATCTTCTCTTTTCCGTTGAGGGTTATAACGTCTTCGGAGTACCAGCTTTTGGTTGTATCTCCTTCAGGCTGTTTTAAACCGTCGATAAGTTTAATGACACCTCTTCTTGTTCCTACAGGTTTAAGACTGCCTGCATACGGAAAATCTATAAGCTGCTGATATGCAAGTCCCATAGATGAAGAGCAATGATTTCCGATAAGTTCTTCGTAATAGTATGTGGGGGAAGTAAATGTTCCGCCCTTTTCAACGAAGTTAGCGAATTGGTCAAGACTTGCGCGTTGTTCGGAATAGGGAAGCCCGTAATATGTTTTTCCTTTTTTGAAATCCAAATTAACTTTGAAGTCGCCTTCGTTTTTCCAAGTGATAGAGAAGTCTTCGCCGGCAACCCAAGTATAGTTAGCCATTTCGAGCATATAGTTGTAAGCGATTTCGCGGTAATCACCTTCGGGGGCATCAAAAGATTTGAAATATTTGTAATTGTCGGCTATGTTTAAAATTGAATCTTTAAGTTCGTCTTGTGTTTCTGAAATTTCTGTTTCTTGTATATTTTCGTTTTTGGCGTCAGAATTCTTTGAATCTGTAGTATTGTTGCAAGAAATGAGCGATAAAACAAGCAAAGCAATAAGTAATAAGAGTAAAACCGTTTTTTTCATATGTATTCTCCAGAATATATTACTTTTTATACAAATATACATAATAAATGTACCATATTTTTCAGAACATTTCAACTATTTATGTCAAAAAATATTAATTTAAAATAATATATATAATAATTTAATAATTCTTTAAAAAATTAACCGAAGCGCTTCTGAATATATCTTGCTGGGTTATCTGTATACGGTAAAATTTTTTAGAGAGGTTAATTATTGATTGCCCCCTTTACAATTTTAGGAAACGGAGTATAATTATTATAAGTTGATTTGTCGAGGAGGTAGTGTTTTGGCAAAGCAATATCATATAGCCTGCAAAGAAGGCGATGTTGGAAGTATATGCATCCTTCCCGGAGATCCCGGCAGATGCGAAAAAATTGCAAAGTTTTTTGACAATCCGGTAAAGGTTGCCCAAAACAGAGAATACGTTACTTATACGGGCGAATTGTGCGGAAAGAAAGTTTCCGTAACTTCAACCGGAATTGGCGGTCCCTCTGCGGCGATTGCTATGGAAGAATTAACGAAAATAGGTGTTGATACTTTTATCCGAGTGGGCACTTGCGGCGGAATAAATCTAAAGGTAAAATCCGGCGATATAGTAATTGCGACAGGGGCGGTCAGAAACGAAGGCACAAGCCGAGAGTATGCGCCGATTGAATATCCGGCCACGTCCGATTTTGATATAACGACCGCTTTGGTAAAAGGCGCAAAGAATCTTGGTTTGAAGTATCATACGGGGGTAGTGCAGTGCAAGGATTCTTTTTACGGACAGCATTCTCCCGAAAAAAGTCCGGTATCGTACGAGTTATTGAATAAGTGGGAAGCGTGGAAGAAATTGGGCGTTCTTGCGAGTGAAATGGAGTCGGCGGCGTTGTTTGTAACGGCAGCTTCTTTAGGTGTAAAATGCGGCTCTGTTTTTAGTGTGGTTTGGAATCAGGAAAGAAAAGCGGAAGGCTTTTTTGAGGAAGATTGCCACGATACAGAAAATGCAATAAAGACGTCTGTTGAAGCCATAAAGTTGATTATTAAAGGAGAATAAAAATGCAGGCTTTTTATGAACTTGAAATGAAGTACCTTCATTTGCTTGAAAGCATACGAAATCCAATTTTTAATGCTTTCTTTGAAATTATAACAGAACTTGGTTTTGAACTTATTGCACTCGGTGCGATTTGTATAATTTTCTGGTGTATAAACAAGAATTTCGGTTACAAAATGGGCTTTGCTTATTTTGCATCGGGAATGTTGGTTCAAGGTTTAAAGATAACGTTCAGAGTACCGAGGCCGTGGGTGAGAGAACCCGGATTTACACCTGTAGGAAACGCCATGGAAAAGGCGACAGGCTTTTCATTTCCAAGCGGTCATACCCAGAGCGCAACGACGCTTTTTGGTTCATTGGCATTCCATTTTAAAAAGAATTGGGCAAAAGTTCTTTGTATAGTTTTGTTCCTTTTGGTTGGATTTTCAAGAAATTATCTTGGAGTACATTATTCAAGTGACGTAATAGTTTCTATGATTTTATCGTTGCTTTGTATCATTATTTTCGGAAAAGTGTTTTCAAAGATCGAAAACAATAAAAAATACGATTTGCTCGTTGCAATCATCCTTGCAGGTATATCACTTGCAGTAATGGTATATGCATTGGTTCTTGAAAATATGGAAATAATTACCAACCCGAAATATGCTCTTGACTGCTGTAAAACAGGAGGCGCGGGACTTGGTTTTGCTATTGGCTGGTTTATCGAAAGAAAATGGATAAATTTTGACGTAAAGACAGAAAAAATATGGCAGCAGATTGCAAAGGTTGCAGTAGGTATTGCTGTTGCATTGTTACTTAAAGAAATACCGAAAATGGCATTTGGAGATACAGCTATTGTCGGAATGGTAAGATATATGTTTGTTACCCTTTGGGTAGTCGGCATATTCCCATTTATTGTAAAGAAATTTATTTCAAAGAAATAAAAAACGCTCCCCTAAACAAACGGGGAGCTAACTTTTAAACGGAGAAAAAATGAGAGAATACAAGAATTTGTACACAGAAGAAATAGAAAAAGCGGGTCCTTACAGACAGAATTATTTAAAGTCTGTTTATCGTCTTGCTTATTCGGCATCAAAAGAAGCTGAAGAAAAACGGAAAGATTATATTACACCGCAAAGGCTAAAAGAAAATAGGTCAAAATATGTGTCTGATTTTAAAAAGATAATCGGAAAGCCATTGTTTGATCGTTCCAAAAAATGCGACGTACAAAAAATATTTGTCGGTCTTGATGAGCAAGGATATATCTACAGGCTTGTTTTTGAATTTGAAAAGGATATTAAATTTTGCGGTCTATTGTTTGTTCCGTTTGACGTAAAGGAAAAGGTACCGCTAATCACTGTAATACACGGCGGAGACGGCACTCCGGAACTTATATCAGATATGTACGGCGAAAACTATTACAGCCATATAACGAGACGTGTTCTTGACAGAAAGGCAATAGTTTTTGCGCCTCAACTTCTTATTTGGGACGGCAAAAAGTTTGGCGATAAGTTTGAAAGATTTTGGGTTAATGCAAGATTCGAGATGTTGGGAAGCAGTCTTACGTCATTTGAGTGCGAGTGCATAATGGGCGCGTTGGATTATCTGTCAAAATTCGAGTCTGTAGACGGCGAAAGAATGGGCATAACAGGGCTTTCTTACGGTGGATATTATTCGCTTGTAATGGCGGTACTTGATGAAAGAATAAAAAGTGTTTATTCATCTTGTGTATTCAATGACAGAGTAAAGTATTCAAGACCGGATTTCGTATATCGTGATATGGCGAAGAAGTTTGTTGATGCAGAAATGGCGGCGCTTATATATCCAAGAGCACTATATATCGAAGCGGGGAAGAATGATATTTTCTTCAAACTTGACGGAGCACTTTCAGAATACGAAAGACTGAAAGAGTATTATGCTGATATTCCATTGAAGTTTGTATTTAAAGCTACCGATACCGGTCATAAATACGATGAAACAGATGATGGAATAGATTTTTTGTTTAGTAATTTATAAAAAAAAGAGTACACATAGGTGAACCCAATGTGTACTCTTATAATTTTGTATAGTTTTATTAATACATACCTTCCATACCGGGAGCAGCGGGAGCAGCGGGAGCTACGGGCTCTTTCTTGTCTGCAACAAGTGCTTCGGTTGTGAGAATTGTAGAAGAGATAGAAGCTGCGTTCTGGAGTGCTGAACGTGTAACCTTCGTGGGGTCAACGATACCCGCTTCAATCATATCAACGTACTGTTCTGTGTAAGCGTCAAATCCAAATCCGGGCTTGTTAGCCTTGCGGATTTCGTTGATGATAACGGAACCTTCAAAACCTGCGTTGTCGGAAATCTGACGAACGGGAGCTTCGAGAGCTTTGAGAACGATGTTTGCGCCTGTCTTTTCATCGCCTTCAAGAGAATCTGCGAGCTTTGTAATTTCGGGAAGAATGTTGAGGTAAGCAACACCGCCGCCTGCAACGATACCTTCTTCAACTGCAGCTCTTGTAGCGTTGAGCGCATCTTCAATTCTGAGCTTCTTTTCTTTCATTTCAACTTCTGTAGCCGCACCGACTTTGATAACAGCAACACCGCCGGAAAGCTTAGCGAGACGTTCCTGAAGCTTTTCTTTGTCGTAATCGGAAGTGGAAGTTTCGATACTTGCTTTAATCTGACCGATTCTTGCCTTGATTTCGTCGGGATTACCTGCGCCACCAACGATAATGGTATTTTCTTTTGTAACTTTAACTTGACGAGCGCGTCCGAGCTGTGCTACGTTAGCTTCTTTGAGGTCAAGTCCGAGTTCTTCGGAAATAACTTCTCCGTTTGTAAGAATAGCAATATCGCGGAGCATTTCTTTTCTTCTGTCGCCAAATCCGGGAGCTTTTACTGCAACGCAAGTAAAGGTTCCGCGGAGCTTGTTGAGAACAAGTGTTGTAAGAGCTTCGCCTTCGATATCGTCAGCGATGATAAGAAGCTTTTTGCCGGACTGAACGATCTGTTCGAGGAGGGGAAGAAGTTCCTGAATTGTAGAAATCTTCTTGTCTGTGATAAGAATGAATGCATCGTCGAGAACAGCTTCCATCTTATCTGTATCTGTTACCATATAAGGAGATGTGTAACCTCTGTCAAACTGCATACCTTCAACAACTTCGCAGTATGTTTCAGCAGTTTTTGATTCTTCAACAGTAATTACGCCGTCGTTTGTAACCTTTTCCATAGCGTCTGCAATAAGGGTACCGATAACTTCATCGCCTGCGGAAATAGTACCAACACGAGCAATGTCGGCAGTACCGTTAACTTCTCTTGAAATGTTTTTGAGGGAGTCAACAGCCTTGTCGACAGCCTTTTGGATACCCTTGCGGAGAACCATGGGGTTAGCGCCTGCAGCAACATTCTTCATACCTTCGTGAATGAAAGCCTGAGCAAGAAGAGTAGCGGTTGTTGTACCGTCGCCGGCAGCGTCGTTTGTCTTTGTAGCAACTTCTTTAACGAGCTGTGCGCCCATGTTTTCCATAGCGTCGTCAAGTTCAATTTCACGAGCGATTGTTACACCGTCGTTGGTGATAAGGGGAGCGCCGAACTTTTTGTCAAGCACCACGTTTCTTCCTTTAGGTCCCATTGTAATTTTAACTGTATCAGCAAGCTTATCAACACCGCGAAGGAGCGCGTTTCTTGCATCAATACCATACATAATCTCTTTAGCCATTTGAAAATACCTCCGAAAAATTACACATTATTCAACAATAGCGAGAATGTCGCTCTGTTTAACGATAATGTATTCTACTCCGTCGCACTTAACTTCTGTGCCGGAATATTTGCTTGTAATAACTTTGTCGCCGGCCTTAACGGTCATAACAACTTCTTTGCCTTCAACGATACCGCCGGGGCCAACTGCAACAACTTCTGCAACTTGGGGCTTTTCTTTAGCCGTACCTGCAAGAATAATGCCGCTTTTTGTTGTTTCTTCAGCTTCGACCATTTTGATAACAACACGGTCTGCCAAGGGTTTGAGTGTCATATTATTTTCCTCCTTAAAGGGTAAAAAATTAAATACTTTTTTGGCGGTTAGCACTCAAAGGGTTTGTTTGCTAACACTGTGTGATATTGTATATTATTTCCAAATAAAAATCAAGCATAATTACAATTATTAACATTTAATTAACATTTGTACTGTCAGGTGATAATTAATCTATAAAATTAATAAAATCCCTATAAAGAAAGGGGAAAGATAATATGCAAAAATTGCTTGATTTTTTTAACTCGTATATATTTGGACCGGCGCTGCCTATAGTAATTTTTCTTGCAGGAAGCATTCTTTTTGTAAAATACGGCAGTTTTATTATATTCAAGCCTAAGACGGTTATTTCCGTTTTGGCGAGAAAAAATAAAGACAGTGGTATTTCGCCTTTTAAGACCGCTATGTTAGCACTTGCAAGTACTTTGGGGGTTGGGAATATAGTCGGAGTGTCAACAGCTATATTCTCGGGGGGGCCGGGAGCAGTATTTTGGTTAACTTTGAGCGCATTTGCTGCTATGCCGCTGAAATACGGCGAGGTTGTTTTAGCTATGAAATACCGAAAGCAAGAGGGGGATGAATACAGAGGAGGGGCTATGTACTACATAAAAGAATGCATAAATAGTAAATGGCTTTCAACTGTTTTTGCAATTCTGTGTATAGTTAACGCATTTACCGTCGGTAATATCGTACAAATAAACGCTTTATCCGAATCTTTTAAAAACGTTTTTTCTTTAAACCCGTTGTACGTAGGTATTATAACTGCTGTTGTAATATTTTTAGCGTTAAAAAAGGGAACGACGGGTGTTTCAAATATAACGGCGAAACTGGTCCCTTTTGCAACGTTTTTATATATGGCATTTTCGATCTTTATAATTGTTTCAAATTATGCAAGTTTGAGTAATGTTGTAGTCCTTATTTTTGAAAATGCGTTTAATACAAAAGCAGCTTTTGGCGGTGTAGGAGGATATGCCGTTATAAGAGCTGTGCGATACGGTGTGGCGAGGGGGATAATGTCAAACGAAGCGGGAAGCGGAACCTCACCGACAGCCCACGCAAAATCTAATTTAAACAGTCCTGCAGAACAGGGTTTTTGGGGGATTTTCGAGGTTTTTGCAGATACGGTTATAATGTGTAATTTGACTGCATTCGTTATACTTTTGTCATTCGAGGAATTTGTGTTGAGAAAAGGTTTTACAGGTATGGAACTTGTTATTGGCGCATATGGAAAATATATGGGAAGTATAGCGGATTTTGCAATTGCAATATCCGTAATGCTGTTTGCTTGTGCGACTGTGATTTGCCAAGGTTTTTACGGCGGAGAGTGCGTTCATTATTTAACAAAAAGCAAAGGTATAATGAGGTTTTACAGATTGGCTTATTGTATGACAATTATTTACGGAGCAGTTGCAAACAGTAATATAATATGGAGTCTTACCGATTTCACTATATCTCTAATGACCGTTATAAATACAGTATGTCTACTTGTTGCATCCGGTGAAATAAAAAGAGAGACAGTGTTTTATTTTGATGTTATAAAAAAAAGAAATCCTCCCGAAAAAAACGGGAGGATAATACGCGATATGCTATCAGAGAACTTCGAGTGAGGAAATGATATTGATTTTTGAAGCCAATTCGTCGAATTGTGATTTTTTCATAGCGCTTGTAATAAATGCAAATTCACCGTCGCGATAAGAAATTGCTTTTATTTCACCAAATAAAGTCTTGACTTGCTCTTCGGTGTTTTGTGCGCACACATAGTATGCGGATATCTTTTCAGACATAACCGCAAGGTCGCTGTCTTGGGCTTTTTCCCAGTTTTGATTCTTTATTTCCGGTCTGCCTGCAATGTCGATGATATCTGCAACTACAGCACTTGCTGTAGGCATTTTTCCTGCGCCTCTGCCGATAAAGAGAACGTCGTCTACCGCGTTGCCGTTGATAAGAACACCGTTGAAAACGTCGTCTACTTTTGCAAGAAGATTGTTGTAAGCAACAAGTCTGGGGGCAACGGAAACGGACATTTTTCCGTCAATATCTTTTGCTTGTCCGATAAGCTTTATAGCATAACCTGCATCTGCAGCATTTTTTACGTCTTCAAGTCTGATTTTTGATATGCCTGTAGTTGAAACCTTCGAAGGATTAATAAGCTTACCAAAAGCAATAGCGGCAAGGATACAGATTTTTCTGCACGCGTCGATACCTTCCACGTCGGCTGTGGGATTAGCTTCTGCATAACCCTTTTGTTGTGCCTCTTTTAATGCAACCTCGAACGTTTTTCCGAAGTCAATCATTTGTGTGAGAATGTAGTTTGTTGTACCGTTGAGAATACCGTTAATGGAGTTTATCTTGTTTGCGGCAAGACAAGTACCGAGAGGACGGAGAACGGGAATACCACCGCCAACACTTGCTTCAAATAAGTATCTTACGCCGTTTTCTGTAGCGGTTTTGAGAAGCATATCGCCTGCTTCCGCAACGACCTCTTTGTTAGACGTAACAACAGATTTTCCTTTTTTGAGAGCCGCTTCGGAGAAGTCAACTGCAGGGTGGAGACCGCCCATAGCTTCAGCGACAATGCTTACTTCATCATCATTTAAAATGATATTGAAGTCGTGAACAACCTTATCTGCAAAGGGACTGTCGGGAAAATCGCGAAGGTCGAGAATATATTTGATGTTAATTTCTTCACCGATTTTGTTTTTGATTAATTCTTTGTTTTGTGTAAGAACCTCGGCAATGCCGCTTCCTACAACACCGAAACCTAAAATAGCAACGTTGATCATTTTTTACCTCTGTAGTTTTAACTGTTTAAACAGTATTATTGATTTATATAGTACATCTGCAACGTAACGGCATAACCGCTTTGTGTTGCGCTGTAAGGACGGAAAGAACGCGAAAGTATTGCTTTGTCATATTCGGCGTTCACTCTGTCGATAGCTTTGTGGATGTTTTCTTCGTAATCTTTGTAATTGTTTGTGAAAATCGGATAAAGCTCAAAATAAGTTAAGTTTTCCGAAATTGCATTTTTAATTTGTGTATATGCTTTATCTTCAATTTCGTCAAGCGAAACTACTTTTGCATTTTTTGCGGCATAATAGTTGTTTTCGCTGTCGCATTCGGGGAGTGTAAAATCCGAATAAATTCTGTGTGTTTTGGCGATAGCATTGTCCGACAGGTTGAAAAATCCGTGGAATGCAAGATTAGATACGAAATCTACATCTGCATCGTTCCAAGTGCAGTCGATATGATAATATTTTCCGTCTTGGTTAACGACGTTCCATAAGTGAGGCTGAACGTCGGTAGCGCCTTCGGCAATGATACACTCAATACCGCATCTGTTCAGCAAAATCTTATATGCCGAGGCATATCCGTCGCAAAAAGCGTATTTATCTACTAAAGCACCGTAAGCCGTATGGGCAGTGGGCTTTGAGCCAATCTCCGTATCCGTTTTACCTGCATAGGTACAAGACTTTGTAAGGAAATCATGTAAAATAACAGCCTTTTCAAAGTCCGTTTCCGCATCTTGTATAAACGCCATAGCAGCGGCGCTTACAGCTTCAATTTCCATTTTCATTTTTGAAAAATCAGACGCGGTGGACAGGTACCCTATAGTAACAGATGTTTTATAGTCATCGCAGAAAAGCTTGAAAGAATTGGGGTCGAGATAGAATAGCATAGGACAGTCAAAGCTGACGGCTTTTGCGACTCTCTTGAACTCTTCTTCTGTATATCGGTAGGGAACAATTTCGCTTTCGTTTTCGTGTTTTTCTGCGGCATCTTTAATGCTCTTAAAAAGCAACTGTTCTTTATATGTCAGTTGGTTGAAATAATAGTATTCCTCTGATGTTTCACTCGGGTGATTCAAGACCTTTTTTTCTTGAGCGCGGTATCTGACTTCGATAGAAACAAAAGATGCGGCTACCCAAAGTATGAGAAAGACTAAAATATAAACGGGAATAAGGAGAAGACGTTTTTTTGTTGTTTTTTTCATAATCTTCACCTGCTAAAAAGTATATACTCAAATATTATAACACGATTTAAACCTAATTTCAATACATAATACAATAATTATTGTATAAAAACTCAAATAAAAAAACAGAAAACCTCTTGTAAAATGGAAATAGGTAATGTATAATGAATCTGTATGAATTTCGCAAATAAAAATTTTACAATACAAAATTTCGGAGGAAAGAACAATGAAAAAAGTTAAATGGGGCGTTATCGGCGCCGGCGGTATAGCAGACCGTCGTACCATTCCCGGTATGATGCTTGCAAACAATGCAGAGCTTGTTGCGGTAATGGAAATTAATATGGAACTTGCTGAAAAGATCAGAGCTAAATATGGTTGTAAGTATGCTTATGACAACTATCAGGAGCTTATTGACAACCCTGAAGTTGAAGCTATTTACATTGCATCTCCCGTATTTGCGCATGTTGAACCTGCGTTGGCAGTAGCAAAAGCAAAGAAGCACCTTCTTTGTGAAAAGCCTATCGCATTTACTGTTGATGAAACAAAGAATATCATTAACGCTTGCAAGGAAGCAGGAGTTAAGTATGCTACAGGTTATATGATGAGATTTGGCGCATATCATATGGCTATTAAGAAGTTTATTGAAGAGGGCGGTATCGGTAACGTAGTATCTGCAAGAGCACAGCTTTCCGGTTGGTTCCCGGAATCAGCTAAGAACTGGCGTCAGGAAAAGAAGCTTTCTGGCGGCGGCGCACTTGTTGATATGGCAGTTCACTGTATTGATATTATCGAGTATCTTACAGGCGCTCTTACAACAGAAGTTGGTGCATTTGTTGATACAAGAACATTTACATACAATGTTGACGACTCTGCAAACGTTCTTCTTCACCTTTCAAACGGTGCTGCAGCATACGTTGATGCACACTTCAATGTTCCCGATGAAGCAGTAAAGAACCGTGTTGAAATCTACGGAACAAAAGGCTCTGTTATCTGTGAAAAGACAATCGGTCAGATTGATGAAGGTCACGTTGAAGTTTACACATCCGAAGATAAGGGCTACGATGCACAGCAGAACAGAGACGATGCAGAAGCAAAGACTCTTGACGTTGAGTTCGGCAATATGTACACAAGAGAAATCGAATCCTTCTCCGATTCTATTCTCAACGATACTCCTGTTGCTATTCCTATGGAAGTAGGTCTCCATATCCAGCAGGTAACAGACGCTGCATACAGATCTGCAGAAAACAAGACCATCGAAAAGGTTCTTGACTAATCCAATATAAAACAAAGAATCCCTCGGCTTAAAACCGAGGGATTTTTTTTAAGGTTTTTGAGGGTATGGGAACTTTTTTAAAAAAGTTCCCGAATCTTTTAATGTGTGTTAAATTCAAACAGCTCGTCCATAAAAATGGGCTCGTATCCGTGGTCTTGGCACCATTTCATAATGGTATCCATTTTTTCATAGTAGTTAGGCTGATGCTTTTCAAATTCGGGATAGAAATACTGCTCGTGGAGACAAATATCCTTGAACTGATAGAAGGGATAGTCTCTTTCTTGCTGATCGAAGCGGGGAGGTATTCTTTCGACGTCAACGTGCTGGATTCCGCCGTTGTAACGGAAGAAGTACAGATCCTCTTCTTTGTCATAGTAGAAGCCGTATTTTTTCATAATATAACACTGTGCCGCATCGAGATACATGCGAGCATCTGTGCCTGTGTTAACGTTTGAGTCAAATCCGCCGACAAATGCCTTGTATCCAAGGTCTTTGAGAGCTCTTGCGCCTTCAACAGAACAGTCTGCAAAGTGCAGAGTAGTAACGGTTTTTGCAAAAGCTTCCTCGCCTGCAAAACGTATAATTTCATTGTTAACTCTGCCTGCTTCAAAATACATTTTATCGTATGATACGTGAGAATAAGGTCTGAATGGTCTGTCGCCGTTTGCATGGAAAGAAAGACGGAGCCAGTCGGAATTAGCTTTCCATTCGGGCTTATATTTGTCGGTCATTTGAGACAGGTTCCAACCGCCGTGACGAGGCGTTTCGTAGTAAATATTAACGTGGAATTTTGTTCCGTATTTTTCGTGCATAGATTTAAGTAATGCAAGATAAGGGTCTTCGAACATAGACTCATATTTATCTTGATTTTCGGTAAGGTTCTGCAAGAACCAAATGTTGTCATCGAGAGAGAAGCGGTATTTCTTAAAACCTTTTTTAAGGAAATATACCGTAATTGTTTCGGTTTCGCCCGTATCTACGTCTTTAACTTCAATCTTATTTTCGTACTTATCAAGTATTATATCAGCTCTGTAAGTACCGTGCCAAAGGTTTGGGAGAGGTTCACCGTTGATAGTGAAATTTCTACCGTCTTTTGCCTGAACTCTTGCATTAATTTTGAGTGTATCGCCTATTCTTTCACCTGCGGCGTCAGTTAACATAATACCGTCAAGCGGGAAGAGAATATCAATGTTATTTTCCGATCTTTTAATCATAAAAAGTGCCTCCGAAAATATAGTTTTGCATTAATTAGTTACAAGGAAAATTATAACATTTTTAGAAAACAAAGTCAACATAATGACTGAATTTCAAAAATTAAATCATTTTTGCATAATAAAACATTGCAAAAATAATAATTTGTTAGAAAACATTGCAAAAAAACTCCCCTTTGTCAAAAAAGGGGAGTTTTTTACAAAATTCAGTGTGTATCAAACTCGAAAAGTTCGTCCATAAATATGGGTTCAAAACCGTTTTCTTTACACCAAGTAGCAGCGCAGTCAAGTTTTTCAAAGTAGTTAGGCTGGTGTCTGGGATATTCGGGATAGAAATACTGTTCATGGAGACAGAAATCTCTGAATTCATATCTTGGCATAGTTTTTACTTGGTTATCAAACTGAGCGCGGAAATTATTGATGTCGCCGTGCTGGATACCGCCTCTGTAACGGAAGTGGTAGATATCCATTTCTTTATCGTAGTAATAGCCATATTTACTGATAAGAGCACACTGTTCTGCATCGCAGTACATTCTGATATCGATACTGCTGTCGTTATCCCAGTTGTAGCTTGAAACGAAAGCTTTTACGCCGAGATCACGGAATGCTTTAGCAGCTTCTTTTGAGCAGTCGCCCCAGTGAACTGTGGTAACAGTCTTTGCAAAAGCTTCTTCGCCTGCGAAACGGATAATTTCTTTGTGAACTCTCTCCATTTCAAAATATGCCTGTTCGTATGTAGCAAACATATAGGGCCTGTCGGGCTTATCTGCATTAGCATGGAATGAGAGGCGCAACCAATCGGAGTTTGCCTTGAATTCTTCTTTATACTTGTCTGTCATTTGGGAAATATTGAATCCGCCGTGACGAGGTGTTTCATAGTAAATGTTAACATGGAACTTTGAACCGTGCTTATCGTGAACTGCTTTAAGCATAGCGAGATAAGGATCTTCAAACATAGACTTGTAGACGTCTTTGTTTTCATTGAGGTTCTGCAAGAACCAAATGTTATCGTCAAGAGAGAAACGGTACTTCTTGTAGCCTTTCTTCAAGAAGAAAACGTCAATAGACCATTCTTCGCCAGATTCGATATCTTTTACAGTAAGTGTATTCTTGAAGTTTTCAAGAATACAATCACATTTGTAAAAACAGTGATTTACGCGTTCCATAGGGTTGCCGTTAAGTGTAAGTTTTCTGTTGTCGGAAGCGTGGAAAACTACTTTGATTTTCAAAGTATCGCCAATTCTTTCGCCCGAAGTTTCGGTGAGCATAACACCGTCGCGAGGGAACTGAAATTCGCCGCTTGTTGCTAATCTTTGCATAAAATTATCCTCCAAAATAATGATATATTAGATTTTTTATACATCAACCTATTATATAATTATCTTTCAAAAAAATCAAGCAAATACGCTTTTTTTGTAAAAATAAAAAATCTGCGTACAAAATAACGTACGCAGACTTAATTTTCTTAATGTGTATTGAATTCGAACATTTCATCCATAAAGATGGGCTCATATCCATTCTCTTTGCACCAAGTTGCCGCAGTATCGAATTTTTCGTAGTAATTGTTTTGATACCATTTGAACTCAGGATAGAAATACTGTTCGTGCAGGCAGATGTTTTTTACGTCGAATAGGGGCATAGCTTTGATTTGGTTTTCAAAAAGAGCAGCAAAAGCGTCGGGATTTCTGCGCTGTATACCACTATTATATTTATAAATAAACAAGTCGAGCTCTTTGTCGTATATGATACCGTATTTTTTTAAAAGAGCGCACTGTTCGGCATCGCAATAGAGTCGAAGGTCGGTATTGCCGTCTGTATTTTGATTAAACTCATCGATAAGTGCACGTATTCCGAGATCGCGGAATGCTTTTGCAGTCTCAACAGAGCAATCTCCCCAATGTATAGACATTGTTGTTTTCGCGAAGGCTTCTTCTCCCGCAAAACGCAAAATTTCTTTGTTTACTCTTTCCATTTCAAAGTGTGCTTGTTCATAGGTAGCACAGATATACGGTCTGTTGGGTTTATCTGCATTTGCGTGGAAAGACAGACGGAGCCAATCAGAATTAGCCTTAAATTCATTTTTGTATCTATCGGTCATTTGAGACAGGTTAAACCCTCCATGACGGGGAGTTTCATAATAGAGGTTAAGGTGGAATTTGGAACCGTGCTTATCATGAATAGATTTAAGCAAAGCAAGATAAGTGTCTTCAAACATAGACTTATAAACGTCTTTGTTTTCGTTGAGGTTTTGCAAGAACCAAATGTTATCATCGAGGGTAAATCTGTATTTTTTATATGCTTTTTTAAAGAAATAAACGTCAATTGAGTTTTCTTTTCCACATACGGTATCTACAACGGTAAGAGTAGTCTTTTTGTCCGTCAAAACATAATCAACCTTGTACATACAATGGTCAGTTTCAGGAAGCGGGATTCCGTTAAGAGTAAGTTTTTTGCCTGTCGGGGCAACGTAGAGTACGGTGATTTTTATTCCGTCTCCGACACTTTCACCACAAGCGTATGTAAGACCAATTCCGTCTTTGGGAAAATGAAATCCTCCTTCTGATGTTCTTTTCATATCAACAGTCCTCCATTTGTGTTTAGTGTAAATAAAAATGCATTTTATATAAATCAATCAAATGTTTTTCTTGCGATAGTATTTCTTTCGGCAGCGCCGAAGAATCCTTGCGGGGTAAATAGTTTATATCCGCCGCACATATCTCCCGTATCAAAGGTTTTGGTTTGAGTCCCTTCTTGTAATTTTACAACGTAGGGAACTGACGTGATGATAATAATTTTAGGACGATTACTTTCAAAAGTATAGTTTGTCTCAAAGAAGAATACGGGTTTTTCTTTGCGTTTTAATGCCCTTGCTGAAATACGATAAAAATAACCGTCGCTTCTGAAAATTACAGGTTTAAAAATATTTGTAAAAGAAAGTAAGGATACTTCGTATATCTTTCCGTGAATTTCAATTTCAAAAGTGTTTTTTGGTCGGCTTACGAAAACCGAAAGATATGGTTTGGTAATAATTGGAGTTTTAACGTTGTATAAGGAACAGTATTTTTTGAGTTGCTTTAAAAACCTTTGCATTTTGTCAAACGCACGTAGGTATAGAAAAAATGACAAGATTACGGGTATTATAAGAGTGTATGATAAAAGTCTTCCGACGTAAATCATAGTTTGCAAAAGCGGACCAATAGCACCTATAATCAAAAACATAATAAACAATCCCGGAACGCTTAAAATAATATGTACGATAAGTTTTACGGAAAACAAATGTGTAGGATTTTTACTTGACGGACTTTCAAGCCAGATTTTTTTTGCATATATATCTGCAAAAAAATTCGAAAGTACAACGGAAATTATAACAATGACGTTAACCAGTTCGCCGGAAAAACATAAAAAGAATAATGCTGTTCCAAACCAATCAACCCAAAAGTCATAGGTGAAAAATCCGGAAAAGAATTCTTTTGAAGCTTTTTCAAGAAAAACAAGACAGCGTTGCTTATTATAGATTGCAAATGCAAAAGCTGTGCTTAGGTAAACTACAGACAGAACGATACATTCCATAATGTACTGTTCATATGCCGTATGAGTTGACGAGAAGAAAAAGTAAAGATATTTTACAATGACGTATATGACGGCAACGCAAGCGTGTTTGCCGACAGAACGTGCAATGGGTAAATAATATGGCATAAATTTTTTTAGATTGTTCACTTTTGCCCCTCCGTAATGTGATTTGTTTTTGGAGATATGTTGATTATAGCATAAAAGCTGAAAAAAGTAAACGGATTTATGTATAAATATAATTATAATAAACACTTGAAAACTTATAAGCAATGTGGTATACTAAAATTTAAAGTAGAATTGTAGCACAAATGGGGAACTGCACTATGATGAAAATAGGTTTTATTGATTATTATCTTGACGAGTGGCACGCGAATAATTATCCGAAATTTATAAAAGAGTGCGTAGGCGACGAAATTAAGGTTGCTTATGCTTACGGACAGAATGCAAGTCCAAAATCGGGAAAGACGTCGGAGGAATGGTGCAAGGAGCACGAAGTTGAGCTTTGTGAGACTATTGAAGAACTTGTAGAAAAATCCGACGGAATAATCGTACTTTCTCCCGATAATGCAGAGAAGAAAGAAGAACTTTCTGAAATTGCTTTAAAATCGGGAAAACCCGTATTTATAGACAAGACTTTTACATCCGACTATGCATCTGGTAAGAGAATGTTTGATTTAGCAGAAAAATACAACACGCCTACGTATACGTCATCTGCATTGCGTTATGCACCCGATTACGATGAAATAAACGCAGATGACATAACCGCAATTAACTGTATAGGTCCCAATGATTTTGATATATATTCAATACATATGCTTGAGCCTTTGATGTTGAAGATGCGTACAGATGCAAAGAAAGTTATGTACACAAAGGGCGAAGGCTATTACAGCTTGAATATTGAATTTGTTGACGGCAGAGTCGGAAGCATCAGCGGATATATGTACAGTCGTTTCCCGTATATGATAGCTGTTGCAGGAAAAACTGAATATAAAGCGGTAAAGGTAACCGAACCTTTCTGGCCTGGGTTTACAAAGGAACTTTGCAATTTCTTCCTTACGAAAGAAATTCAGGTAGATCATAGAGAATCACTTGCGATTATGGCAATCAGAAGCGCAGGGCTTGAAGCTATGAAGACGCCGGGCGAATGGGTTACGGTAGAAAACAGAGGATTCTGAAAAAGAGGTTTTTGGATTTGAAAAAATACGGAATATTGGTCATAGGTTGTGGGCATATAGGGACCCAGCACCTTGAGAACATATATTACAGAGACAATATACAGATAGTTGCGGTAGTCGATTCAAGCGAAGAGAACGCAAGACTTGCCGCAAGAAAATACGGAGCTTTTGATTACGGTACAGACTATCACAAGTTTTTGACAGATGATAGAGTGGATATTGTGATTGTGGCGACTTATACGTCTACTCATTTGACTATATTGAAAGAATGTGTGGCAAACGGTAAGCACGTGCTTTGCGAAAAGCCTATAGCGTCTAACCTTAAAGACGGCGAAGAGTTTGTTAACGTTGTAAAGAACGCGAAAACCAAAGTTCTCGTTGCGCACATTTTGCGTCATAATAAGTCGTATATCAAGATAGGCGAGATGATAAAAAATGGCGACATAGGAGAACTCAAGACAGTTCGTATGGTACAGAACCATCACGCATTAGAGTCAAACAGATTTTCGAATTTGCTAAAAGACTGTTCACCCGTACTTGACTGTGGGGTACATTACATAGACGTTATGCAGTGGTTTACGGGTTCGAGAATTTGTGAGGTTTCGGGTGTCGGTACCAAGATAGACGAAGCTTCTCCGAACTATGATTACACCATAATGACTTTCCGTATGGAGAATGGCTGTATAGGCTATTACGAGGCAGGTTGGAACAAGAGTATAGAGTCGCAGAATATGAAGGAGTTTATAGGAACAAGGGGCAGAATATCCCTTGTGTTGCAGGAGCTTCGTTCGAACGACAGAGAAGAGGGCGACCTTATTACTCTTTACAACAGCGAAAAAGGCGAATACAAGATTATCAACAACGATTCTACGTACAAGGATATGTACGGTCAGGTATGCACTTTGATTGATATGATTGAAAATGATACCGAGGGTAATCCTACAATTGAAAGCGTTTTTAGCGCATTTAAGACCGCATGCTTGGCGCAAGAAGCGATTGAAAAAAATACGATAATAAAGCTGTAAAAAACTAAAAACTTTGCTCTGATATGTAGGAGTAAAGTTTTTTGGTGTTTTGTACCCCCATTTTACAAAGAAAGAAGTGATACAATGAAAAAGCCCGAACTATTAGCACCGGCAGGTTCTTTTGAAACATTGGAGAGTGCTATACTTGCAGGTGCCGACGCGGTATATCTTGGCGGTAAGCTTTATAACGCTCGAATGAATGCGAAAAATTTTGATTCAGATGCAATGAAGAGGGCAGTTGAATTGTGTCACGAGAATGGCGTTAGGTTATATGTAACGCTAAATACGCTTATATATGACAGATGCTTTAAAGATGCGCTGAAATATGCCGAAGAGCTATATAAAGACGGTGTTGACGCGCTTATAACGGCAGATATAGGCTTTTCAAAAAAACTGCACGAATATATTCCCGATTTTGAGCTTCACGGAAGTACGCAGATGACGGGCCATAACGTTGACAGCGCGGAATATTTAGCAAAGATGGGATTTAACCGTATGGTGTGTGCCAGAGAAATGTCAAAGGCGAATATTACGGAACTCGTAAAAAGATCACCCATTGAGATTGAGATGTTTATACACGGCGCGATGTGCGTGTGTCAGTCGGGACAATGCCTTATGAGCAGTTTTATAGGCGGCAGAAGCGGAAACAGAGGGGAGTGTGCGCAGCCTTGCAGACTTCCGTATAACAACAGTTATCCTATATCTTTGAAAGATATGTGTTTGGCGGAGCACGTAACAGAACTTATAGATATGGGTGTAGCATCTTTGAAGATAGAGGGCAGAATGAAGTCTCCCGATTATGTGTATTCGGTTGTAAGCACGTACAGAAGACTGCTTGATGAGAATAGGAACGCAAGTAAAAAAGAAGTTGAAAGACTTGCATCCGTGTTCAGTCGAGGTGGTTTTTCCGACGGATATTTTACCGGAAGAATTGATAACGGTATGTTGGGAGTCAGAAGCTCTGACGATAAAGAAGCGACGAGAAAGACGAATATCAAGCATACAAAAGTCGGCGAGAAAAAAGCAGAAATAAAGATTCCCGAAAGAAAGGGAAGTCTTCCGGAGAATATAACGGTTGAAACGAGCGAAAAGCGCTGTGATAAAATAAATACTGCAAGATTTTACAATCCGGAATCTATACCGAAGACAGATTATTTTGATATAGTATATCTTCCCCTTGAAAAGTTTGCAAAGGGCAAGGCTAACGGTATAGTGATGCCGCCCGTAATATTTGACAGCGAGTATGAAAATATAGAAAGACAGTTAAAGACCGCTAAAGCTAACGGCGCCGTTCATTGTTTGGTAGGTAACATAGGACATATAGAACTTGCTGAAAAATACGGCTTTGTTATACACGGCGATTATAGACTCAATATTTATAACAATAGCGCTTTTAAATGCTTTGACGATATGGAAAGCGTTATAGTTTCGCCTGAATTGACATTAGCGCAGATAAGAGATATAAAGGGCAAGAAGAGTGTTATAGTATACGGAAAAGTTCCGCTTATGACACTTGAAAAAAGAACAGGGCAGAAAGTATTACGGGACAGAAAGAGAGTAGCTTTTCCGGTGATAAAGGAAAGCGGAAGAGAGATTGTTGTTAATTCCGTGCCTATATATATGGCAGATAAAGAGGAGCTTTTGAGAAAAAGCGGTATATATGACCGACATTTTGTTTTTACAAATGAGAGCAAAGAAGAGGTTTTGTCGGTAATAAATGCATATAAGACCAAGAAAATGTGTAATAATAATGTAAAACGTATAAAATAAATCGTGATATAAGGAGAAAAAGGCGATGACAAAGAAGACTTTGAGAAATTATGCAAAGCTTATAACAAAGGTTGGCGTAAACGTACAAAAGGGACAAGAGGTTGTTATAAATGCCGAGACAGACCAGCCCGAGTTTGTTGCGATTGTAGCGGAAGAGTGCTACAAGGCAGGCGCGAAGAGGGTGGTTGTTGATTGGAATTATCAGCCTTTGACGAAGCTTGGCGTAAGATATAGAACGTTGAAGGATTTGAGTAGGGTTGAGGAATATCAAGAAGCAAGACTTAGATACAGACTTGAAACTTTGCCCGCAATGATACATCTTCATTCAGCAGATCCCGACGGATTAAAGGGAATAAATCAGGAGAAATACAGCAAAGCGACACAGGCTATAAGAAACGTAACGAAGCCATACAGAGACCAGATGGATAATAAATATCAGTGGTGTATTGCGGCAGTACCATCAGTTGCTTGGGCGAAGAAGGTATTTCCGGGCGAGAGAAAGAGCGTAGCTGTAGAAAAACTTTGGGAAGCAATTTTGTATTCTTCACGTTGCGACGAAGATCCTATTGCTTCTTGGGATAGTCATAACAAGAATCTTCACGCGAAGTGTAAATACTTGAATGATTTAAGAATAAAGACACTTGTATATAAATCATCAAACGGAACAGATTTCCGTGTTGGTATGATTGAAGATGCTGAATTTCTTGGCGGAGCACACGAGACTGTACAGGGTGTTGAATTTAATGCAAATATTCCAAGCGAAGAGGTGTTTATATCCCCCAAGAGAGGCGAGGCTGACGGTATTGTATTTTCATCGAAGCCTTTGTCGTATCAGGGCGAGGTTATTGACAATTTTTCCGTAAAGTTTGAGAATGGTAAGGTTGTTGAAGTAAAGGCTGAACAGAACGAAGAATTGTTGAAGAAGCTCGTGGGAATGGACGAAGGTGCAGCATATCTCGGAGAATGTGCGCTCGTACCCTATGATTCGCCTATTCGAAATTCCGGAGTGCTTTTCTATACGACGTTGTTTGATGAAAATGCGGCATGCCACTTGGCGCTTGGACGCGGCTTTACAAATACGATAAAGAATTTTGATAAATATTCCTTGGAAGAGCTTCATGAAAAGGGAATAAACGATTCGATGATTCACGTTGACTTTATGATAGGTACAGAAGACCTTGACATAACAGCCGAGACAGTTGACGGAAAGACTGTACAGATATTCAAAAACGGTAACTGGGCATTTTAATTAAGCGATAAAAGACATGGGAACTTTTTGAAAAAAGTTCCCAAACCCTCAAAAACTTTAAACAAAAAAACTCTCGTTTGAAAAAACGAGAGTTTTTTTGTTTATTGTTTATTATTCTGTTCTAAGCGCAACAACAGGGTCTTTTTTAGCGGCGCTTCTTGAGGGGATAATACCCGCGATAAGAGTAAGCAACATACTTATAACGACGAGAATTACAGCCGCTTCAATTGGCAATATCGCTTTAAGGTTAACAAGACCTGTAAAGTGAAGCAATATAGCATTTATCGGGATAGTAAGGAGATATGTTACAACAACACCGAGAAGTCCGGAGGAGAAACCGACGATAAGCGTTTCTGCATTGAACATACCCGAAACGTCTTTCTTTGATGCGCCGATAGCGCGTAAGATACCGATTTCTTTTGTTCTTTCCTGAACGGAGATAAGAGTAATTACACCAATCATTATTGAAGAAACGATAAGCGAAATTGCAACGAATGCGATAAGAACGTAGGTTATAGCGTTGATTATAGTGGTAATAGAAGACATCATAATACCGAGGTAGTCGGTATATTTGATTCTTTTTAGTTCTTCAACGTCATCGTTGTAGTCGTCAATAGCTTCAACTATAATATCTTTATTTTCAAAGGAAGAAGCATAGATGTTAATTGTTGCAGGGGATTCAATGTCGAGATATCCCATAGAAATAAGATTATCCTCGTAGGTGGATTCGGAGAATACCATTATTTCATCATAGTACAAAGCGCACTGTTCGGTTGTATATGTTGCAAGAGCCATATCAAGACCGGCGGAAAGTTGTTCGGGGGGAGTGTTTGCCATTTGAGCCGCAACACCTTTAGCATATTCCGCTTTTATCTTTTCAACGATCATTTGCGAGAAAATGTCTTTCAGTTCATCATCAGACATAGAGCCGAGGTATTCGTATATCTCATTAGCCGAAACGTTCATTTGAGCAGACAAGCCTTCAGCCATAGACTTTTCCATATCTTCTCTTGTCATATTTCCAAGAGTTTGATTAAGGTTTTGGTTAACAAAATCTTCGCTTGGTATAGAGTTTATAGCAATAAAAGCAGCTGCTTTGCCGTTTGTGTCAAGCTCTGCGATGTAATTACGGAAAGCTGTTTCCTTTTCAGCATCGGTAAGAGTACCGGTAGTTGAATTAAAGGGAAGACCTGTAATGATATCAGTATTAGGCGAATCAAGCTGCGCCTGAATAACTTTACTGTCTTTAGCCTTTTCGATAATGTGTTGTGTGAGTTTGTTTGTATATCCGATACCGCCTTTTAGCATGGTTGTTTCAGCATCTTCTGCGGGGCGGATAATACCGGTAACCTTAATGGTCATTGCATTATCGTAGAGATAACGGAGACCTGCTTCTGTTTCACGGAGGTCAGTATAAAGGCCTGTTTTTTCGTCATAGTGATAGCAGTCAGCGTTGAGAATAGATTTATATTCGGTATTGCATATTTCTTCGTATGACCATTTAAGAGTTTTCTTGTCTTCAAGTTCAGCGCCGTTAAGGGAAGCGTTTGCAAGGTTATCCATATCTTTTGCCGAAACGAGACCGAGAGCATAGAGGGTTACGTCATCAAGTTCATTGTTTTCATCAACGATGAGTACAACTTCGTCATAGCTATTAGGCCAGGAACCGTATATAACGTCATATTGGTCGAGTAAAAGGTCGTTTATGGGAGCACCGTCATTACCGGAAAGGAGTTCTTGCCAAAGCTTTGTGCCCATAGTTGTCATAGAAGAGGTGGGAGCCATACCGCCCATAGTGGTGAGCGACGACATAGCTGACATATCGATACCGATATACTTGAGCATAAGGTCAGTAATGATTTTTTCAAGATCGGAACGAAGGATAACACCGTCTACTGACTCTGTGTAAATCTGCATATCGAGGTCGTATGTGTATTGTACGCCGTTTACTGCTTCATACAGAGGAGAATCTTCGTTTTTAATTTCTTTTTCGAGGAATGTTTTAAAAGCTTTGAGGTCGTTTTTTGATTCTTCCATACTGCCCATAGCTTTTATCATATCATAGAGCGCATTCTTTTTATAAACGGCATCGTTTTCGTGAGAATTGTCTTCTGCAGCTATATTCATAAATGCGTTAATAAGAGAAGACATTTCAATAGTAGTAGCTTCAAGCGTTAACGGGTATGCGGAAAGAGTACTTTCCTGAACGCCGTTTATATAAGCTGTCGTACCTTGTGAAATAGCGAGAATAAGTGCGATTCCGATAATACCGATAGAACCTGCAAAAGATGTGAGAACAGTTCTGCCTTTTTTTGTGAAAAGATTTTTGAGAGAAAGCATAAAAGAAGTAGCAAAAGACATAGAAGGCTTTTTAGCTTTTCTTTCTTTTTCATCTGCTTCTGCAAATTTTTTCTTTTCGTCTGCGATTTCTTCTTCGGTCAAGGGTTGTGAATCGTGTGTTATCTCACCGTCGAGCATATTGATTATGCGAGAGGAATATTTTTCAGCGAGTTCGGGGTTATGAGTAACCATAACTATAAGACGGTCTTTTGAAATTTCTTTAAGAATTTCCATAACCTGAACGCTGGTTTCGGTATCGAGCGCACCGGTGGGTTCGTCAGCGAGAATAATATCGGGGTTATTAACAAGCGCACGAGCAATAGCGACACGCTGCATCTGACCGCCTGACATTTCGCTGGGGCGTTTGTTAAGCTGGTCGCCGAGACCTACGTCAATAAGGGCCTGTTTAGCTCTCTGTTTGCGTTCGTGTTTACGAACACCTGAAAGGGTGAGGGCTATTTCGACGTTTTGTAAAACTGTTTGGTGTGGGATAAGATTGTAACTTTGGAATACAAAACCTACAGAGTGGTTTCTATATGTATCCCAATCTCTGTCTTTAAAATCTTTAGTAGATCGGCCATTAATAAAGAGATCGCCTTCGGTATACTGGTCAAGACCGCCGATGATATTAAGCAAAGTTGTTTTTCCGCAGCCGGAGGGACCGAGAATGGAAACGAATTCTGCGGAACGGAACTTGAGGTCAATTCCTTTAAGTGCATGGACTATTCCGCTACCTGCAGGGTAGTCTTTTTTTACTTTTTGAAGTTCAAGCATTATAAATATGTCCCTTTCTGTCAATACTTTTTAAAAATCATAAATTTAACACTTAATTTTAACATATTTATGTAAACAGAGTTTTAACGTTTTTTCATTTTTTTGATAATTATTTTGATAAAAATGGAAGTTAGATATACAAAGTTCAAAAAGATTGCTTGTAAAATTAACAAAGAAGGTATATAATACTATGATGAAGGAATATTTTGGTAAGAAGGAGTTGGATAATATGGAGAGCAGATTCAAAGAGGGCTTCAAGGACGATGGAAAAGTAAAAATATTTACGATACCAAATATTATGTCAATGTTCAGAATATGTCTAATACCTCTTTTTATATATTTTTACTTAAACAGTAAAGATGCCGAAGCGTTTGCAGTGCTTGTGTTATCGGGATTTACCGATGTATGCGATGGTTTTATAGCCCGTCGGTTTAATATGATAAGCGCAGTAGGAAAAGCACTTGATCCTATATCCGACAAGCTTACACAAGTGGCGATGTTATATTGCTTATTAAAAAGATTTAATGCAATGTGGGTACCGTTTTTGCTGATGATAGCGAAAGAGGTATTTTCGGGTATAGTTGCATTGGTAGCGATTAGAAGAACGGGTGAAGTACATGGTGCGGATTGGCATGGGAAGGCTACGACTGTATCATTATATACGATGATGTCATTGCATATACTTTGGCCGTCAATGCCGCCGGTATTATCTAATATGCTTGTTGGTGCGTGTGTTATTTTAATGGTATTATCATTGGTTTTATACAGCATAAGGAACTTTACGATGGCTTTAAAAAGCAACCTTACCGTAGGAGAAGAATATGAACAAGATAATAAGATGGCTTGATAATTTTTGGTATCATTATAAATGGCATACGATAATAAGCGCATTTCTTATAATTGTATTTGGGGTATGCATAGGCCAGATGCAGAGCAAAGAAAAGGTTGATGCGTACGTGATGTATGCGGGACCTACGGCTTTTCTTGCAGCTGATATATACGATATGCAAGATGCCTTTGAAGCAGTTATGCCCGACCTTAACGGCGACGGCAAAAAGGTAGTACAGTTTATTGACGTAACTGTATTAACCGATGCACAGATAAAGGCGAATATGGAAAAGGCAGAAAAAGAGGGAGTAGAATATAAGCCCGATATGAAATACATAGCTGATGCAAGGCAGAAATTTAAGCTTCAGCTTGCGGCGGGGGATGCGTATTTGCTTTTGCTTGATCCGCAGATGTATGCTGAAGATTACGGCGTAGGGATGTATGAAAAACTTGTTGATATCGGCATTGAGAGTGAACACGCAAACGACGATTCCTCTATAAAATTCAAAGAGAGCGATTTTGGCTCATATATGCCAATATTTGATAAGCTTCCCGATGATACGTTGTTGTGTTTCAGAAAGATGAACGTTACGTCAAAGGGCAGGGGGAAGAAAGAACAAGCGAAGTATGACAATCAGCTTGAGCTTTTAAAGGAAATAGTTGAATTTAAAGTAAGTTAAAATAAATAGAGCGTATGGGGTTACCATACGCTCTATTTTTAATTCTGTTTCAGCTTAAAACTTAGCTCTGAGATTTAGGCTGAAAAGAATTACAGTTTGTACATCTTACATCGGTAGGATTACTTTCGTGTGTGCCCACGTTGATTTTATCAAGTGCGCAGTAATTTTCTGTTTGGCTGTGGTTAGCACAGCTAACAACCGTACATTCAATACATTTGTTCTGACAATTTGTGTTCATAATATCTATCCTCCTTGTGTGGTACGCTAATATTGTACGCCTAAAGAGCAGATAATAAACGTGGAAAAATATGTAAAAAAACGAGGCTTATTAAAAGCCTCGTAATTTTTATTAGAGATAGAGTAATGCTGAACGAACTTTTTTATATTTTTCGTATTTTTCAGCATAGATATCAGCGAACTTGTCTTCGGGATAAACCGTTTCGCCGTAAACAACGAATTTAGAAGCAGCCTCTTCGAGATTCTTGTACTTGCCGAGAGTAATTGCCGCAAGCATAGCACAGCCTGCTGCACCTGCTTCGTCTGTAACGAGAGGAGTGATGGGGCGTCTGAGGATATCGGACTTAATTCTGAGCCAAATGGGAGAAGTAGCACCGCCGCCGGTAGCCTTGAGGCTGTCAACCTTGATGCCGAATCTTTCGAGAGTTTCGAGGTTGTAAGCCATTTCGAAAGTAAGCCCTTCCATAAAGCCTCTGTATATATCAGGTAAACCTTTTGCCATATCAAGACCAGTTATAGTACCTTTAGCATTAGCGACGAGGTCGGGAGTACCACCCGCGCCCATAAAGTGAGGAACAACGATAACGGAAGAAGGTTCTGTAGCACAGTTTTCGTCAAGGATACGGTAAACTGAAACACCTCTTTGCGCAGCTTCGGGCTTAAGGTTAGATGCGAAACAATCTCTGAACCATTTGAGAGAAACGCCGCCTGCAAAGTTAAAAGCGTATGTAGCGTAGAGGTCTTCACCTGCAGGGTGAGGAACGCATACGAAGTTATTGTTTGTGAATTCGGGATTTCTTACGATACCTTTAAATACGGGAGTGATACATTCAACAGAGCCTGTTCCGTCAACTGCTTCACCTTCGTGAAGAACACCTGCGCCGAGAGCGGCAGCAACCTGGTCGTGTGCGGAAATAACTACTTTAGTAGTTGCGGGAAGACCGAGTTCTTTTGCGAGAAGGGGAAGCATATCACCCACAACGCTACCGCAAGGAACGGGAGTTGAGAAGAGGTCTGGAGAAAGACCGGCAGCATCAAGAATTTCTTTTGAGATGCAACGGTTTTCAACATCGAATGTAAGTGAGCGACAAGCAAGGCTATAGTTGATTTTAGCTTCGCCAGAAAGTTTGAATGCGATATAGTCGCCGATAAGCAAGAACTTCCAAACGTTTTCTCTTACAGCTGGGATATTTTCCATAGACCAGATAACCTTGGGAAGAGAATACATAGCATCGGGCTTATCGCAAGTTATTTGCATAATTTTATCTTTGCCGAGCTTTTCGATAAGACGGTCTGTTTCGGCAAGACCTCTCTTATCTGTATACATAATAATATCGGAAAGCGCGTTACCGTTCTTGTCAACGGGAACGAAAGATTCACCGAAAGAAGTGATAGAGATAGCGCCAACCTCGTCAGCTTTAATGTTAGCCGCACAGCCCTTGATAACTTCAAGGACAGAAGCAAACATTTCATTGGGATTCATATCAGCCTGACCCGCGCGAGTGGTGTACTCCTTATAGCATTTGTAGATAAACTTACCTTCTTCGGAAAAAGCAACGCATTTACAGCCGCTGCTTCCGACGTCAAGACCTAAAAATATCATAAAATATTCTCCTAAAAATTAAAATAAATACTTATTAGATTAATTATAATATGGTTTACAGTAATTGTCAACTTTTTTACAGCCAAAATTCAAACAATCGCTCAAAGGACAAAAATGCAGATTCAAGATAACCTGCTTTATTAAGGTAGTCGTACATAAGAGCGCTATTTATAAACAGCGAAACTAATGCCGAATAAACAAAAAATGCAGTAATAAAACGGTTAGCGAAATTGTTATTTTTTAGCTTGAATTTAAAGAAGAGATAATAAATAACAATCATACCGCCGAGAATCATCTGCCAAGCAAAGTCTGCGGCATATCTTACGCCGTAACCGCTTTCCCAAATCGAGAAGATGATAACGAGAGGGCATATTATGCATACCGCAAGAATGAGAAGCGAGGGAACAATGCGTTTCTTTTTATCGGCTGATTTAAAAGCAAATGGAGAAAGGAACAATGCCAACGACGGCAAGGCTCTGTAGAAAATACCGACCGCATTTCTGTTGGCTATGAAGTAATAACCGTTTGTGTCAAGTGTTGAAAAGTTAGAGAAGATAAAGGGGAATTCGGGTTTGATAACAGGGGCAGCAAACAAATAATTCCAAAAGCCTATAGATACAAAATCGGTGTGATATTCGGCTCTTGTAAAGTCGTTTATGGTGAGAGAGTACTGTATGCCGAAATCGAAGAAACTGCCAAAACGTGCGTAATTATACAGCATTTGTATACTGCCGATAACTACAAAACAAGTCAAGGCTGATGCGAGATAAGCAATAGTCGATTTTGTAATGTTTTTGTTTAATTCTTTTGCGTAAGTTCTGTTTTTAAAGAAACCGGCGCCGATAAATAACAAAGCCGCGATACAGTAGACAGCAAGCGTGGGGCGGCAAAGGACTGCACAAGAAAGGCAGAATGAAGAAAGAATCAGATGTCTTTTTAATATTCTTCCCTCGGAGATAACGTTAGATTTTATAAGGAAATAGAATCCGGCGCAAGTAAATGCAAATCCCGAGCTTTGAGCAATTTCATAAAAAAGCGGAGAGGCAAAGCAATACCATACAGAACTTGATGTTTGCAGAACGATAAGCGAAGACAATGCAATCGAAAGGGGGAGCTTTTTGAAGAATTTTCTTACAAATTCATAGTAGAGAAGCGAGAGGAAAGTAATGCCAATAAGACCGAAGAGCATTACGGCTTCGGGAGTCGGAAAATAGAAACCCGTAAGCAAATGGAATGGCAAAAACAGCAAAATAACAGGTGCTATGCCGTAATATGAATAGTATTTTTCGTCGTAAAGCAAATGATCCCATTTATAGCTGATACCGGCTTCGCTTCTTGCGCCCCAGTCATAAGGATTTTCCATGGCAAGTAGTTCATCAGACGGTGTATCGAGAAGTGAAACCTGACCGTTTTCAAAGGCATCGACAAGTTCTTGGGAGATTTGGTTTCCGCTTGTTTGTTTTAGCGAATTGAAAGCAATACCCGCATTATTCATATTGTATAGAATGGTTATTACTACTGCAATTATAAGAAATACGGTTGTAACAACAAGAACCGATTTTGCAAAAACAGAGGACGTTTCATCAATACCTTTTTGCAGTACGTTGGAATTAAGCAAAATGAAAGTGCCGAAGATTATACCGAAAATAAGAATAAATCTGAACGAGGAAATATTGAAAGGAACAGCTTGGTTTATTGTAATTGAGTTTACGGTAAAAAGCTCTCCGTTGTCAGTCGAAAGGGTTATAATAAGGTCGCTGACTTTTCCCGACATATTCATTATTACGGTGTTTGTAGAATTGTTATTTTTTATTAGTGTGCCGTTAGCTGTATTATATCTGTAGCTTGATGAATAAGTTTCGTCTTTAGCGTCTATTTTAACGTTTACTTTATCTGTGGTGATAGTGTTGATATATCCGTTTTCTAATTTTTTTGTTTCGTGAAGAGTGCAGTCAAAATAGATTGTGCCTATACGTTCATCAAGACCGTTAAAAGAAATAACGGTCTTATTTATATTTTCGAGGCTTTCTGTTGAAATGGACGCATTATCAAAGGAAAGTTCTTTTTTATTATATTCTCTGAACAACAAATGAAAAGCGTGGAAGTTACAGACAAACACTTCAACGGCAAGGCAGACCATAAGCAGTATGATTCCAAATTTTTTAGTATGCTTTTGTGAAGGCAAAAGAAAGAAAACTCCCGAGAATATCAAGATTATTCCTATATTTAAAAGCAAAGTTAAATTCATTTATATATAAGCTCCGTTCATAAAAAACTGTTTTCTTGATTATACCACAAAGGGTTAAAAATTACAACAAGAAGAAAAAAATTACAAAAAGGGTATTGACAAATAAAAAGCAATAGTGTACTATTGTGTTAGTACAGTAGTACACCTTGTGGTAAATGAGGTGTGAAAGGAGAGATTAAATGGCATGGAACTTAGATAAGAACAGAGCTATTTGTCCACAACTCTGTGAATTGATATGTGTAAAGATTGCCAAAGGGGAATATGGGCCTAATGAGAGAATTCCCTCGGTCAGAGAAATAGCCGTTGAGGCTGGGGTGAATCCCAATACCGTACAAAAGGCATTGACAACATTGACTGAGCAAGGACTGATATATCCCATGCGTGGTTCGGGTATGTACGTAAACGATAATATTGAACGCGCTATTAAACTTGTTGATGAATTGAAGAGGACAAAGGCTTTAGAGTTTTTTGAAGAAATGGAAAGTCTTGGATTAACCGTAGAACAGGTACAGGCGTATATAAAGGAGTGGAAACAATGAGTGAACTTTTGCAATGTGTAAATTTAACGAAGATGTACGGCGGAGTTGTTGCACTTAGAAGCATAAACTTAACCGTAGAAAGCGGAAAGATTATAGGATTATTGGGGCCTAACGGATCGGGAAAAACGACATTGATTAAGCTTATAAACGGACTTTTGACACCAAACAGCGGTGAAATATATGTAAATGGAAATAAACCCGGCATTGAGTCAAAAAAGGACGTTGCATATCTTCCCGACAATTCTTTTTTGAATAACTGGATGACCGTAAAACAGATAGTGGATTATTTCTGTGATTTTTATGAGGACTTCAGACCAAATCTTGCTTATGAGCTTTTGGACAGACTTGGGATAACTCCTACAGTTAAACTGAAGAATCTTTCAAAGGGTAATAAAGAAAAGGTGTCACTTATTCTTGTTATGAGCAGAAATGCAAAGCTGTACGTTCTTGACGAACCAATAGCAGGTGTTGACCCGGCTACAAGAGATTACATTATTTCGACTATTATAAACAACTATAATCCTGAAAGCTCGGTGATTATTTCTACCCACCTTATATCCGATATAGAGCAGGTGCTTGATGAGGTTATATTTATAAACAACGGTAATATAGCTTTACAGAAATCGGTAGACGAAATAAGAGAGGAAAACAACATGAGTGTTGACGAATTGTTCAGGGAGGTATTCAAATGGTAAAGAAGCTTTTTAAACATGAATTTATTGCATATATGAGAGCGCTTTTGCCCATGCATCTTATTATGCTTGGCGTTGCTGCTTTGACGCGTTTCGTATATATCTTTGAGAATGATTCTACGTCTTTTATGATAGTTGGCAGATCATCAATTGTTGCGTTGGTAATATCTTGCATAGTGTGTCTTGTTTTATCGTACGCAAATATTGTTACAAGATTTTATAAAAATATGTTTACCCACGAAGGCTATCTGTCATTTACGCTTCCGGTAACTAATGCCCAGCATATATTGGTTAAGGTTACAACCGGTGTGGCAGTACTTATATCAAGTCTTATTGCTATTGTGTTGGCTGTATGTATAGCAACAGCCGGCGAATTTACGGTTGAATTGTTTAAAGCGGGGTTCTGGATTTTAGGAAAGGGCGAAGAACAGATCGGCTGGCAGTTCTGGCTTTATATGATTGAAGCTATTATTACGGTTGTGGCTGCGATGTTTACGTCAATATTACTGTTTTATTCGTGTATTACAATCGGTCAGCTTTCAAACAAAAACCGCATTATACTTGCTATAGGAGTATATTTTATCTATTACTTCATAACACAGGTAATAAGCACAGTATTTATTGTTGTTATGAGTGTAGTTAGCTATCAGGACTGGTTTATTAAGATAATGGATAATTTAGGACTGTTTGTGGAAAGTCACCCTTACGTTAGCGGACATTTATTCTTCTTAATATTGTTTGTGGGTGTAGCTCTTATGGGCTTAATATATTTTCTAATAACACATACCATAATGAAAAAGAAACTTAACCTCGAATAAGGAGGTATTACATGAAAAAAATTATAAAAATATTATTTCTTGTATGTATTCTTTCTTTAATATTAACGGTACTGTGTTCATGTAGCCTTATTGATGAATTAAAAGAGCAAAGAATTGATTATATTGATGTAGAAAATCAAGTTTTGGAATATAATGGAAAGCAATATAAAGTATTGAACACTTATGACAGAGCAATATCTTTTGACGAGTCAAAGCGCTGTTATGTTGCAGAAAAGGAAATACCGTTGCTTTTGATACAGGACTTTGGTAGATCTGCTTATTATGCAGAAGATAAAGATCTGATTCAAATGGGTGATACGTATTATTGTACTTTAGATAAGTATGAGCATTATGCAGATATATTAAAAAATGGAAAACTTGACTGTTACAGAAGTTATAAATATGTTGTTGATGAAGAAAAACAGCAGGTATTTACCGAGTCATTTGTTCTTGATGAAAAAACTACCGAGGTTATAAAAAACGCAGTTGTTAACGTAGTCGGTCAACAAGTAACTTATTTTGATTATTCCAATTGGGAATTTTTAAACCTTGATTCCTGCGACAGTGAGAATTTCCTTGTTGCATATGACACTGTACAGCTGTATAAAGACAATCTGAATAACAAATACGGTGTCAGAGTAACTTTAGGAGAGGCTCACATAATCAAGGAGATTAACGAAAACACCGCTAACTTAATAGCCGAACTTTTTGTAATGGCAGATTTTGATACAGCTTATGCGAAAGCTTATGATAAGCCTGTTTATTCGAATGAGAAATTTTATTGATAAAAAGGAGGGGCGGTATGAAATATTGTAAAAGCATATTGCTAATGTGCTTATTGGCTTTGGGTTTAGTGTCTTTATGTTCTTGTAACATGCTTGACGAACTAAAAAACAAACACGTTATATATGACAAAAATAATCCCGAAACAGTTGAATTCAGAGGAGAAAAATACGTAAGAATAGTACACAATCCATTTGTTAGAGTTAATACGGGGGTATTAGAAAACGTTTATGCCGAAGGTAAATCGTTCCCCAAATTACTTCTTGATGATTTTGGAGCATACAGTACTTATTGCGACGAAAAAGATGTTATTCGGGTAAATAACGGAAGCCAAACGTTAATTTATGCTCACGAAGACAAGGCGGACGAATACCGTAAGGTGATTGAAAAAGACGATTTATCGTATTTGAAATTTGATTATTATGAGTACGACCAAGAGCTTCAAAAGCGGATGGAAAAATCATATATAATTGATGAAAACCTTATGAAGATTATAAATGAGCTTTTTGAAAAAGACGAAGCGCATGAAATTAGCAGAAACATAATTACAAACTATATTGAGTTGATGCCGTGCGATGAAACAAATTTTCTTGAGTCGGAAATAAACGGTATAACAATCATCGAAGTACAAGAAAATGGTTTTTACGTAAAAAAAGGTACTTTTAAGTATGACGGCAAATTAGAAGGAGTATGGGTTACGAAATTAGATAGTTACATTACACCTTTTGTTCAGCTTATGAATAATGCAAAAAACAAGGGTTCTGAAAATTATAGAGAATTTTATAATTACGCAAACTAAAGAAAAATTTTGCCTAAACAAAGCCCTGTGCTGTATGGGCGACGTCCTCGGCGCCCCGTAAAAACATATAAATTTGCACAAATAGAAAATTGAATCAATACCCCGAGAAAAAAACAAACGGCTTTGCAAAATGCAAAGCCGTTTCGCTTATTTTTTCTTAAAATAATAGTTTTTAAAATTCTTATATTGGCTGAAATAATATTTCTTGATTTTAAGCCACCTTTTGACGTTGAAATCCTCTTTGCAATCAAGTGTTCTCATATATTTTTTCTGTTTGATTAGCTTTTTAATTTCGGATTTCAGCTCGTTGTTTTCAACGTAGTTAAACACAACGCATTTGGGAACGTTTGCCCAAAGAGCTTCATTTTCGTTCATTATACACGAATATTCAGCCCCTTCAACAGTATCTTCCACAAGAGTTTTCATTAAATTCAACCCTGCCGCTCTTACAAAGAACGAGCTTCTTCCGGGGCGAGGATTAATTTCCATCATATAATACTTCTTGCGGTTTTCGTCATATTTCATATCGATATTGGAAAAGCCGATGTAACCGATATCTTCAAGGAATTTCTTTATTTTTTCGTAGAGTTCTTTATCTCCGCGGGAAATAATAGCCGCGTAGTTTCCGAGGGTTTTGGGGTGGTATTCTTCGAGTACGGGCTGACCGAGGCACATAAGTCTTACCTTGCCGTTTGAGTCTGAATATGAATTCATAACTCTCATAGCGGAGTCGTCGCCTTGAATAAATTCCTGAATAATGAGTTTTCCCATATATCCCGATTTATTCATACTTTCCATTACTTTAACGTACGAATTGCGGTCATAGAAGAAGAAAACTTTTTTCTTTCCCTCGAATTCACAGTGCAAATATTCGTAGGCATTGGAGTTTTCGGGTTTTACTACAATCGGGAAATCAAAAGACAGCTTATCAATAGCAGCAATTCTGTCATCGGGATTAGCAACGTAGGTTTGCGGATAATCCATACCGTGCTTTTCGCAAAGAGCATAGAACTTATCTTTTGTGTCAAGTGTGTCGAGCAGTTCGGGAGAAATGAATTTGTTTTCGATAAGTCCCTCGAACTTATCGTAGTGCTTTGATATAAGTGCGCTGTAGTAGTCAGAGCAGGGGATAACGATTATTTTTTCATACTGTTGCTTGTATTCTTTAAGCACTTCCAAAAATGCCGTCGGGAATACCTCGTCTTTATCAAAGTTTTCAATTTTTTTAATAGAAAACAGACAACTGTTGCTTGTGGGTGTAAGCTGTCTTGTGCAACAGAGAAGAGGTTTTATGTTATAGGCTTCGTTAAAAAGTCTCGCATGACCGTATGCATTTTCATCACTTCCGAGTAATATGGGAAGAAAGTTTTGTTTTGTCATTATGTCTACCTCTGTGTTATCTCAAAACGAAATACTGTTCATACCAGAGAAGGAACGAATAAACGGTGTAGATGACACGCGCGTTATTAGCTTTTCCTTCAAGATGGTCATTGAGCATTTTGTTAAGAACGTCAACGTTAAAGAATTCTTTTGCATAGTCTGCAGAAAACTGTTTCTTAACTCTGTCACCGTATTTGGCATCGCGAATCCAAACTCTGAAAGGCACCATAAAACCGGCTTTCTTTCTGTTTGCCCATTCGCTCGGAATGTGAGACAATGCCGCTTGTCTAAAGGCTCTTTTGGTGTGTCTTCCTTTTGCTTTTTGTGTTGAAGTAAGTGTTTTTGCTACCTTCCATACCTCTCTGTCAAGATAGGGAACACGTGCTTCAAGGGAATGAGCCATAGTCATTTTGTCTGCTTTGAGGAGAATGTCGTAGGGCAGCCACAAATGCATATCAAGATACATTTTTTTGGTGAGGTCATCACAATTCTTTACTTTTTCAAAATAGGGGGCGGTTATATCCTTGTATGAAAGAGAACTCTTATACTTATCATTTGTTATTATGTCGGCTTGTTCGTCGTTCATAATAAACGCTTGACCGATATATGTGTCTTCTACTCTCTGTGCATTTGTTTTGAAGAATGTTCTTATATGTCTCTGGGGGAACTTTCCAAAAACGTTTGCCATACCTTTACGGAAAGAAAGAGGAAGTTTTTGATATATTTTAGACGGAGTACTCTGAATGTACCAGTCATATCCGCCAAAAAGCTCGTCTGCGCCTTCACCGGAAAGAACGACTTTTACGTCTTCTGCAGCAAGTGAAGAAAGGTAAAAAAGTGGAACAGCCGAAAGGTTTGCGTGAGGCTCGTCGGAGTGATACTGTACCGAGGGGAGCGCATCGAAAAATTCGTCTGGAGTAATTTCTTTGATTCTGTTAGGAATTTTTAAAATATCGCAAAGGTCTTTGGCAAGATTTGTTTCGTCAAAGCCTTCGATTTGGAAGCCGACGGAATAGGTTTTCATAGGCTTTATTCTGCCTTTGCGTACTGTTGATGCTACGTAACTTGAGTCAACACCGCCCGAAAGGAATGAACCGACTTCAACGTCAGCTATCTGGTGATATTCAACCGAGGAAAGTACAGTTTCGTCGATTGTTTTGACTGCTTCCTCAAAAGAACGGTTTTCGGGAGAAAAATCAGCCTCGAAATACTGTGTTTCGGTAAATTCACCGTTTTCGTATGTAAAGTAATGACCGGGAGTCAGCTTGTAAACGTTTTTGAAGATACATTCTTTTGTAGGTGTATATTGGAATTCAAGATACATTTTCAAAGCGTCGGGATTGACCTCTTTTTTGAAGTCGGGGTGGGGAAGAAAAGATTTGATTTCCGAACCAAAAAGCAAGTTGTCATTGAATTTGCCATAGTAAAAGGGCTTAATACCGAAATAGTCTCTCGCACCATAGAGTGTATGCTGTTCTTTATCATAGATAACGAAAGCGAACATACCGCGAAGCATAGATGCGGTTTTTTCTTTATATACGGTGTAGGTGTTCAAAATAACTTCGGTGTCGGAGTTAGTGGAAAAAACACAGCCGTTTTCGTCAATAAGCTTTTGGCGAATTTCTCTGTAGTTGTATATCTCGCCGTTAAAGACGATAACATATCTGCCGTCTTGAGAATGAATAGGCTGGTCACCGCCTTCAAGGTCAATGATACTAAGACGTCTGAAACCGAGGGCTATTTTGTCGTCAACGAAATAGCCGTCGCTGTCGGGACCTCTGTGTATTATAGTATCAGCCATTTTTTTGATAAGCTCGTTTCTGTTTATAAGCTCTGTATTATTTGAGAAAAATCCGGTAAAACCGCACATGTTTTATGTGTCCTTTCAAAAATAGTAGTTTATTTAGAGAGAACAGTAAGTTCATCGTATTCTTTCAGTATATCAATAGATAATTGCGCATCAGTGGGGCAGTCCTCGTATACAAGACCTCTTTTCAGTCTTGTTTCCTCGCCTTTTCCGGTGAAGAGTATAACCTTTTTCTCTGCTTTAAAGCCGAATACTGCATCGCGAATAGCTTGTCCTCTGTCTTCAAATTTTGAATAGGGACAATTGTGGATATTAGACGCTATGTCCGAAGCGATTTGTTCGAAGGGTTCTTCGCCCGAATCCTCTTCGGTGATTACGATATAATCAGAATGTTCGTCAGCCTCTTCGGCTAAATCTTTTCTGCGGAGATGCGCTTTACAGCCGGGGCAACCGAATACTGATATAACGCTGTAGCCGGGGTATTCAATACCTACGGTGTTGTATAGAGCATTAAAGCTCATTTTGTTATGGGCATAGTCAACTATAATTGCGATGTTTTTATCTTTGCTTGTATATACCTGCATTCTGCCGCTTACTCTTGCTTTTAGCAGACCTTCGGAAATGTATTCTTCGGGTACGCCGATTATGTGGCAGGCGGCAATTGCCGCAAGTGCGTTTGAAACGTTGAAGATGCCCGGCATAGTTATACGCAACTCATTTTCAAAGTTTGGAGTTTTTACTTCAAAAGCAAAGCCGTCGTCGGTTTTGTTTATCGATTTGCAGTATACGGTATCTGTTTCTTTTGTGCCGTAGGTGACGATATTACATTTTCCTTTTGCCGCGTCAAGTATTCTGTCGGCAAAGTCGCTGTCGGAATTGATAACCGCATTCCGGCAGTTATCAAAAATTTTCAGTTTTGAAGAGAAATAATCCTCGAAATCCGTATGTTCGACAGGGGAGATATGGTCGGTTCCTATGTTGGTGAACATTGCAATATCGAAATTAACGCCTGAAACTCTGTCGTATTTTAACGCTTGGCTTGAAATTTCGCTGACGAGATATTTGATACCCGTATTATGGGCGTTGTCAAAATGTCTGTAGAATTCGACTGCTTCAGGGGTGGTTATATGGGATTCAAAATCGTTTATGCCGTCGTAGGTGTCGATTGAAGAGATTACGGCGATACGCGGTTTACTAATAGCTTTCATATAGCAATCGAGAATTGCTCTAAGATAATAGGTAACCGTACTTTTTCCTTTTGTACCCGTAATACCTATTGAAGTTATTTTCGCAGGTGCATTGTCAAAGAAGAGCGTAGCAAGTATGGGCATAGCTTTTCTTATATCAGAAACGAGTATTCCGTTTGGTTTACCGTATTTCTTTTCCGAAATATAACACAAAGCACCGTTCTGCAAAGCGTAATCGAGATAGGCTTCTTTGAAATGAGCGCCTTTGCATATAAACATTGCATCTGTTTTTAATTCACGTGTATCGTAGGTGAGACAAGAAATTTCGGATTTGAGTATATTTTCGGTAAGGTTATGTGAAATAAGCAGACCATTTTCTTCCAATGCCTGCAAATAGGCGGAAACCATAATTTTTTTCACGATTTTACCCCCATTATGTGTTTAATGTAAGATTTATCTTTCTCCGTTTTCGCGAAGTGTAGCGATTGCCGCTGCAACGTCTTCTTTGCCGAATACGGCAGAACCGGCTACAAGAATATTTGCACCTGCTTTAACGACTGCATTGATGTTGTCAGCGTTGATACCGCCGTCAACCTCTATATCAAGGTCGCCTAAAAGCTCTCTGGCTTCTTTTATCTTGTCGAGAGCTTCGGGTATAAATGACTGACCGCCAAATCCGGGCTCAACAGACATTAAAAGAAGCATATCAAATTTGCCGATAAAGGGCTTTATAGCTTCAACGGGAGTTTTTGGTTTGATAGAAAGTCCCGCTTTCATACCCATTTTTCTTATTTTATCAAGCGTTTCTGCAACGTTATCACAGCTTTCGAGGTGAATGGTGATAATGTCAGAACCGGCCTTTGCAAAATCGTCAAGATAACGAATAGGATCGATTATCATAAGGTGTGTATCAAACACCATTTTGCTTTGTTTGCGGATAGATTTTTGGATAGGAGCGCCAAGAGAAATGTTGGGAACGAACACGCCGTCCATAACGTCTATATGTAAGTATTCAGCGCCGCCTTTTTCAACTCTTTCAACGTCGAATCCGAGTTTAGAAAAGTCGGCAGAAAGAATAGAAGGTGAAATTTTAATCATAGTGGAATTCCTCCGAAAAAAAGTTTTATATTTTGTGAAAAGAATTAAATAACGAAAATTTAAGAAAATGTGATGTTTTTGTTAAGAATATTTGAGTAGCGTAAGTAACAAAACTACATAAAATAATATCAGATATGAGAAACGGCAAGGCTTGAAAAAGGAAACCGATAGAGGTGTAAAAAACAAGGACGTGTGCTGAAAAAACAATCAAGAAGAGCCGTTATTATATAGATATCTATACTGCTAAAAAGCATTTAAATTGTGGCAGTATTAAGGAAAATTAAAAAAAACGAGTGGGAAAGCGAAAAGCTTTCCTGCTTGTTTTTTATTCTTTTATGATAAGGCAAACGGCATGGGCGGCAACCCCTTTTTTCTCCCCTGTAAAGCCGAGATGTTCTTCGGTTGTAGCCTTGACATTAATACAAGACTTGTCTACTGAATACACCTTTGCGATATTTTCCCTCATCTGTTCAATAAAGGGCCTGACTTTAGGAGCTTGGAGAATTAAAGTTGCATCTATATTGGCGAGTTTATAGCCATTTTGTTTTAGTAAATTAGCCGTTTTTTCGGCAAGTATAAGGCTATCAATGTTTTTATATTGAGCATCATTGTCAGGGAAGTGAAGGCCGATATCGCCGAGCCCCAAAGCGCCGATAACAGAGTCCATTATTGCGTGTACGAGTACGTCAGCATCGGAGTGTCCGTCAAGACCTTTTTTGTGCGGTATATCTACTCCGCCGAGAATAAGCTTTCTTCCTTCGACGAGTCTGTGTACGTCATATCCGTGTCCTATTCTCATAAACTTTCTCCTTCAGTGTCCATATTGCGCGAATTAAGTATGGCTTCTGCAATAACAAGGTCGTCTTTGGTGGTTATTTTTAGGTTGTTTCTTCCGCAGTCGACAAGCTTTATTTTGAAGCCATAGTATTCTACTAACATACAGTCGTCGGTGACTGATAAACCTTCTTTTTTAGCAGAAAAGGCACACGCTCTGTATATATCGCTTTTGAATACTTGCGGTGTTTGCGCTGCCCAGGCTTTGCTTCTGTCTGGGGTTGAATCAATAAACATATTTGAGTCAGCCATTTTTAAGGTGTCGTATATTTTTGTTGCCGCACAAGCACAGTTTGATGCGTATGCACTTTTTATAACGTCCTTTATATTATCTTGGGTTATAAGACATCTTACACCGTCGTGAATAGCGACATAATCACATCTTTCCGATATAGCCTTAAAACCGTTTAAAACGGATTCCTGACGAGTGCTTCCGCCTTTGACTATTCTTCTTACTTTGGAGAGGGAATAGTCTTCAATCATTTTTGTATAAAGGTCAATTTCGTCTTCTTTTGAAACGATAACGATTTCGTCAACGTACGGTGATTTTTCAAACTCAATCAAAGTTCTTGCGACAACAGGAAGTCCGTTAAGCTCCATAAACTGCTTTGTTGTTCCATCGGCATTTTCCATACGTTTGCCGCTTCCGCCGACTGTTATTATTGCGGTGGTCATCGGCTTAAAATGTTTCAAAGTTATTTTATCTATGGCGTTTGATGCGGTGTCTGCAATTTTTTTGAAAAGTTTGCTCATTTTTGTGTTCCGCCTTTTTTTGTTGTTCGATTAGCACAATCATCATTATTATAGCACAACAGTGTATTGAAAATCTACATTTTTTAGAATTTTTTTCAAAAAAATGTTTACTTGTTATTTTTTTGTGAAAAAACTGAAAAAAGAAAGTAAAAAAAATGGCGCAAACTATTTGCAAAATGCAATATATATGTTATAATATATTAATTATAAAATCTTTTGAGGGCGGTGTTTGTTATTTTAAAAGAATATTTCAATGGATTCGTGGATGTTTTGAAATCCCAAATGAGAGCCTTTTCGTTTGGGTTCAACGACCTTTTTGATATTGTTATTGTCGCTGTACTCCTGTACTACGTGTACAAGTTTATTAAACAAAGAAGAGCCGGAAAACTTGCGCTTGGGCTTGGTGTTATTTTGCTTGTGAATGTGTTGAGTAATATTTTTTCACTCAGCGCTTTGGGGTTTATAATAAGCAACTTTTTTCAAATAGGACTATTGGCTATTGTAATTATATTTCAGCCCGAGTTACGTTCTGCACTTGAGCAGGCGGGGGGAACATCCCTTAAGGGTTTAAAAAACTTCGGTGAAAAACATAACATCGAAAATACGGAAATGATAGTAACCGCGCTATGCGATGCCGCTTGTGAGATGGCGAAAGATAAGACGGGAGCATTGATTGTTTTTGAAAATCAAATGGCTCTTAATGATGTTATTGCAAGTGGAACGGTTGTCAATGCAGAGGTTTCTTCATTCCTTTTGCGTAATATTTTCTTTGAAAACACTCCTCTACATGATGGCGCGGTAGTTATACGCGACGGTAAAGTTTATGCCGCGGGCTGTTATCTGCCTTTGTCGGAGGATAACAATATCGCAAAGGAACTTGGAACACGTCATAGGTCAGCTATAGGAATAAGTGAAGTGAGTGATGCTTTGGTTCTTGTAGTATCGGAAGAAACCGGTATCATTTCAATTGCAGAAAACGGTGTTATTACGAGAAATTACGACTATGCGGGATTAAAAAAGGAATTGACGAACTTCTTTGATCCTGACGAAGAAAGTGGCAGAAAGAAATTTAACATCATTCCGAAAAAGACAATAGAACGAGTTGAAAAACACGTTAGAAAAGACAAAAAGAGTAAAACCATCAAAGATGCTTTGAATGATGAAATAGAACTTGATTTATTTGACGGAGATAATGAAGAATGAGTGATAAGAGAGCTAAAGTTGATGAAAAAAAGACTAGCAGAAAAAACTCGGAAAGAATACTTGATTTTATTGCGAAGATAGCTTGTTTGGTTATTGCGTTTTTTATATGGTTCTATGCTATGAGTACTGACGTTGTAACTTTGGAAAGAGAGTTTACTGTTCCTGTTTTTTTTGAAAACGAAACAGAGCTTTTTGAAAAGACGGGCTGGTCCGTATTATCCGGAAAAGATAACAACATCGTCGTAACGTTAAAAGGAAAAAGAAATATAATAAATCAGATAACAGAATCGGATATATATGCTTTTGCAGATGTATCGGTGGTTGAAAGTGCGGGGATGCAGGTTATTGACATAAAAATATCTGCTCCAACCGACTGTGAGGTAGTTAATACTTCTTCTTCAAGTATTTCTCCCTATATTGATAAAAGGGTAACCAGAAACGTACCGGTTAAAGTTGTTCATACTTATGAGGTAACGTCGGGATATCAGCTTGATGATCCTGTTGCGAATATTACAGAGGTTGCCGTGACAGGTCCAGAGTCAGAACTCCAGAAGATTAGTGCGGCTCAAGCAGATCTTGCTCTTGGAAAAATAACAGAGACTGTAAATACGAGAAGTACGTTGGTTTTGGTTGATGCCGAGGGAAATCCCGTTACGAGCAAATATCTTTCGATGGCTACGAAGAACGTTAATATTACCGTAAAATTGTTTGCGCTGAAAGATATTCCTCTTACTGTGGGTTACAAATACGGATTCTTTAACGAAAATAACGTTCGTGTAACAGTAACGCCGAGCTTTATGACTTTGCGCGGCGAACCTTCTGTGCTTGAAAATATGGATAACCTTGAGGTTGCCGTTCTTGATGAAAAGAAGTTTGTGAAGAACAGTACCCAAAGTGTTTTGATTAATATACCTGAAGGGGTTACAGCTATGACGGGAGAAAACACCGCGACCGTTAATGTTGAACACATAAATACCGACGTAAAAAGCATTACCGTCGGAAATATAACACTTGCAAATTCGGGAGGACTTGAGTGTGAAATTCAAACAGAAAGTTTGAATATTATGCTCAGAGGACCTCATGCGCTTCTTTCTCAAGTGAAAGAGGAGAATATAACATTGACTGCGGATATGAAAAACTATTCGTCGGGAAGCGGCATTATGGTGGTACCGGTATTGGTGAAACTGTCGCCGGAATTCGAGGGCTCTGTATATGAGCTTGAAACCTATAATGTAACGGTTAACGTAAAATAAATTTTTTCAGAGGCAGTATGAGGATAATATTACGAGACATTAGACTGAAAGCGGAATCAACTGAACACGATGCAGTCAGCGTGGCAAAAAAACAATTGAATAACCTATTGGGTTCTTCCGTATACGGTAATGTATCAGTTTACCGGAAGTCCGTAGATGCAAGACACGTAAACAAGATTTCAAAAGTCTTTTCTGTCAGTGCCGAGGTGTATTCTGATACTGTATCTGATGATGATTTGAAAAAACTCAATGCATCGGTTTTAGAAGACGGCAGTTTGGATATTGTTTACGGTGAAGAAAAAATGAAAAACCGACCTATAGTTGTAGGTTTTGGGCCGGCGGGAATGTTTTGCGCGTTGGTTCTTGCTGAAAACGGCTACAAACCTATTGTGCTGGAGAGGGGGAGCGATATTCTTGAAAGGAATACGGCGGTCACTCTTTTCAGAACAAAAGGTATTCTTAATACAGAAAACAACATACAGTTCGGCGCTGGCGGTGCCGGTACATTTTCAGACGGCAAACTTGTTACAAGAATAAATGACAAAAAGTGTAGATACGTTCTTGAGACGTATCAAAAACACGGAGCTCCTGACAGTGTTTTGACAGAGGCAAAGCCGCATATCGGAACGGATAATCTGGGGAGAATCGTTTCATCGATAAAAGAAGAGATTATACGCCACGGCGGTGAAGTGTTCTTTAATACCCGATTTGAAGGATATAAAAATACCCCTAACGGAATAGAAGTGAAAACCAATAACGGCTGTTTTTCGTGCGGCACGTTGGTTTTGGCTACGGGGCATAGCGCAAGAGATACGTATAAACTTTTAGCCGAAAGCGGACTTGAAATGCAGTCTAAGGCATTTTCTGTAGGTGTTCGCGTTGAACAGCTTCAAGAAGAAATAAATCATTCTGTTTACGGTAAATATGCCAATATGCTTGGGAATGCAGAATATAATTTTTCGTACAGAAAAGGGGAGCGCGCCGTTTATACATTTTGTATGTGTCCGGGGGGACACGTTGTTGAGGCAGCATCTGAAGAAGATACTGTAGTTGTAAACGGTATGAGCAATTATAACAGAGACGGTAAAAACTCAAATGCGGCTCTTGTAGTTTCCGTACTGCCTGAGGACTGTGGGAATTCACTTTTTGACGGAATGAATTTCCAGAGATATTTAGAGCAAAAAGCCTTTGTTATGGGCGGTAAAGATTACAGTGCTCCCATACAGACTGTTGCAGGGTTTCTTGATAACAATATCGGTACAGCGCCCAAAAGAATCTTGCCGTCATATATGGACGGAAAAAGAAACAGTCTATGCAATCTTAACGAGTTATTTCCGTCATATATAAACTCCTTCTTGAAAGAAGGTCTTGTGAAATTCGAAAACAAAATAAAAGGTTATGCGCCCCGTGATGCCGTGATGACCGGTGTTGAAACGAGGACTTCATCACCTTTACGCATAGTAAGAAACGATATGCTTTTCTCCCCCTCTGACAGTAATGTTTTTCCGTGTGGAGAGGGTGCCGGATATGCAGGCGGTATAACGAGCGCGTCTGTTGACGGAATCAGAGTTGCTTTGCGTATTATTGAAAGATATAAACCATTAGGATGAATTTGGTGAATTTATGAAACAGATTGGTAAAGTTGTTGCAATAAATGCTGATACAGCAAAAATCGAAGTTGACAGAGTCTCGGCATGTGATATGTGCGAAAATTCGGCTCATTGTGCCGAAAAATGTCAAAAAGTATATGCTACTGCAAGTAATATCGTTGGTGCAGGCGTCGGCGATACTGTTGAAATTGAGACAGAGACGGGAAGAGTTTTGCTTAATTCTGTGTTAGTTTTTTTGTTTCCCGTTTTATTGGCTATTGCCGCATATTTTATATCTGATTTGTTTTTCGTGGAAAACGTTTCTGTAATTATAACGTTTTTTACTCTTGTATTTTCGCTTTGTGCTTTTAGTTTCGTTTTGAATAAGGCTTCGAAAAAAAAGGTGATAAGCAAAATAGTGAGAATACTCTAATGTTTTTTGTAAAAAAATGAAAGTGAGATATATTCGAAATGTTGAAAAAGAAAGAATGGAAGATCAAGTCCGACGGAAAAGAAAATTTTTCCGAGATCAGAAAAATTTCGGAAAAATTAGGTATAAAGCCGTTGACTGCACGTTTGTTGTATAACAGGGGTTATACGACGGCAGAAGCTGCGGAAGGTTTTATAAGAAATGAGAATATAAGTTTTCACGATTCTTTTTTGTTGGCAGATATGGACAAGGCTGTTGAAAGAATTATAGCTGCGGTTGATGCGAATGAAAAAATTGTAATTTACGGAGACTATGACGTTGACGGCGTTACGTCTGTCAGTATTCTTTACTTGTACCTGAAAGAAAAGGGGGCTGACGTTAGTTACTACATTCCGAGCAGAACAGGGGAAGGTTATGGAATAAATCCTTCCGCGATTGAAAGTCTTGCTCAAAAAGAAACAAAACTTCTTATTACGGTTGATACAGGTATTACGGCCGTTGATGAAACGGAATTTGCAAAATCTTTGGGGCTTGACGTTCTTATCACCGATCACCACGAATGTCAGAGTGAACTCCCGAAGGCTTGCGCTATCGTTAACCCCAGGCGCCGCGACTGTAATTATCCTTTTAAAGAGCTTGCCGGTGTCGGAGTTGTTTTCAAACTTCTTTGTTCTCTTGAATATACTTATTGCAAGAGAAACGGGGTTGAAGAGGATTGGCTGAAAAAGATTTGTGATACATACGGAGATATTGTGGCTATCGGTACTGTTGCTGATGTAATGCCCCTCGTCGATGAGAACCGCTTGATAGTAAGCAGAGGTTTAAAACTTATTGAAACCACTAACAGACTCGGAATTGAGGCATTACTTGAACTTTCGGGCGCTATATCCAATGGTAAAAATGTAACACAAAAGAAGAGAAGAATAACGTCTACTCTTATCAGTTATGTGATTGCTCCCAGAATTAACGCCGCGGGCAGAATAAGCGATGCTACGAGGGCTGTTGAACTGTTTTTGAGCGAAACGCAGAATGAAGCGAAAATTATTGCGGAAGAACTTTGCGATACGAACAGAATGAGACAGGCGGAAGAAAATAAAATAATGGAGCAGGCTTACGAGAAGATTCGTAAGGAGCACGATTTTGAAAACGATAAAGTTATCGTACTTGCAGAGGATAACTGGCACAACGGTGCTATCGGTATAGTTGCATCGAGAATAACCGAAAAATATAATTTGCCCTCCGTTTTGATTTCTTTTGACGGAAACGTAAGTAAGGGTTCGGGCAGAAGTATAAAGGGTTTGAATCTTGTTGATGCTTTGGGTTATTGCTCTGACCTTCTTATAAAATACGGCGGTCACGAGCTTGCAGCAGGTCTTTCTATTGAAAGAGATAATTTACCCGCGTTCAAAAAGAAGATAAACGAATATGCATCAGAGCATCTTAAACCCGAAAATATGGTCACGCAGATAGATATTGATGCTGAAATAGATGAAAATGATATTACTTTGGAAAATGCCGAGGAGCTTTTCTTGTTAGAACCTTTCGGTATTTCAAATCCCGTTCCCGTATTTACCATGAAGGATGCTTATATTTCAGAGGCTATAGCTATCGGTTCAAACAGACATACTAAATTAGTGTTGAAAAGAGGAAATAAAAGTTTTACGGCATTATATTTCAGCAAGAATCCTGCGGAGCTTAATTTGTTTGCCGGCGATACTGTAGATTTAGTATTTAATCTTGACATAAACGAGTATATGAATAATAAGACGGTACAACTTACGCTTCGAGATGTTATGCCCGGTGAAAAAACAAGGCTTATCAGAGAAGAGAAGAGAGCCGCGTATAATGAAATTAAGGCAGGCAGAGCGATTAAACCAGAAGAAAATATCGTTCCTTCAAGAGATGATTTTGTAAACATTTATTACGCTATTCAAAGAGAACTCAGACAGGGAAATGACAATATTTCCGTATATATGCTTGAAAGATTACTCGGTAATATGAGTTACGAAAAGATTAGATTTATCGTAGATATTCTTAAGGAGACAAAAGTTTTCCTGATTGAAGAAAAAGACGGTGTGGATGATGAGTATGTCTTTAAGATGAGTTTGCTGAAAACAAAGATTAATCTTGAAAAATCGTCCATATTAAAATGGTTAAAAGGTCAAGTTGTAAGAAAATAATAAACTAATTTTATAAGAGGATAATATGTATTCCGATATAGAAAGACTTATATCGATGCTTGAAAAAACGAACAAGCATTATGATATAGAAAAGATAAAAAAGGCTTATCTGAAAGCAAAACAGCTTCATGATGGGCAGTATAGAGCAAGCGGTGAGCCTTTTGTTTCTCATCCTATTGCCGTTGCGGAAATAGTTGCAAAACTTGAACTTGATACGGCATCTATTTGCGCGGCATTACTTCACGATACGGTTGAGGACTGTGGTTGCGACTTAAGAGATATAGAAAGAGAATTCGGCAGTGAGACTGCTATGCTCGTTGACGGTTTAACTAAACTTGTCAGAATACCTTTTGAGGATAAAGAAGAGGAACATATGGAAAACCTCCGAAAGATGTTCCTTGCAATGTCCAGAGATATAAGGGTTATTTTCATAAAACTTTGCGACAGACTTCACAATATGCGTACACTATCTGCAAAACCGCCGAAAAAGCAGAGAATAACTGCTCTTGAAACTATGTACGTTTATGCGCCTTTAGCGCACAGACTTGGTATGCAGAAGATAAACCATGAGCTTGAAAATATTTCTCTTGAATATCTTGATCCTATTGGTTACGAAGAGGTAAATACAACTATTCAGCAGAAATACGGTCAGAATAAGGACTTCCTTGAAAAAGCAAGAGGTTTTATTGCGGAAAAATTGGAAGAAAATAATATAAAATTTACGCTTGACGGAAGAATCAAATCTGTTTACAGTACTTACAAGAAAATGTTTGAGCAGAACAAACAGTTTGATGAAATATACGATTTTTACGCCCTTCGTGTGATTGTTGATACTGAACTTGAGTGTTATACTGTTCTCGGTATTATTCACGATATGTTTAAGTCGGTTCCGGGAAGATTCAAGGACTATATTTCGACACCCAAACCCAACCTTTACAGATCTTTGCATACGACCGTTATAGGCAGAGGTGGTGTGCCTTTTGAGGTGCAGATAAGAACTTGGGATATGCACCACGTTGCCGAATACGGTATCGCGGCGCATTGGAAATATAAGACGGGTGAAAAGAGCAATAAAGACGAAATAGATGAAAAACTAAACTGGATTTCAAAAATTATTGAGAGCCAGGATTATTCGGGCGACTCGGATGAATTTATGGATATGCTTAAGATTGACATATTCCATGATGAAACGTTTGTTTTTACGCCGAAAGGTGACGTTATAACTCTGCCATACGGTTCTACTGTTATTGACTTTGCCTACGCTATTCACTCTGCCGTAGGAAACAAAATGGTAGGAGCAAAAATTAACGGGGCAATCGTTCCTATTGACAGAGCGCCAAAAAATGGCGATATAGTTGAAATCTTAACTTCTTCGGGGGCGAAAGGACCCAGCCGAGATTGGCTTAATATCGTTAAGACTTCTGAAGCAAGAACCAAGATAAGACAATGGTTTAAGAAGGAAAGAAAAGCTGAAAACATCATTGTCGGCAAGACTGAAATTGAAAAAGAATTCAGAAAATACGAGAGATATTACACCGACGAGCAGAGAGATGAGATATTGAGTAACGTCTCAAGCCGTCTTGGTGTACAGAGCCTTGATGATTTTTACAATGTTATCGGTTACGGTGGTTTAAGTATATCGAAGATAGCTGCAAAGCTTCATGATGAATTTGACAGAGTAGTTAAGATTGATGCAGAGCCTAAGAAACAGTTTGATATTACAGATATAAAAACTCCGTCAAAAGTTAACAAAAACACCGGCGGTGTTATTGTTGACGGTGTTGAGGACTGTCAGGTTAAATTTGCAAAATGCTGTAACCCTCTTCCCGGCGATACTATTATTGGTTTTGTAACCAAGGGGTATGGTATATCTATCCACAAGAGAGACTGTCCTAACGTTGAATCTAACATCATTAAGGAAGAATATAATGACCGTTGGGTTAGCGCATATTGGGATATGCCTTCTATGACTCAAGGCAGCGGTGTTTTTGAGGCGGTACTAAAAATATTTGCAGTAAATAATATGACTTTGCTTGTTGATATTACTACAATACTTGCCGAAATGAAAGTAACGCTTTTGCAAATTAATACTCAATCAAAAGCTAATGATGAAATTATTATTAATATGGTTGTAGGCTGTAAAAACCTTGATCATTATAATTCAATAGTGTCAAGGCTGAAATCGGTTAAGAGTATAACTGACATCGTGCGCGGTTATACCTGATAATGAGGTTGTTTTTATGAAAATAGTTATACAAAGAGTTAGCGAAGCTTCCGTATCCGTTGGCGGAGAGGTGGTTGGCTCTATCGGAAAAGGATTTATGTTGCTTATAGGAGTTACAAAAGGTGATACCTCTGATGAGGTTATTGCTTTGGCTGAAAAAATAAGCAAAATGAGAATTTTCGAAGATGAGAACGAAAAGATGAATCTTAGTATAATTGAAGTTGGAGGTTCAATACTTGCAATTTCACAGTTTACATTATGCGCCGAGTGCAGAAGAGGAAACCGTCCCGATTTCTTTAATGCTGCGCCCCCAACAGAAGCCAATGATTTGTATGAGCTTTTTATATCAGAAATGAGAAACAAAGGTATTACTACCGAAAAAGGAATTTTCGGCGCAGATATGAAAGTAAGTCTTATAAACGACGGCCCTGTTACCATTGTTCTTGACAGCAATGATTTGAAAAAAAGCAGAAAGTAATTGTTAAAAAAAGAAAGGAAGACGGTTAAATTCGTCTTTTCAGAAAATGATTGTTAAAACAGAAGGAAATATAAATAAATATTACGTACAGTCCCTTTGTATGCTTTTTTTTCCGGGAGCAAAATTTGCTGAATCGGAAGAAGAAGCCAAGGGGGTTCCCGTTGTATCAGTAAGTCTCAGAGAATCTGAAGAGGGAGTAGAGGCATTTGCTTCCATAAAGCAAGATGCTAAAATGAAAACCGGTTCAAGATTTGAAAAATATAAAAAAGAATATACGAAAAACAGAACTGCAAAAATAGCTGTAGGTATAGCAGTCTTTGAGGCAGGGAAGAGATTTTTCGGCACGGTTCCGCCTTGGGGGATTCTTACCGGTGTTAGACCTGCAAAAATTGCTGCAGAAATGCTTGACAGCGGAATGAGTACTTATGCAGTAAAAAAGACAATGGAAAAAGAGTATTTTCTGAACCCTAAAAAATCAACCCTTGTTACAGAGATTGCGGCTATTGAAAAGAAAATTATAGACTCAACCGAAGAAAATGCTTGTTCGGTTTATATTTCTATACCGTTTTGTCCTTCAAGGTGTGCATATTGTTCGTTTGTTTCGTATGCGACACCTAGACTTTTATCGCTCATTCCCGATTATCTTGACAGGCTGAAAAAAGATATTGACAGAATGTTTGAGACTATTAAGAAAGTAGGAAAGAAGGTTGTTACGGTCTACATAGGAGGAGGAACCCCTACTACTTTAGATGCGACACAGCTTGAGGACCTTCTTTCGAAGATTGCTGAAAACGTTGACGTTTTTTCATTAAAAGAATTTACCCTTGAGGCTGGTCGTCCCGATACTATTACAAAAGAAAAACTTGATATTGCCGCAAAGTATGGTGTTACACGCGTTAGTATAAATCCACAGACGTTGAATGATTCCGTATTAAAGCAGATAGTCAGAAAACATACTTCTGAAGATTTCTTTAATGCGTATAATATTGCAAGAGAAAGCGGCATAAAATATATAAATACTGACTTGATTGCAGGTTTACCGGGAGATACGTTTGCAGGTTTTACAAAGACAGTTGACGCTATTCTTAAGCTTTCTCCCGACAATGTTACTGTTCATACATTCTGCGTAAAAAAAGCGGCTGATATATTGAGATATAATTCAGATATTTATTCAAGAGGCGGCGGGGATACACCAAAGAGTGTTTCTTATGCTTTTGTAAAGTCAAAAAATGCAGGATATATTCCTTATTATATTTATAGACAGAAGAACACTGTGGGAAACCTTGAAAATGTGGGGTACGCTAAACCCGGAAGTGAAGGTCTATATAATATCTATATGATGGAAGACGTTCATTCTGTTTTTGCTTGCGGAGCCGGCGGTGTAACAAAGCTTATTTCCACCAAAAATAAGACTATGGAACGCGTTGCTTTTCCAAAATATCCGTATGAATATCTTGATATGAACAAGGAGCCTGAAAAAATAGACGGTATTTTTAACAGAATTATCGATTTTTATAAGGAGAACGAATGAAAACTTATTCATATAACGTAGGTTTATTAAATGAACAAGAGAAAAAAGAATTTGTCCAGAAATGTGAAAATGAATTTGAGGTACAACTTGAAAAAGCATCTGATTTTATAGCTGAACACAATTCTAGAATTATTACTCTTTCTGGACCTACTTGTTCAGGTAAAACTACGACTGCTTCAAGGTTTATTTCTGCTCTTGAAAAAAACGGAGAAAAAGTCGGTGTTATTTCAATAGATGATTTTTATAAATCGAGAAAGCAGCTTGAAAAAGAGTCGAAAGAAAGAGGTCTTTCAGAAGTAGACTATGATTCGGCATTGTCTATTGACCTTAAATATTTTGAAGAATGTATTGACGGCATTCTTGATAAAAGAAATGTAATGCTTCCGAGATACAGTTTTGAAAAAGGGGAAAGAGCTTCTGACTTTGAGTTTGATTCTTCCAGATATAAATACATTATTTTAGAGGGAATACAAGCTGTTTATCCCGAGGTTACAGAGCATATTCATTGCGGTTTTAAGAGCGTACAGATTTCTGTAGTACCTGATGTTGAAGTTAACGGAGTGTTCTTCACAAACAGACAAATAAGATTTATGCGCCGTATGATAAGAGATGCAAAATTCAGAAACGCTCCTCCCGAAGTTACTTTTGAAATGTGGAAGGGTGTTTCTAAAAATGAAGATTTGCATATTCTTCCATTCGCAGGACAGTTTGATATTGAACTTGATTCGTATATGGAATACGAGCCGTTTATGATAAGAAAAAATGTTCTTGGTTTGCTGAAGCATATAAAACCCGAATATGAATTTTTTCACAAGGCTAAAGAAATTACAGATAAAATGCAGGAATTTTTTGATATAAGTCCCAAGTATTTGCCTGATAAATCGGTTTATCACGAGTTCTTGGGGTGAATTTTACGGAGTACAATTTATAATGAAAATTTTATTTGACAAAACAGAAGTGTTGGGATATGGCGAATGTTATATCGCCGTTGAAGGACAGTATATTTCTTATATTGGCGCTGGAAAACCAGAAGGACATTTCGACAGAATTATAAACACGAAAGATAAACTTGTTTGTCCCGGACTTTATAACTGCCATACTCATTCTGCTATGCAGTTTTTGCGCGGATACGGCGAAGATTTGCCTCTTGACAGATGGCTGAATGAAAAAATATTTCCGGCAGAGGACAGATTGACACCTGATATGGTGTATAAATCATCATTGTTTGCGGTTGCTGAAATGATAAAGAACGGTGTTTGTTCTTTTTCTGATATGTACTATTTTTGCGATAGAACTGCCGAGGCTGTCGGTGAAACGGGGATAAAGGCTAATATAAGCCGCTCAATAGTATCTTTTGACTCTAAAGCTGAACATAGTAAAGATAACAGATTTTTAGAATCGGTACAGCTTTATAAAGATTATCATAATACTTTTGACGGTAGACTTAAGGTGGATTTTTCTCTTCATGCAGAATATACGAACGTTGAGTCAATGGCAAAGTTTTGCGCCGAGTTTACATCGGGAAAGCCGATAGCTTATCAGATTCATCTTTCGGAAACTGAAAAAGAGCATAATGAGTGTATTACCAGACACGGTGTTACGCCGACAGGGTTCTTTGAAAAGACCGGTATTTTGAACAACAACGTCTCTTTTGCACACTGCGTTTGGATTACAGAAGACGATATGGATATATTGAAGAAATATAATTCCACTGTTGTGCATAACCCTGCAAGTAATCTGAAGCTTGGCAGCGGAGTTATGCCTCTTTCAAAGATACTTAAAAAAGGTATTAACGTTGCACTTGGTACTGATAGTTCTGCTTCCAACAACTCACTTGATATTTTGAAAGAGATATATCTTGCCGCAATTTTGCAAAAGGGAACTGACCGAGATCCCTCGGCCATAAAAGCAGAAGAAATTGTGAAATTGGCTACTGTTAACGGTGCTGTTTCTCAAAATAGAGGCGATTGCGGAGAGTTGGCTGTAGGTAAAAAAGCCGATATAATAATGCTTGACCTTGATTCAGTTAACAATATACCTATGTTTTCTCCTGTGTACACACTTGTTTACAGTGCAAACTCGTCTGACGTTTGCTTTAATATGGTAGACGGAAAAGTGCTTTATGAAAACGGTGAATACAAAACCTTGGATATCGACAAGGTAAAGTATGAAATGAAAACTTTGAGAAAGAACTTTTTTGTTTGATGGAATTGTGAAAAGGAGTTGATACGTTTTGTCATCAAAAAATCGTAATAATTTGTTTTTCTCGGGCGTTGTTATTTTGACGTTCGCAAATATTCTTGTAAAGGTTATCGGTCTTTTTTATAAAATTCCCATGTATAATCTTGTGGGAAGTGAAGGAATGGGCTATTTTAATTCCGCTTATAAAATATATACTGCTTTTTATCTTGTTTCGACCGGCGGATTGCCTATTGCGGTTTCTCTAATGATTTCAGAGGCGAGAGCTAAAGGTAAACGTGATGAGGTTAAAAGTATTTTTAAGGCGGCTGTAGGGTTATTTGCTGTTATAGGAACTGTAGGTACGGCGATTATGGCTATAGGCTCGAAAGGGTTTGCCGCCTTTTCGGGTAATGAAGCGACATACGTATGTATGATTGCTATTGCACCGACTTTGTTTTTTATTTGTATATGCAGTGCACTTCGCGGATATTTTCAAGGTTATCAGAATATGCTCCCGACGGCTATTTCAGAGGTTCTTGAAGCTCTCGGTAAATTGGTTCTGGGTATACTGTTTGCCTATTATGCTATAAGTAAAGGTTACGAATTACAGGTTGTTGCGGCGTTTGCGCTGTTAGGTATTACCGTAGGTGTTGCAGTTGGAACTGTTTATATAGTTATACACAGAATTTTCTTTAAATCTGATGAGTTTGATGCAGAATTTGTTTGTGCAGAAGACAATTCTTCAAGAAATATAAAACAAATTATAAAGACACTCTTTATGATAGCTATTCCGATTTCCATAAGCTCATCCGTTATGAGTGTTGCGGATTCGTTTGATTCGGGGATTATTCAGAGGGCTTTGCTGTATTTGGGTTATACTTCCGAAGAGGCAAATGCAATGTGGGGGGATTATTCCACTCTTGCTATACCGCTTTATAATATGCCTTCAATACTTATTTATCCTATCTCGGCTTCAATTGTTCCTTATATTTCTTCTGCTATTGCGGAAAAAAATATGAAAATGGCAAGGGAAGTTATGACAAGCTCACTGAAGATAGCTTCGCTTATTGCTATTCCGTCGGCGTTAGGACTTTCGGTTCTTTCAAAACCTATTTTAAACCTCCTTTATGATAACAAAGCGGGCGGTGTTGATTTTTCCGCACCTTTGCTTTCGGTACTTGCTATATCCGTGTTCTTTATAGGTATGCTTTCGGTTACAAACTCTATTCTTCAGGCGAATAAGTTTGAAAAAATGCCCATTATTTCGATAATTATCGGCGCTCTCGTTAAGATAGTTTCTACAACGGCTTTGATGAGATGCGGACTCGGAATGTATGGCGCTCCTTTGGGAACTGTTCTTTGTTATATGACTATTTCTATACTCAATTTTATATTTATTGCTAAAAAAGTTAAGCTTATACCTAATTTTAGCGCTGTATTCTTAAAACCGTTTTTGTCTGCTATTCCTTGTTGTTTGGCGGCTATGGGAACCTATTTCCTGCTTGACGGCTTCCACGAAAAGATTGCTACCTTGATTGCTATTGCAGTGGCTGTCATCGTGTATTTAATTGCTGTATTGTTGTTTAAGGTTATTACCAAGGATGAAATTATGATGATTCCTAAAGGACAAAAAGTTTACTCTTTGCTTAATAAGCTGAAGCTTATGTGAGGTTTTAAAAATGGATATAATAAATGAAATGAAAAATAAAGATAGATTTACTGCAGATGACCTGCGTAAAATAATGGAGATTCTTCGTTCAGAAAACGGCTGTCCTTGGGATAGAGAGCAGACTCATAAATCAATTAGACAAGACCTTCTTGAAGAAGCTTATGAAACTGCTGAAGCAATTGACTGCGAAAATGATGAAATGCTTTGTGAGGAGCTTGGAGATGTTCTTTTGCAGGTTATGTTTCATTCAAGAATAGCAGAAGAAGAGGAAAGATTTACAGTTGATGACGTGTATACGGGTGTGTGCAAAAAAATGATTGAACGACATCCGCATATTTTTGGCGACGTTACCGTAAAAAATGTTGATGACGTATTAACCAATTGGGATGCTATAAAACAAAGTTCAAAAAACAGATCATCTTTGTCTGAACAGCTTGACGGTGTATGTAAAGCGCTTCCCGCACTTATGCTTGCTTCCAAATATGTTAGCAAGTGCTTAAAAAGCGGTGTTGAAATAGAAACGAAGGTGAATTTAGATTCTGTTACCGAAGACAGTATAGGCGAACTTTTGTTTGATATTGTTGTGCTTTCAAAAGAAAATAAGATTGATCCGGAACTTGCTTTGTATAAGAAGTGTGAAAAAATTCTCAAGGAAATGAAAGATTGATACTTTAAAACTTTCAAAATAGGGTGGCTTTCGGCACAAAAATTGCAAAAAATAAGCAAAAATATTAATAAAATTGGTATATTTTTTGAAAAAACTATTGATTATTTAGGGAAAGTTTGTTATAATTAGATAAGTTAATACACATATTTTATTTTGTTTAAATATTGAAAGGTAGGTAATTTACTATGACAAAGGCTCAGATTATTGATGCAGTAGTTGCAAAAGCTGATTTTAAGAAGAAGGATGCAGAGGCTGCAGTTAATGCTGTTTTTGAAGCGGTTACAGAATCTCTTGCCAAGGGTGAAAAGGTTCAAGTTGTTGGTTTCGGTACATTCGAAGTTAAAGAACGTGCTGCAAGAACAGGTATCAATCCCCGTACAAAGAAAGCTATCAAGATTGCTGCTTCAAAGACTCTTTCTTTTAAAGCCGGCAAGGCAATGAAGGAACTTCTCAATAAGTAATTCTTTGGAGTTTTTCGATCCCCCGAGAAGATCTTTCCCGGGGGATTTTGAAATTAAATAGGCAAAATGAGATTGGATAAGTATTTAAAGGTTTCAAGAATAATAAAAAGAAGAACCGTTGCGAACGATGCTTGCGATGCGGCACATGTTACCGTAAACGGCAAACCGGCAAAGGCCTCGTATATCGTTAAAGAAAACGATATTATTGAGATTACTTTCGGTGAAAGAACGCTTAAAGTAAGAGTTCTTGATGTTAAAGAAACTACAAGAAAAAATGAGGCGGCTTCTTTGTACGAGGTCGTAGAATAAAAAAGTTATAAATAATCCGTTTTTCGCATATAGTGTATTAAAAAAATATGAGGAGAACGGTATATGGAGATTATTAAACCCAAAATTATACTTGAAAATAGAAAGAAACTTGTTTTGACCGGTGTATCCGACGTGGTGAGTTTTGATGACTTGACGGTGGTTTTGGATACTTCGGGTGGGCGGTTGATTATAAATGGAGAGAAGCTTCATATCCAAAAACTTTGCCTTGAAAGCGGAGACGTTGAGGTGGAGGGCAAAGTAGACGAGATGCTATACGAAGATGATAATCACACTTCAAAAAAAAGTTTTTTCGGTAGGCTTGTCAAATAATGGTTGTTGAACAGGTAAAGTTAGCGTTAATGCTTTTGTATTCTGTTCTTTTGGGGCTTTTTTTCGGCGTTGTTTACGGAATATTTAAGTTTAGAAGGCTGTGTTTTCCTTTAAGACAGTTGAATGCAAGAAAATCGACACAAAAAATGGCAATGGAAGATGTTATCGTTTTTTTTGAAGATGTTTTGTTTGCTTTTGTGTGCGGTGTTTCAACCTGCATTTTTATATATTATACAAATGCAGGCCGATTCAGAGGAATTGTACTCGTTGGTAGCCTGTTAGGTTTTGTTGTGTATTATAACACAATAGGTAAACTTGTTTTAAAATTATCCGCATTATTTATGCGATTTGTTTGTTCGTTAATAAAAAAAATATTTACCGTACTTCCTGTTTTTAAATTGTTAATGTATATATTTGATTTAACAATAGGTTGGTTATTTGCAGTTGTGTTTACATTTATCCGACAGTTGTTGGATGTGTTTTTTGCGGATAATGGTTTTTGGATAATCAAAAAAAAGGATGAATAAAAATGAAAAGAAAGTCAAATATCTTCATAAAAGCCGCAACGTTTGTTTTTATTGTTTTTTGTACCGTAACTATTATAAAAATGCAGTTTGAGTTCAATAACCTTAAAGATGATAAGGCTGAAGTTGAAGAGCAGATAAAGAATTACGAGCTTAAGATAGACGAGCTTCAAGCGCGTCTTGAAGAGGATTTTGATACAGAGTATATAATGCGTATTGCAAGGGAAAAACTCAATTTCAGATTACCCGAAGAAGTAATTTTTTATAACGACCTTTCAAAGTGATATTGAATTAATACAATAAGGAGAAAAATAATTTAGATGTCAAATGAAATCGGCTCAATTCTTGACGGGAAGATAACTTCCATAACAAAATTTGGAGCTTTCGTCGATTTGTCTGAAGGAAAGAACGGAATGATACATATATCAGAGGTGGCTAACGGGTTTGTAAAAGACATCAATGATTTTTTGAAGGTCGGACAGTTGGTGAAAGTGAAGGTTTGTTCTATAGATGAAAAAGGAAGAATATCTCTTTCTTTGAAGCAGGTTGATTGTAATAATAAAAAAGTTGCAGAAGAAAACAACCCCAAGAAAAGAATGGTTACCGAACAGATAGAAGTATCTAAAAATAATTCGGAAGATTTTGAAGATATGATAAGTCGTTTTATGAAGACTTCAAATGAAAAGATATTGGATTTACGAAAAGCTACAGATTCTAAAATAAGCAGTTCTGTTTTTTTGAGAAAAAACTCCAAAAAGTATTGATTTATCCTTGTAATTGTATTATACTGTATTATGGGATTTTTTTATCCCGTAATACAGCTTTTTTTGTTTCGGAGAATGAATATGAAAGACATTATAATAATCGGGGGAGGACCAGGAGGACTTACGGCGGCGATATATGCAAAGAGAGCAGGCTGTGATATTTCTTTGTTTGAGTGTATGTCTCCCGGCGGTCAAGTTATGACTACGCCGGAGATAGAAAATTACCCAGGATTTGTCGGTACCGGTTTTGACCTTTCGATGAAGTTTTACGAACAAACAACAACGCTTGGTGTTGATTTACAGTTTGAGAACGTAAAGCTGTTAAAAAAGGTTGACGGCGTTTTTTTGCTTGAATGTGAAAGTGGCGCATCTTTTTCAGCAAAGAGTGTGATTATAGCATCGGGGGCAAGAAGACGTAAACTTGACATAAAAGGTGAAATGGAATTTACCGGCAGAGGAGTATCTTATTGTGCTACGTGCGACGGGAACTTTTTCAAAAACAAAGTAGCCGTTGTTGTAGGCGGAGGTAATACCGCTGTTGAAGATGCTATTTATCTTTCAAAACTTTGCAGTAAAGTTTATATTATGCACAGAAGAGATGCATTCAGAGCATCTAAAGTTTTGACGGACAGACTTGAAAAACACGAAAACATCGAACTTGTTTTGAATACTATTCCCATAGAAATACGAGGAGACGATAAGGTTACAAGTATTGTTGCAAAAAACAAGTTAACAGATGAAGTTCAAGAGATATATACCGATGCCGTTTTCGTAGCTGTCGGAACTATACCCGAGACGAGTTTTGTGCCTGAAGAGGTTGCGAAAGATTCAGGCGGTTATATTATAACAGATACAAAATGTATGACAAATGTCGAAGGCTTATATGCTGTCGGAGACGTTAGAAATACACCATTAAAACAAGTAATTACTGCTGCTGCAGATGGAGCAATTGCTGCCACCTACGCGGCGGAATATATTGGAGGATAAAATATTATGAGAGAAGTTTCATGTAAGGAAATCACAAAGGTTGTAAGAGAGTTGTTTATCAATGCAAACTATGTTTTGCCTTGTGATGCAGAAGAGCTTATTAGGGAATCTGTAAACAAAGAGACTGATAAGAGAGCAGCTGCTATCTTGGGTAGACTTGTTGACAATCTTGATGCTGCAAGAACCACAGACGTACCGATTTGCCAAGACACAGGTATGGCTGTTGTTTTCGCTGAAGTAGGTCAGGACGTACACATTGTTGACGGTTTGTTTGAAGATGCTATTAATGAGGGCGTAAGACAGGCTTATGCCGACGGATATCTTAGAAAATCCGTTGTTAAGGAACCTTTGTTTGAGAGAAAGAATACCGGCGACAATACTCCTGCTATTCTTTACACAAGTATTGTTGAAGGCGATAAGGTTAAGCTTATTGTTGCTCCCAAGGGCTTTGGTAGTGAAAATATGAGCGCAATTAAGATGTTTACACCTTCTGCTAAACAGGAAGATATTATTAAATTCGTATGTGATACCGTAAAAAATGCGGGCGGCAATCCTTGTCCTCCTATTCTTGTAGGTGTTGGTATCGGCGGTACGTTTGACAGAAGTGCATATCTCGCAAAGAAGGCTCTTACAAGACCTGTAAGCGAGAGAAATGCAGATCCCAGATATGCTGACCTTGAAAAGAGAATGCTTGAGGCAGTAAACCAACTTGGTGTTGGTCCCCAGGGCTTCGGCGGAGATACTACCGCTTTTGCAGTAAATATCGAATATACATCCACCCATATTGCAGGTCTTCCCGTTGCAGTTAACATCAACTGCCACGTAATGAGACACGGTGAGGCTGTTATTTAATTTATTTAATTAAACCTATTTTGGAAAAAAGGGGAATAAAATGCTGAACTTTAAGTCAGTTTCCGTTGTTTTGCCGTCGTATAAACCCGATGAAAAACTACGTGGAACGGTGAATGGGCTTATCAACGCCGGTTTTGATGATATAATAGTCATCGATGACGGCGGCGGCGAAGAGTATAATCATTATTTTGATGAAATTCGTGAACTATCTCAAGTTACCGTTCTTGTTCATGAGCTCAACAAAGGCAAGGGTAGGGCGCTTAAAACTGCAATGGAATATTATATCTCAAACAGAAACGGTGCGGGCGTGGTTACTGCTGACGGTGACGGTCAGCACGTTCCGGCAGATATAAAAAAGTGCGCTGAAAAAATGCTTGAAAGCGATTCCGTTGTATTGGGGATAAGAGATTTTTCGAAGCCTGATGTTCCGCCGAGAAGTAAGCTTGGAAACAGAATTACGTCGTTTATGTTCTTGACTGCGTGCAGTTTGAAAATATCTGATACACAAACGGGACTCAGAGCAATTCCTGCGAAATATCTTCCTATCTTTGTTGAAACAAAAGGCGAGAGATACGAGTATGAAACGAATATGCTCCTTGATTTCGGCAAGAATAACGTTCCTTTTTCCGAAGTTGAAATACAGACTGTATATATTGATGAAAACGCAACGTCTCATTTTGACCCGATTAAAGATTCAATAAGGATATATAAGCAGATATTGAAATATATTCTTTCATCGGTTGGCTCGTTTTTAATTGATATTGGTTTATTCTTTATTCTGAAATTGTTATTCAGTTCAATAACTTTATGTACAGTTATTGCGAGAATAGCATCGTCTGTATTTAATTATACCTTTAATAAAAAACTTGTGTTTGGAAGCAAAGGCTCTACTGTAAAATCGCTTATAAAGTATTATGCACTTTGCATACCGCAAATGCTTGTATCTGCAGGTTTGGTAACTCTTATGTCAAACGTAATGAGCGCTGATGCGGCATGGCTTGTAACCCTCATCAAGTTGTTTATTGATACTGTGCTTTTTGTTTGCAGTTACATAATCCAGAAAAAATGGGTATTTAAAAATTAAATTAAAAAAATCCCACAGGTGAAAACCTGTGGGATTTTTATGTGTCCTAATAAGATTTTACAGCTCCCGTCTGCCTTGAAGTGCGTAAAGCAGAGTCATATCGTCGGTATATTCAAGGTCGCCGCCTGCGGGAATACCAAATGCAAGTCTTGTTATCTTTAGTCCCATAGGCTTCAAAAGCTTTGTGAGATACATTGCTGTAGCTTCTCCTTCAACAGATGGGTTGGTGGCAATTATAACTTCCTTTAATTCCGGATCGGTAACTCTTTTAAGCAACTCTTTTATTTTTAGTTGTTCGGGACCGATTCCGTCGAGGGGAGAAATAACGCCATGAAGCACGTGATAAAGTCCGTTATATCTGTTTGCGCCCTTAACTCTTTCGATTGCCATAAGTACTTTCGCATCTTCGACAACACAAATCACCGATTTATCTTTTTCGGAATTACGGCATACAGAACAAAGCCCACCTTCGCTGAAGTTGTAGCAAGAAGGGCAGTAGTGTATGTTCTTTTTTGCGTTGACCAAAGCTTCGGCAAATTGCAAAACCTTTTCTTCCTCTGAATCAACTATTGAAAACGCAAGTCTTTGAGCTGTTTTTCTGCCGACTCCGGGGAGTCGCTGAAACTGTTCAATAAGTATTTCGAGCGGTGGTATGAATTCTGACATATTTTAATTAAAACAATCCGGGCATATTTATGCTGCCTGTAATTTTTTCCATTTCATATTGATTGGTTTCTTCTACCGTGCGAATAGCTTCGTTGAATGCTGCTGTCAAAACGTCAGCAAGTGTTTCCGTATCGTCGGGATCTACGATGTCGGAATCAATAACGAGTTCCTGTATCTGCTTCTTGCCGTTTATTTTAAGAACGACAGCGCCGCCGCCTGCTTTTATTTCATATTCGCGGTTGTCGAGGTCTTCCTGAAGATTTGCCATATCTTCCTGCATCTTTTGCGCCTGACGGAGCATTGCCTGCATATTCTGGGGGCCGCCGCCCATTCCTTGAGGTAATCTTGCTTTCATTTTTATAATTCTCCTTATTTTAAGTTAATTATTGACTGTTTTGTATTATTTCATCAATGCCGGTTTCATCATCGAACACCGGTTTTTCTGCATTTATTTCAACCTTGAGATTGTTTGCTGAAATGTTTGTTCCTTCGGATGCGTTTATGAGAGATATAAGTTTTTCTTTTACGTTGGTTTGGTGAATTATATCATAAGTGAATTTGCCTGATACTCTTATGACAATATCATTTCCATCCTTATATGCATACGACATTCCAAGAAATGATGACGTACTGGGATCTGTCTTCGAATATTTTTTTACAACTTCGGGCCATGAGGTAAGTTGTTTCAATGTTCTTTTTTGGTCCTTATTGGCATAGACAGGTTCTTCTTCTTTTGGGGAATTATCTACACTAAAGTCGCTGGTTATTGGTTTTTCGGTGCTTTTTGTTTCGGGTTCTGTAACGCTCTTAATGTTTTGTGAAACTTGAGGAATAGCTGCCACCGTAAAATTACCCGAAGAAAGTTTGTCTTCAATATTAGAAATACGTTCTGCGAGGACTTCGTTTGAAAGGGCAAGTTTGTTGTCGCACAATCTGATAAGAGCCATTTCTGCGCATATACGTTTCGAGGCATTAGGTCTTTGCATAGCATAAAAACAGTCTTCAAGTTGGTTAATGTGTGATGCGATTGCCGCATTGGTAAATTTGCTTGCAGTTTGTTTTATTTCTTCAAATTCGTTTTCCGTTACATCAAGATAGGATTTTGGTGATTTTGTGTTTTTTACAACGAACATATCCCTGTAATATGAGAGCAGGTCATTCCAAAATACCAAAATATCAAGGGAAGAGGTGTGCAGTGTATTTATCTGTGCCAATATGGTTTCATAATCTTTTTCGTGTATAGCGTTAATTGTTTTTACGACGCTGCTTCTGCTGTTTGTTCCGGTTGTTTCAATAACGACTTCCGTCGTTATTTCCTCGTGTTCGCCCGAGCAAAGTTCAAGCATACTTATAGCATCTCTCATACCGCCTTGAGCGAGTTTTGCAATAAGGAATGCGGCGTCTTCTTCGACTTTTAGTCCTTCTTCCTTGGCTATATACATAAGTCTGTCAGATATGGTCTTTGTAGGGATACGCCTAAAATCAAAACGCTGACATCTTGAAAGAATGGTAGCGGGAATCTTTTGAGTTTCCGTGGTTGCAAGAATAAATATAACGTTTTCAGGCGGCTCTTCAAGGGTTTTGAGAAGTGCGTTAAATGCACTTGGCGAAAGCATATGAACCTCGTCGATTATATAAACTCTGTTTTTTAGTTCCGAGGGAGTATAGAGAACCTCATCTCGTATATCTCTGATATTGTCAACGCCGTTGTTACTTGCAGCGTCCATTTCGTATACGTCTGTTGCAGTACCCGAATCAACTGCCAAGCAAGAAGGGCAGGCGTTACAAGGGTTACCGTTTATAGGGTGCTCGCAGTTTACAGCTTTGGAGAGAATCTTGGCGCAAGTAGTTTTTCCCGTTCCTCTTGAACCACAGAAAAGATATGCGTGTGTAGTCTTGTTGTTTGCGACCTCATACTTCAGTATGGAAGTAATATGATCCTGACCGCATACATCATCAAAATGCGACGGTCTCCATTTTCTGTATAAAGCCTGATGCATAAACTTTTCCCTCCGTTTTCTTAATTATTGCAGTTTGTTGAAACGCTGATAAGAGCTTAAATAAGCTGTTATAATCAAAAGAGCAAGATGCGATATAAGACCATACACCTTTTAATCGAATGTGGACATATACGCGTTAACCGTATATTTCACTCGGAACAGGCGTCCTTGCGGCACATCAAACATACTGCTTAATGCTGCTCGGTTCCCCGCCTGACATGGTTCACAGCCATCAATTGCGCAAGACCCATTCTTCAACGCAAAATAATACGGCACAGCCGTACATATCCAAGCCTCAAAAAAGGAATCCACCCCTGCTGTAGCGGATTGCAGGTACAGGGCACCGCTAACTCCCCGGCTGGCATGGCCTTATATCACATCTTGCTCTTTAAATTATAACATATATTGTCGGTTTTTGCAATAGATTATATAACATATTTTTAGGAAATTATGCTCTGAAAACTAATAATTACAATGCCTTTCGCAAAAAATTTATTATTTTTTTCTCCTCTCTTGATACTTTAACTTGAGTTAGTCCCAAGAGTTCGCCTGTTTGCTGTTGGGATAGCTCCTTAAAATACCGCAAAATTATTATCTGCCGTTGTTCTTCCGGAAGAAGCGACAACGCTTCTTTGAGCGCTAATTTCTCTGTCAGTTTGTCTATAACATTTTCATCATCGCCTATAACACTTGCAAGGGTAGAAGATGAATCATCGTTCAGGGGTTCTTGCAATGAACGCACGGGGGAAATTGCTTCAAGTGCTATGACTATATCATCAACCGAAAGTCCGGATAATTCAGATAATTCAGATACGGACGGTTCTCTTGAGTGTTTCTTCTCGAATTCTTCTTTTTTTCGGAGTATGTCTATTCCGTTCTTTTTTATGTTTCTGCTCACCTTTATAAGTCCGTCATCGCGCAGGTGGCGTCTTATTTCTCCTATAATTAATGGAACGGCATAGGTAGAGAAAACGGTGTTGAATGAGAAGTCAAAACTTCTTACGGCTTTTATCATTCCAATGGTTCCAATTTGCACGAGGTCCTCGTATTCGCAACCTCTGTCCTTGAAACGCAAAACGATTTTTTTGACCAAACCTAAATTTTGGCTTATTAACTGTTCGAGCGCTTCGCTATCTCCGGTTTGAGCATTTTTTATTAAAGTTGTGTTGTCTAACGTTTGCATTATTACTTTAGGTTTTTTATCATGGTAACAGTCGTGCCTTTTCCGACCTTCGAATTAATCCTTAATTTGTCGGTAAACGAGTCCATGATGGCAAACCCCATTCCCCCTCTTTCTCCCGTCGTATCGGTTGTATAAAGCGGTTTCATGGCTTGTTTTACGTCTTCTATTCCGCAACCTTTGTCTTTTATTTTTATTTCAACAGTTTTGTCGGAATAGTATTTTCCGCTTATGTAAATCGTTCCGCCTTTCTCTTGGTATGCGTGAACGATGCAGTTAGTAACTGCCTCTGAAACTGCTGTGCGGATGTCAGCAAGTTCAGACACTGTGGGATCGAGTATACTTACAAATGCAGAAAATATCTTTCTGCAAAATCCTTCGTTTACCGAATTTGCAGGTAATTGCATTTTAAATTCATTTAATAGGCTCTTGTTCTTCATATAAATTTTACTCCTTTTTCGATTGGAATAAGCTTGTCCGTTCCTGCCATAATCAGCATTTCTTCTATTCTTTTGCTCGGATTGGCAACCTTGAGAACACCGCCGAACATATTTATTTTCGTGTATCTGCCGAGTATAAGCCCAAGCCCCGAACTGTCCATGAAATCTACGTTTGATAAATCCATTATCATAGTCGAGGGTTGGTATTTGTATAACTCCCGGTCAATTTCCTCTCTGATATATTTTGCTGAATGATGGTCGATGTCGCCGTTCAGTTTAACGTACAGAGTTTCGTTTGAAAAATCGATTTGTGTTTTCATATATTCCTCCTTGATGGTGCAAAACAAAAAAGCTGTATCCTTTTCCTTGCAGAAATAGGATACAGCATTTTATTTGCGAAAGCTGTCGCAATATAGTTGTTATAAAAAATTAACAGTTGATATTCAGTTAAGCTTTTCGAGAGCCTTTTCAATACCCTGAAGAACTTCGTTGTAACTTGCAAGTTTAGCCTTTTCGCCGTCAATAACAGCTTGAGGAGCCTTGGCTACAAAGCCTTCATTTGAAAGTTTCTTTTCGATTCTTTCGATTTCGGATATTGTCTTCGCTTTTTCTTTGTTAAGACGTTCCTTTTCCTTTTCAAAGTCAACGAGGTCTCCGAGAGGAATGTATATCTTTGCAGAGTCGGTTATAATCTGTACTGCATTTTCGTCTTCGCAAGAATCAACGTAGGTTATTGAAGATGCGGATGCAAGTTTAACAAAGAATGGTTCTGTCTTGGTGTTATATGTGTCAGCATAGCTTGACTCAATGAACAGAGCTGCCTTCTTTGAGGGAGGAACGTTCATTTCGCTTCTGCGGTTTCTTATCGCTCTGATTGCTGTGATAAGTCTGTCCATTATAACTTCTTCTTTTTCAAAGTTGAAAGCTTCGTTGTAAACGGGATAATCGCTTACCATAATGCTTTCGCCTTCGTGGGGAAGAGTCTGCCAGATTTCCTCTGTAATAAAAGGCATAAAGGGGTGGAGAAGCTTCAATGTGTTGGAGAGAACGTATGTGATAACGTTCTGCGCTACAAGGTTTGATTTGCTGCCCTTGTCGTTGAATCTGGGTTTAAGCAATTCAATGTACCAGTCACAGAATATATCCCAAATAAAGTCATAAAGTTTTGCCAACGCGATACCAAGCTCAAAGTTGTCGAGGTTAGCGCAAACTTCTTTAACAGTCTTGTTATAAAGTGAAAGTATCCACTTATCTTCAATTTCGAGGTCTTCGGCCGCTGGAAGCTTAACTTCTTCAATGTCAAGATTCATAAGAACGAAACGTGAAGCATTCCAGATCTTGTTGTTAAAGTTTCTTGCAGCTTCAATCTTTTCGTCGGAGAATCTCATATCGTTACCGGGGGAGTTACCTGTAGCCAAAGCGTAACGGAGTGCGTCAGCACCGAACTTTTCAATAATTTCAAGGGGGTCAATACCGTTGCCGAGAGATTTTGACATCTTTCTGCCCTGTGCGTCTCTTACAAGTCCGTGAATAAATACGGTGGAGAAGGGTTTTTCATTCATATGCTCAAGGCCGGAGAATATCATTCTTGATACCCAGAATGTTATGATGTCGTATCCGGTAACGAGAACATTCGTAGGATAGAATCTCTGGAGGTCTTCCGTGTTTTCGGGCCAACCCATAACAGAGAAGGGCCAAAGGGCAGAGGAGAACCAGGTGTCAAGTACATCTTCGTCCTGATGTACGGGAGCGCCGCACTTGGGACAAACTGTTATATCTTCTTTAGATACTGTCATTTCGCCGCAAGCATCGCAGTAGAATGCGGGTATTCTGTGTCCCCACCAAAGCTGACGGGAAATACACCAGTCAAGAATATTGTTCATCCAGTTGTAATAGTTCTTGGAGAATCTGTCGGGAATGAATTTAATAGAACCGTTGTCAACTGCTTCGATTGCGGGTTCTGCCAAGGGCTTCATTTTTACAAACCACTGGTCAGAAGTAAGGGGTTCAACAGTTGTGCCGCAACGATAACATACGCCTACGTTATGGTCGTGAGGTATAGTCTTAACGAGGTAACCCTCTGCTTCGAGGTCTGCAACAAGTGCCTTACGGCATTCGTATCTGTCCATACCCTCGTATTTACCTGCGTTTGCATTCATGGTAGCGTCGTCGTTCATAACCTTTATCTGTTCAAGGTTGTGTCTCTGACCTACCAAGAAGTCGTTGGGGTCGTGCGCGGGGGTAATCTTAACGCAACCTGTACCGAAGCCTATTTCAACGTAATCGTCTGCTATAACAGGCAACTCTCTTCCAACAATGGGAAGTATAAGAGTTTTACCGATAAGATGCTTTGTGTTTTCGTCGTTGGGGTTTACTGCTACGGCTGTATCACCGAACATTGTTTCGGGACGTGTTGTTGCTATTTCAACGTAACCGTCTTCGCCCTTGATGGGATATTTGATGTGCCAGAAGCTTCCGGGCTGGTCCTTGTATTCAACCTCGGCATCGGAAAGGGCAGTGAGACAGTGAGGACACCAGTTGATTATTCTGTGGCCTCTGTATATGAGTCCCTTGTCATAAAGGTTTACGAATACTTCTCTTACTGCTTTTGAGCAACCCTCGTCCATTGTAAAGCGCTCGCGGCTCCAGTCGCATGATGCGCCGAGTTTCTTGAGCTGGCTGATAATTCTGTTACCGTACTGATGCTTCCAGTCCCATACTCTTTTGAGGAACTCTTCGCGGCCGAGGTCGTATCTTGTGAGACCTTCGTTTACACGCAAGTTTTCTTCAACCTTGATTTGTGTAGCTATACCTGCGTGGTCAGTTCCGGGTACCCAAAGGGTAGAGAAGCCCTGCATTCTCTTGTAACGAACGAGGATATCCTGCAAAGTTTCATCAAGGGCATGTCCCATGTGAAGTTGTCCTGTAACGTTTGGAGGGGGAATAACTATCGAGAAAGGTGTTTTTGATTTGTCTTCGTCGGGCTTGAAAAATCCGGATTCGTCCCAATATTTATAAAGACGGTCTTCTATTTCCGACGGGTCATAGGTTTTTGCAATTTCTTTTTTCATGAATTGCCTCCATATATTTGAATTAATTATTGAATACTTGAAATAAAAAAATCCCGTGTAAAAACACAGGACGTAAAATAAAACGCGGTACCACCTGAATTTGCACATAATAAAATATGCGCACACTCTTTATGCTTGTAACGGTGCATAACTCCGTCGGCTGCTACTTGTTTTTTTATAAAAACGTTCGTTCCGAGCTCTGCGGTGACACAAGATAACCCTAATTACGTTTCTTTCAGCCAATGAAAACGCTCTCTGTGAATTGGAAAATATCTCTTAATCCGCATCAATGCTTTATACTGTATATGATATCCACACTCTTTGAATTATAACACTCAAAATTTGTTTTGTCAATGCGTTTTCTATATAATTAAGGAAAATTATAAAAAATAAAATGTGCAAAGCATGTTTGAAATTTGTGTAAAAAAATGAGAAAAAATGAGAAAAAACGAGCAAGTGAATATCTAAATTAAATTTTTTTAAAAAAGTTTCGAAAAACTATTGACAGAGTAATATCAGTGTGCTATAATTGCAAAGTCGAAAATGACAAATTGTGTAAAAAAATAAATATTATAATACATTTGGAGGAAATCTCAATGTCCACTTTTATGGCAAAAAAAGAAACAGTTGAGCGTAAATGGTATATCATTGACGCAGCTGGTAAGCCCTTGGGCAAGACAGCAGTTACTGCTGCTAACATTTTAAGAGGTAAGCACAGACCTGAATTCACACCTCACGTTGATTGCGGCGAATACGTAATCGTTATCAATGCAGACAAAGCAGTTCTCACCGGTAAGAAGCTCGATCAGAAGTTCTATCGTCGTCATTCCGGTTATATCGGCGGTTTGAAGGAAGTTAGCTATCGTCATTTGATGGCTACAAAGCCTGAATTGGCTATGACTCTCGCAGTTAAGGGTATGCTTCCTCACAACTCTATTGGCGATAAGTCCATCACACGTCTTAAGGTATTTGCAGGCGACAAGCACAATCATGAAGCTCAGAAGCCCGTTGAATACAAAGTAGGCGAATAATAGGAAAGGAAGTAAATGACGATGTATACAAGTGCTAAACCCTATTTCTACGGCACAGGTAGAAGAAAGAGCTCTGTTGCAAGAGTAAGAATTGTACCCGGCACAGGCGCTATTACAATAAACGGTCGTTCAATCGACGAATATTTCGGTCTTGAAACACTCAAGCTTATCGTTAACCAGCCTTTCGCTGTTACCGATACAGTAGGCAAGTTTGACATTATTGCAAACGTTCGCGGCGGCGGTTTCTCCGGACAGGCAGGCGCTATCCGTCACGGCCTTTCCAGAGCACTTCTTCAGGCTGACGAAGCTAATAAGGCAGCTCTTAAGAAGGCAGGCTTCCTCACTCGTGATTCACGTATGAAGGAAAGAAAGAAATACGGTCTCAAAGCTGCACGTCGTGCGAGCCAGTTCTCCAAGAGATAAAGACAATTCAATATCTCAAGCATTCAAAAAACCTTGGAAACCTCGATGTTTTCAAGGTTTTTTCTTATTTTTTGGTACAAATTAAAAACCGATAAAAAGGGGTAAAATTCAGTTAAAGTTACACGTATGTTACACAAATGTTACACAATATAATGGAGAGGGGGAAGAGGGTGAACCATCATAATTGGTTCAATTCTTCCTTTAACTTCTCCATGTCAATGTGTGTATATACTTGTTCACCGATTCCTTGCCCGGCATGACCTTGAATCTTTCTGCGGAACGTTTCATCAAGTTTCTTTTCTCTCCACATAGAAGCGAATGTGTGCCTTGCATCGTGTGGTTGATGCTCTTGGGTTTCTCCATTCTCGGTTTTATATTCCAAAATCCCGATTTCTCGAAGAACAGCATTCCAATAACTATTTTTAAATTGGCGGTGTCCGGTTTGAAGGTTGAATCTGTCGCCGTTATGCTTGGTGATGAGGTATTCGCCTTCTTTGTTCATCCAATTCTCATAAAAGGGAATCATTTTGTGGTGAATGGGTACTCTTCTTTTTGCGTTCTCGTTCTTTCCTTCGGTGATATTGAAATATTCATCTTTCATGTTGACGTCTTGCTTTTTAACAGCGAGGAATTCGCCTGGTCTTGCTCCGCAGTAAATCATCATCAACACCATTTGCACATAATCGTTGTTTGGAGACCATGTCCACAATGCTTCAATCTCTGCCTTTGAAAATTTATAGTGCAAGGAGCTTGGTTTGCTCTTTTCGCCTAAATCAAGATATTCGGTTTTGTCCAAATCCTTGCTGATGATGTCTTGCATTACGGCATATTCATACATTTGCGACAAGAATATTTTGAGTTTTTTCAAAGTGGGGTAATTCTTTCCGCAAGTGTCAACAATGTGCTGAAGGTGTGCAAGTTTGATTTCCTTTAAGGGTTTGTTGTAGATGGATTCGCACACCTTATATGATGCCTTGTAACCGCTTATATTACTTGCGGATATTTTATCGAATTTAATTGCTGACCACCGTTCATATAATTCTGCAAAGGTGATATCTGCCTGAAAGTCGAGAGGGTTTCTGTGATAGTCAACGAGTGCGGTCAGGGCTTCGTTGTATTTTTCATAATATCCTATGTTTTTATATAGCCTTTTTCCATCGTCGGTATAGCCTTCAAATACCCTTGCACGATATGGTTTTCTTCTGTTTCCACTTAATTTATTAATGTTTCCGAATCCGTTTGGTAGTCGCATCGGCTTTGCCAATGGAAGCATCTCCTTTCATTTTTTCAAAAATTTTCCTACTTTTTTACCATTGAATATTTTAATAAAATTCAAGGAGCAGTAGCGGCGTTTTTGTTTTTTAAGCACATATCACAATAAAAAGTGAGATATAGAACTTTTTGAAATAAACCCTTGAATAGTTCGTAAAATGATATATGGCTCTCCAGCTATTCTTTTCTTTCGGCACCTACACAACATCGCTCTGGAAAGCTACGGCTTTTCCGAGGATTCGGACTTGTTCCAATTCTGTACCTACGTATACAAGAGGTTCGTATTTTGGGTTTTCTGGTGTAAGAATAAGTTTTTCTGATTCAGGATAATAGTATACCCTTTTTAATGTTGCTTCATCGCCGACAATAACAGCTGCTATTTCACCATTGTTTACGACGGATTGTTTTCTTATAAAAACGATGTCTCCATCAAGTATTCTTGCGTTAATCATGCTATCGCCCTTTGCTCTTAAGCAAAAGTCAGCCTTAATGTCTGTGCCTACTTCGGTGTATGATTCACGGTCCTCATTTGCATATATTGGCTCTCCGCATGCAATCTCACCGAGAAGTGGGATTTTTTTTCGAGAAATGGGGGTAACTCCATATTTTGTGAGATCAACGGCGCTATCTTCAGGTACTTCCCAATCCATAAGGTGTGCTGGAGAAACACTAAACAAAGAAGCCAATTTTTTAATTTTATCTATGGGAATGTTCGTTACAATCTCATTCTCATATTTATATATAGCTTGTTTAGTAGAACCTATTTGATTAGCAACATACTCTTGTGAAAATTTGTGTTGCTTACGAAGTTGCTTTATTCTTTTTCCAATACTCAACTCATTCACTCCTTTTTTACCATCATACACTATAACTTGAAAGTTGTCAAGATTTTCAGGAAAACTTTCAAAAATGACTTGACAAGTTACAATTCGTGTGTTATTATTAAGTAAACCAAAAAGTTACATACAGGGAAAGGGGGCGAAGTGATGCTTGACAGAAATGCGCTTAAAGCCGAAATTGTTCGCAATGGTTTGACACAGAAAGAAGTAGCTAAAAAACTCGGTATAAGCGAAAAAACTTTTATAATGCGTATGAAAAAGGGGATTTTTGGCACAGACGAAGTTGAATTATTGATTAAACTTCTTAAAATTAATAACCCGATGTCAATTTTTTTTGCAGAAGAAGTAACCTGACAGGTTACAAAAAGAAAGGAAGTGTCAAAATGGAAAATTTTAATTTATCAATGACAGTACAGGAAGCGGCAAAGCTAATGGGAAAATCGCAAAATTTCATCAGGATAGGTCTGCAGAGAAACATTCTTCCTTTTGGTTTTGCCGTAAAGACCGGAAAGGATAGATACAGTTATTTTATCAGCAGAGAAAAATTCATCGAAACAACAGGGATTAAATGCGAAGGGGGGGAGAAAGGTTGCTGTAACTGTTAACATAGTGGCACTATGAAAACCTACCGTAGACAAGCACAAATAAAAAACCGCCACTTGTATTGGTAATGTTAATTACCACAATGACGGTTTGTGAGCAGTTTAAAAATGGTGGGAAAATATTAAGTTTACTTTATAAAGGCCAGATAGTAGAAAATAGAACTCAAAATTATGGTTGCAATGTGCGTAATCTTGGTTTCAATATTATTTTTAATACTGTTCCCCGTAAGCGACTTCAAAACCAAAAATAGAAAACCAATTACTATCAATGAAGTGCAATAGCCAACAGTAACTGAGGCGCCAATGTATATTATAAGGTTTGGCACATCAAGTAATTTAATGTTAATTATATATTCCAATATGTTACCAATTACTTCAAACATACTTGTATCTCTTCTATCAAAAAGTTTTTGTTTTCAACTAAGCATATAGTAACACATAAAAATTTGCTTGTCAAGAAGTCAAAATGAAAAAGGAGCGAAGAATGAAATTGATAAGAAAATACACAACAATAATGGCGGGTTTGATTTGTGCGTTTGTAATTATTCTTACGTGTATGACGATTGCAGACTTAACCCATACAAATAGTAGGGTAGAAGCTAAAACGCCCACAGAACCAACGAGAGAAGCTGACAAGGGCATTGAGGAAACGCCCGAAGTATCAACAGTACAGATAATCGAGATAAAGAACGAAGAAACGGAGATAGAAACGGAGTCAGTAATCGAAGAGACAGTCCCGGAAGTTAAATATTTCGATTGTCCGTTATCCGAGTTGGTGCAAGATTACATATTTGCAGAGTGCGAGAGATACGGCATAGCCCCTGCGGTTGTGGTAGCAATTATTGAAAAGGAAAGTACATACGACAGATACGCAATAGGTGATAACGGTAGGTCTTTCGGTCTTATGCAGATACAGCCAAGATGGCATTTAAAAAGAATGATTGCTTTAGATTGTACAGATTTGTTTGAACCTATCAAAAACATAACGGTGGGTATCAATTACCTTGCGGAATTGCAGAACAGATACGGCGATATAACAAAAGCTCTTGTAGCTTATAACGCAGGTAGCTACAACGGAACAATTACAAACTATGCCTATGACGTATTGGCAAGGGCGAACAGATTAAAAGGGGGCTTATAATATGGGCTTCCATTATAGCGACGATCCCTTAAGAGACTTTGAGAGACACGATGCAGAACAAGCGGCGTGGCTTGAATCGCTTCCCAAGTGCGAGTATTGCGGAGAGCCTATCCAAGACGAACACTATTACGACATTGAAGACTGTCTGATACACGAAGATTGCTTACACGATTTTTGTTACGAGAATTACAGAAAACCAAATAACAATATTTAAGGAGAAAAGAAATGAAAAATTACATATCAATTTATTCGTTTTGTGTCATTGAAAAAATCAAGGAAGGTAAGACAGTATATTACCTCGATAGAAAGCTTCACGATTGCGGAACGGTCAACAGAATTACGGTTGAAGATTTAACCGCCATATTAAAAGCAGACGAGCAAGAGAAGCAAAGATTTGAGTTTTGGTATGAAGAAGAAACAGAAGCAAAGGAGATTGAAGAATGAATATTTTTGAAAAGATGTCGGCAATAACAGCCGAGTTGCAAACCGTTGGCAAAAACTTGACCGTAGGCGAGGGAAAAAATAAATACAAGGCAGTATCAGAGAGGGATATTCTTGATGCGGTAAAACCGATTGAAGCAAAGCACGGCGTTTATAGCTATCCTTACAGCCGAGAAGTGCTTGAGAGTAATATGCTTGAAACGGACACACAATACGGAACTAAAACTTCTTTTATGAGCCGTATTAAGACGGTATACAGATTTGTAAATATCGAAAAACCCGACGATTACATAGAAACAACAACGTTTGCCGAGGGTATTGACTCCCAAGACAAAGGAAGCGGCAAGGCTATGACATACGCCGATAAATATGCTCTTATGAAAGCTTACAAGATAAGCACAGGCGAAGATCCCGACCAAACAGCGAGCGAGCCTACACAGTACACCAAAGCAACACCGGGACAGAAGAAAGCTCCCGAAAGACCAATGCCGCCGAGAGTAAGACTTATTAAGAAGCTTAATGAAATGAAAATTGATCCCGTTAAATATGCCGAAGAAAAAAAGTTGGACCATTCAACCACCGACGATAGATACGAGGACCTTCTTGAAGAACTTGAGCTTGAAGAAAGAACACAGCAAATAAAACAAATGGCTGAGGGATAAAATGACATTCCAATTTACAAAGCAGACCATATTTCAAATGATGGCTGTACTCTCAAGGTTTCTTGAGGGAATAAAGCCTGATAAAAAGTATGTAGTTGAGATTAAAGAATACCGAGAAAAACGTAGTCTTACCGCAAATTCATATTATTGGGTGGTGCTTGAGAAAATCGCAAAAAGCATTAACTCTACAAAGGATTTGGTACACGAGCAAATGCTTCAAGACTACGGCACGTTGTTGACAGATGCCGACGGTAATATTGAGGATTTTTCAAGCAGATATTTTATTGATCCAATTAAGTCAAAAATCCATTGTAAATACAGAGGTTCTTCGGTGCTTAACGGCGTTACTTGGTATCACTATTATTTTATCAAAGGCAGTAGCGACTATGACTCTAAAGAATTTTCTGCTCTGCTCAATGGGGCAATATACGAAGCTAACGAAATGGGGTTAGATGTAATGACTCCGGCAGAAGCGGCAAGATTAAGGTATGAGGAATGACATACAAAAGCAAACGTAGCAAGGCTTGTGATATTACAAAAAAGGTCAAAGACAAGGTATGGGAAAGAGACGAGCATAGATGTATTATATGTCGCTCTCCCTATGCAATGCCAAACGCACACTATATCCCCCGAAGCAAAGGCGGTCTCGGTGTAGAGGAAAACATAGTTACGTTGTGTATGCAATGCCATGAAGACTACGACCATACCACAAAGCGAAAAGAAATCGGCAGATACATAGAAAACTATCTAAAAAGCAAATATCCAAAGTGGAACAAAGAAAAATTAGTTTATAAAAAGGAGTATTAATTATGGCAAATTTCAATTTTAACAAAGTTATATTAGGCGGTAGACTTACGGCTGAACCCGAATTAAGACAAACAACAAGCGGAACGTTTGTAACGTCTTTCGTTATAGCGGTAAATCGCAGAATGAGCAAGACAAACGAAGTTGATTTTATAAACTGTCAAGCGTGGGGAAGTACGGCGGAGTTTATCTGTAAGTTTTTCCGTAAAGGTAGCTCTATATGCGTAACCGGAGCTATTCAAGTAAGAAGTTGGAAAGACCAAAACAACATTAACAGATACGCTACAGAGGTTGTTGTTGATGAAGCAAACTTCGTTGATAGCAAGAGCGACAATGCTACGTATCAAGCTGAGTCTGCTCCAAGTTTTAACGAATCAGCTCCCGAATTTGAAGAAATTACAGGCGATCAAGATTTACCGTTTTAAAGAATAAGGAGTAACAAAAAATGAAAAACACGAACAAAGGATATAAAGCATTTAGCAAAGGAATGGTTTGCAGGGGGAAGCAATACGCAGAAAATACGATATTTGAAGAGGGCAAAGCGGAGATATGCCGTAGGGGTATGCATTATTGCGTAAATCCGCTTGACGTTCTTGACTATTATCCGTTGGTTGATAATGACGGAAATATGACAGAGTTTGCAGAGGTTGAAGCATTGGAAGAACCTTTGACCGATGATAACAAAAAATTCTGTACAAAAAAATTAAAAATCGGGGCAAAGTTGAAGTTTGCTGACCTTGTACATGCGAGTGTAAAAGTCTGTTTTGAAAAAGGCGAAACGAAAACAAAAACAACGAGTAAGGATTCCGCAAAGATAGGCTCAAGCGGTAATTCCGCAAAGATAGGCTCAAGCGGTAATTCCGCAAAGATAGGCTCAAGCGGTAATTCCGCAAAGATAGGCTCAAGCGGTAATTCCGCAAAGATAGGCTCAAG
>JAZRUG010000012.1:0-44499 GCA_045652425.1 Eubacteriales bacterium
AGGTAAGAAATAATTTGTTTCTTTTAAAAAAATGAGCCTGCGAAACAATCCGCAAGCTCATTATAACTCATAAATTTATTTTAGTAAACAAAAAATTGTTAATTTTTATTTATTTTTTAGAAAAAATCTTATTTAGTGCAACGGTTACGAGAATAATTGCGCCCATAACTATAAGTATGCCTAACATACCTTTACCCATATAAGGGAGATTCGTAACGAAATTATTAAAATCAATATTCATAAGTTTACTCCTTTAACCAAAGAATTTAAGAATAAGACCGCCTGCAATAACAGAAGCAATCTGTCCCGAAACATTTACGCCCATTGAATGCATAAGAAGGAAGTTCTGGGGGTCTTCTTTAAGTCCCATTTTGTGTACGATTCTTCCGGACATAGGGAATGCAGAAATACCAGCCGCACCAATCATGGGGTTAAGCTTTTTCTTTGAGAAAAGGTTAAGAAACTTTGCAAAAAGCACACCGCCTGCAGTATCGACTATAAATGCAATAAGACCGAGTCCCATAATAAGCAAAGTATCTACCTTCAAGAACTGTTCGCCTGTCATATTAAACGCAACAGAGATACCGAGAAGAATTGTTATAAGATTTGCAAGTACCTTTTGTGCTGTTTCAGAGAGGTTATCAAGAACTCCGCATTCTCTTATAAGGTTACCGAACATAAGGAAACCGATAAGAGCCGTCGCCTGAGGAATAACCGCAGAAGCAACTATTGTAATAATTATCGGGAACAAAATTCTTGTAAGCTTTGAAACAGACTTCTGTTCATAAGGCATACGAATAAGTCTTTCCTTTTTAGTTGTAAGAAGCTTGATAACAGGCGGTTGAATAATAGGTACTAACGCCATATACGAATACGCCGCCACCGTAATAGGTCCGATATATTGAGAATTGAGAGTGTTTGCAACGGCAATAGAAGTAGGACCGTCAGCCGCACCGATAATAGAAATAGAAGCCGCATCGTTAATATTGGGGAAGAACATACGCGCCATTGCGAGTGTAAAGAATATACCAAACTGCGCCGCCGCGCCGAAAAGCATTAATTTAGGGTTAGTAAGCAAAGGACCGAAATCAATCATAGCACCGATACCGATAAACAAGAGCAAGGGGAAAAGCTCGTTTGCTATACCCGCTTCATAAAGCTCCTGAATAGGACCAACAAGCGCATCCGAATGGGGAATGTTTACAAGAAGAGTACCAAAGCCCATAGGAAGCAAGAGCGTGGGTTCCATTTCTTTTTTGATAGCAAGATAGATCAGAATGCAACCGATAAGAATCATTACACCCTGTTGCCAAGTGAAATCAAGTAAATTTCTGTACAAAATATCCATTAAAACAACCTCCGTGTTAATTTTTGCTAAAATAAACACAAACCAATATATTATATCATTCCCATTTTAAAAAATCAATACAATAATAAAATAATATTAGGCATAAAATAAAACAAAAAATCACTCGTTATCGAGTGATTTTTGGAATTAATAGCTCATCAAAAAGCTACCCATTATTTTAGCGAATTCAAGCAGAGTATCACAGCTTATATGCTCGTCTCTCTGATGTGCGCCGCCATATACGTCAAATGCTTTGCCGACTCCAAATCCAACTGCGTTGGGACTGCCGTGTTTTACAATAAGCGAAAGATCGCTGAGCACAGCGCCGCTGGGAACAAGCACTCTTCCCGAGGTTTCTTTTGCAGCCTCAGTAAGTTTTTTCACAACAGTACTGTTCTTATAATCACTCTTTACAAAATGGAAAAATCTTGTCGTCATTTCCCTCTTTGTAATTTTAAAGCCGATAGCATTTAACTTCTTGTTGGCTCTTTCCCAAAGTTTATCAAACTCTACGTTTATTTCATCTTCCGTTTTATTTGTAAAATATTCTATAAGAATATGTCCTTTATCGAGGTCGTTACCGTCGTCTCCCGCTTTAGCCTCAAGCAATATCATTGAAGTATCGGGAATATAAGTATTCTTGTAAAGTTCTTCCTGCAAAAGTTCATTTTTTCTGTCTTTGCCAAACAAGTCAAGTTCATTTTTCAAGATATACATAGCCTCGACCGCATCTCCGCAAGAACCCTTAGGCTCGTCTGTACCAAACTCAAACATTACATCACCGCCGCCAACACCTGCAACCCAGAGTTCAAAGTTTTTGCAGTCCATATTAACGTAATCATCGCATTTGTATTTTAGACAAGCCGCCAAAGAACCGTTACCGCCGCCGTATTCTTCATCGGAATATGCAGTAAAGTAATAATCGTAGTCAAGCTCTATTCCGGCTTCTTTTATAAGCTTCATAAGAAAAAGTCCGACAGCAATACCGTACTTATCGTCACAAGCGCCCCTGCCCCAAATTTTGCCGTCGCGAAGCTCCCCCGATAAAGCAGGAAAAGACCATAATTTTTCATCGCCTATCGGCACCGTATCGGAATGGGACATAAGCATAAGACTCTTATTTCTGTTTTTACCGCGCAATATACCTGTTACGTCATATCTGTTTTCAAGGTTATGCCCTGCAAGGTAGTCCGGATGATCTCTAAAACCGTCAATACTTTCGGGAGAATAAAGGTCAGATTCAACTCCAATGTCATCTAAATAGTTTTTTACAAACTTCGCAACATCGGCTTCATTTCCCGTGGTACCACAACTTTCGGAATTAATATTCACAAGTAATTTCAACAAATCATAAAGCTCCGACTGTCTTTCTTCAATCATCCTCAAAAGTTTATTTTTCATATATATTTTTTCCTCTTATATAAATTTCTAATTATATAGTCATTATATCAAATAAAATAAAAGAAGTAAATACCCTAATTAATTTTCAAAAAATAGTGATAAGTTAATTGATTATTTTGCAATATTGTGCTACAATTTTATTATTGATATAAAAAATAGGGAGGTTGCGTATATGAGTGAACTTCTGATCGAAAAACTTGATACACTTATAGAAAAATCAAGACAAGAGGTTGCAGACCTTACAAAAAAATTTGTAAACATAAAAAGCGTTCAAGAAGCAAGTATCCCCGGAGCGCCATTTGGTGCAGGTGTAAAAAAGGTTCTTGATACAGCTATAGCCATTGGCAAAACGGAAGGCTTCCATACAACCGATTACAATGTAGGTGTTGTAAGTCTTGCTATGAAAGACACACCTATCGACCTCGGCATCTGGATTCACGGTGACGTAGTACCCGAGGGGGAAGGCTGGGAATTTGAGCCATATAATGCCACTGAATACGAAGGCAGAATAATCGGCAGGGGGGCTGCTGACAACAAAGGTCAGCTTGCCGCAATATTTGTTCTGTTTAAAATTTTTAAAGATATGGGAATAGAATTAAACTATAATCCCGCTATTTTTGTTGGAAGCAACGAAGAAACCGGAAAAAAAGACCTTCTTGGAATTGAAGGTAACGATGATGCAAAAGGTTTTCTTAACTTATACACTCCGCCAAAGTTGTCGCTTGTTCCAGACGGCGCATTTCCCATCGCCTACGGAGGAAAAGGAAACGTTATTATTAAACTGAAAACCAAAGCTAAACTCAACAATATGAAACTTACGGCAGGTCAACCATCTGCCCCGGGAAAAGCAACCGTATGCTTTTTGGGCAAAGGTTTTGATATTGATTTTAAAGACTGTACTGTTACAAGAAACGAAAACACTATCGTTGAAGCATTTTCACCGCCTATTCATACGGCGCACCCGCGTACCGGCGGCAATATGATAACAACTGTTTCAAACGCGCTTCTCGAAAGTAACGTGCTGAACGAAAAAGAAAAAGCACTTTTTGAGTTTCTCAAAGAAGCTTCGTTAGATACCGAGGGTAATATTTTTGACATAAACGTTGAAACAAACACAATGAAACCGTTAACTCTTGCAACGTACAGAATAGATCACGTTGACGGATATGCCGAAATATATCTTAATATAAGATACCCGATTGAAATAACCATTGAAGAAATTATAGAAAAGGTTACAAAGGTTGCAGATAAATTCGAGCTTGAATTAACAAACGTCAATCTCACCCAAGTTCCCTATCTTTTAAACAAAGATACCGAATTAGTAAAGACTCTTTGTGCTATTTCAAACAGTGTTACGGGTGATAATAAAGAGCCGTATACCGTCGGCGGAGGAACCTACGCCCACAAATTACCGAACGCATACGTTTTCGGTTCATCTTCAAACTTCCCACCTGAAAGTTGGGAAAAAGGCAGAGGCGGCGCCCACGGAATAGACGAAGCAGTATCCCTTGACAGATTACAAAGGTGTATGAGAATATACGCAAGAGCGCTTCTGGCTCTAAAAGATATAGAATGGTAAAAAAATAAAGCGCACGGATTTTGTCCGTGCGCTTTAATAATATCTACTTATGCCTTTTTAGCTTCGCGTATAGCGAGGATACGGCTCATTTCGTTGTAAACGATCATAAAGCCTTCGTCAACGCCCATACCGGGTTTAGCAAGGATCTGTGTAGGCTGTGTAGCCATAGCGCAGTGTACGCAAACCTGAGCTGAACGGTCAGTTTCGTTACAAGTACCGCCCTGGTATGCGCCGATACCCTTTTCTTTGCAGTAGAGAACTGCTTCGATAGTGTTGTTAACACCGCCAAGGTCGGGAGTCTTAATCTGAATCATATGACCAGCCTTGTTGTCTGCGAAGAGTTTAATGTCTTCGAGAGTGTTACACCATTCGTCTGCAACGAGTTCTACGTCACAGCCGCGCTTGTCAAGTTCTGCAGTAAGACCTGCAAGAGCTTCGATCTGAGCTTCTCTTGTGCTATCGCAGTCCATAGGACCTTCAATACGAAGTTTGAAGGGTTTAGCAATTTCTCCGAGCTTTTCTATATAGTCAGCCATTTCTTTGTAATTGTTATTACCAAACACAGCACCGATAGTACCGTAAACGTCCATGTGCATAACGGGCATATAGTTAGGATCTACGCGGTTTGCAAGGATACGGTCACGGAGCCAAGCTGTGTAGTCAGCGAGAAGTTCGCCGTTCTTGCCGAGCTTTGTTTCAACGTGGTTAATAAGTGCATGAGGAAGAACCTGTGCGCCTTTAATAATCATCTTGTCAGCATTGTCGTAACGGTCATCACCGGACTGAGTGAATATCGGAACGGGAGTTTCGCTTACAGTGCAACCATATTCGTCTGCAACAACTTCGCACATCATTCTGCCTGTTGCTTTTGCAACTGCATCAAGAATAGCCTGAGATACACCGTAACGAATTGCGGTATGAAGTCTCTTGCCTTCAACCTGAATAGCTTCCATCATCTTTGTAAGACCGCGGAAGTCGTCAGCTTCTTTACCAACGAGTTCAGGCTTGATGTATTTTTCAATAATCGGAATAAAGTCTTTTGCGAGGAAGAGGGGATCACGACCGCCTGCTCCGGAATACTGAACTGCTGCGCAGTCACCGTATGCAACCTGACCGTCTTCGAGTACGATCATAACGGAAATGGATTCGCCTGCCTGACGAATAGCCTGGAAGCCTTCGGTAACAGTTTTGCCAACGTAAAACATACCGTCGTGGCCTGCTCCGCCTTTAATAGCGCGCTGGTCATCAAAGTAGAATCCGGTACGTCCGGGCGAACAAATAACGTTTACAATTTTCATAGCTATATACTCCTTATTGTTTGTATGTATAATTATTAATATTTAGGACGACCAACAAGACGGCCCTTACCGATAGCGTAAACGTCATCTACAACCATCTGGAAAGAAGCGTTACGGTTTTCAGCCTTTGCTCTCTCGTCAATCTTTTCCTTGTGGAAATCGATTATCTCTTTAGAGAAAGGAAGGTTGCCCATTTCAAGAATACGGATAGCACCGTTGTTGTCACGGCAAGGAAGCATAAGACCTGCATTGATACGGCAAGGAGCGAAGGGAACGTCAACTACGCCCGCTTCAACTGCGCGGCAAGTACCAACTGCGATATCGCCGTTACCGAGTTCAAAGCACTTATCAACGATAGCGCGTGTTTCAAGACGAATAATCTCTTCTTCAATTTCAAGGTTCTTATCCTGAAGTGTCTGTTCATAGAACATATTAACAACCTGCTTCGTGCAACGGAGACCTTCAGCGTTTGCTTCCATAGTAGGAATACCAACAGCCTCGTGAGGAGTCTTAACGATAACCTTTGTAGCCTTTGAAAGAGCTGCAATAAGGCTACCAGAAGAAATAACACCGAATGCCTTAGCTTCATCTGCAGGGAAACCACCCATCCACTGATGGAGAACTGTTGTTACCTGAACGTCATCATAACCGTACTTCTTAAGATATTCATCTGTAAGTTCTTCAAGAGTTCTGATAGCTGCAACGTCTTGAACGAGGTTACCGCACTGACCGTAACCAACAGTAATATTCTTAACGCCCTGCTCTGCTGCGAGGAGAGCTTCAATAATAGCAACTGCGTGAGAAATACAAGGAGGAACCAAAGTACCCGTAAGAGGACCGTAAGGTTCACGGTTGATGGAAACACCCATCTTTTCATATTCGCCTACAAGACGGTCTGTGTACTGCCAGTCGCGGATAGTGCGTTCCATAGGAACGTTCTTGCAGTAAGGAAGGTTGTAAGAAATACCGCCGCCCTCATAGCTTGTGAAACCGCCCGCGAGAGTGATTTCAGTAAGAAGTCTTGCATCGGGAGTACCGTGACGAACCTGAAGAGGAACGTTAACGCTTTCAACAACGCGGCGGCAGTTTGCAACACCGTGGTTAACAGCGGGGAAACCGTTAAGCATAGCGCGTCCGAGACGGATAGATTCTTTTATGCCGTTTTCAGCTTCATCATATCTGTTCTGACGTGTATAGCTGTCGATTGTAGAGGGAAGAAGGTCAGCCTCACCGTACTTTTCAAGGTACTGCATAAGCTTGATGTGTTCTTCAATAACGGGAACACCCGCTCTGGGCTGAATAAGTGTTCTTCTGTCTTTCTTTGCATCGAGAAGTTTCTTTCCAAATTTTCTTGATTCGGGCATTGCCTTGTGGTAAGCAACAGCTTCTTCAAGGTCAACTTCCTTACCTGTTGGCCACTGAGCCAATACTTCCTGGCGCAGTTTGCTAAATTCTTCGTCTGATATACGTTTATTTCGAATATCCATGATACTCTAACTCCTTTTTCATAATTCTTAACGCAACCTCAGGGTAGTGAGCAGAGAGAAGTCCCATGGCTGCCATAATGTACTTTCTGTCAACCCATACGTCCGCCTGTCTCGGTTTAAGAGATTGGGGACGTTCAGGAGTAGCAAGGGCATTGGAAGCAATTTCCACAGTACGCTTTGTGTGGATAAGGCTGCCGCCCGTAACAACGATTTGTCCAACCTTTGTCAAGTTTTTACCTTCCTGAACGAAAGTTTGTCCCATCATCGTATAAGTTTCGTAAATACTGCCGGCGTGGCGTGTAACAGCTTCATCAATAGCGCATGATGCAAGTGCAAAATCGAGCGCTTCAAGTTCAGTATCGTCACCCGGAACAATATCGGTGTTTTCTTTAAGCATAGCCACAAGTTCAAGTACTCTTTCTTCGGCAATTCCCGAAAGTTCGCATATCTTTTTAACACCTGCGGCATCAATAATTCCCTGAATACTGTATCTCATTCCGATGTCGCCCTCAACAGTACGTTTTGCATACGGTTCGGGAAGACCTTTGAAAACAGTATTCATATGCTCGGGCATACCGTCTGCAATAGAATATATATCGGTAGTAGCTCCTCCGACGTCAACCGCAACAAGTTCGCCGATACCAAGTTCCCCCTCACACCCCTTTGAAAGCAATTCCATAGCCGAAAGAACTGCGGATGGCGTAGGCATCATAATATCAGAAAGAAGTTCGGACGCTTTGTTAAGTCCCTTCGCTTCAACTATCTTGTCAAGGAAGATTTCACGAATCTTCTTTTGGGTAGGTTCGGCATTGAGAACGCCAAACTTGGGCATAACGTTGGGGCAAACGTAAACCTCATGTCCTTCAAGAATCGACTGACATTCTTTCGAGACCGTACGGTTACCTGCAATAATAATGGGAATTTCGGGATCAAGCGCCGTCATTTTCTTCGCGTTGTGCAATATACATTCGGTGTTACCTCCGTCAGTACCTCCAACAAGAAGAAGAATATCGGGTTTTGACTCTTTTATAGCCTCAATATCCTCATCGGTAAGCTGAAAAGCATATACGCCGACAACCTTTGCGCCGGCACCAAGACTCGCTAGTTTTGCCGCCTCGCCCGTAAGTTCGGGAACGAGACCGCTCGTCACCATACGCAGTCCGCCTGCGGCAGATGAACAAGCGTAACAAGCTTCATATTGAAGTTTGCCAATCTTGGATTCGAGAATACCAAGAGCATTTCTTAAACCCTCGTTTATGTCTGTAAAAATAGTAGTGAACGATGCTGACGTACCGAGTATCTCCTCAGCTTCCACATCAACTGCGGTAAGCTTCGTATATGTACTGCCAAAATCAATCAGCAAAATATTTTTCATTTAAACTTATCCTTCCATGTGCAAAAGCTCACGGAGAGCTTCAATGGTAGTTTCAGGTGATGTGCCGGGAGGGAATGCTCTGTCAAATCCCATAGCCTTGAAACGTTCTTCAACGTCTTCAAACTTCTGTTTGCCAATTACGATGTTGCCACCGACAACAAGCGGAATACCCTTAAGACCTGCTTCATCGCACTTCTCTCTGAGACCACGGCAGTCAAGTTCGCCCTGACCGTACAAAGAAGATACGACAATAGCGTCGGCATTGGATTCAATAGCCGCGGCAATATACTCTTCCTGAGTAACCATAACACCCAAATTGACAACTTCAAAACCTGCCTGCGTAAAAGCATGGTACAGGATTTTGTTACCAACAGCATGAACGTCGGAACCGATAACACCGATTACCAGTACCTTTTTTTTGTTATCACTCATAACAAATACCTCTCTATCTTTTATGTTTGCGCAATATAGCGATATTTTAACGTATATATGATACAACTTTGCGCGAAAAAAGTCAATAACTGCTACCTAATAAATACTATTATAAGGATAAATAAACAGCAATTATTTATTGAATTTTAAACAATAAAAACAAAAATCAATTATTTTTTGGAAACATTATATATTCTGTCGCACAAATCGCCCTCTCTGCCCACCACTTCAGCAACAACTCTGTCACCTCTGTTGAGCTTTTTGGGAGTTCCTGTGATACGCTCTGTTTTTTCTTTAAGCTCGTGGATATCTATAACGGGCAAACCTGCCGCTTTAAGATTATCCGCAAGTTCTTTCCTCTTGGGATTAACTGCAATACCGCCCTGTGTAACAAGAACGTCAATAGTCTGTCCGGGGGTAGATACGCAAGTAACTTTTTCGGTAACGATAGGCAATCTTGCTCTGAACATAGGCGCAATAATCATAGCAAGTTTAGCACCAGCTGCTGTATCGCTATGACCGCCAGAACCGCCCATAATATAACCGTTTGAATCTGTATGTACGTTTACGTTAAAGTCGGTATCTATTTCTGTAGCACCGAGAATAACAACGTCAAGACTGTCAACAACAGCGCTCTTACAGCTGGGAGAAGCATATTGCAAAGCCGAAATTTCCTGATGTCTCGGATCCTCACGGATAGATTCAACAGCAGTCAAGTCAAAGCACTGAACGTCCATCAAAGTACGGAAACAACCGGCTCTGAGCATATCTACCATATAACCTGTAATACCGCCGAGACCGAAGCTTCCCTGAATCTGCTTTTCAACCATAATATCTTTAAGGAATTTAGCTGCTGCAAGGGATGCTCCGCCGGCACCCGTCTGGAACGAGAAGCCGTCTTTGAGAAGTCCCGATGCTTCGATAACTTTAGCCGCGTGAGCCGCCATAACAAGACCTACGGGATCTCTTGTAATTTTAGTAGTACCCGATACTATTCCCTTGGGATCACCTATAGCATCAACTTCAACAACGTAGTCTATGTAATCTTCTGAAATGGAAAAATCAGTCAATGGATATGGTACGAGGTTATCTGTAATAACAACTACCTTTTTAGCATACATAGCGTCTGCAAATGCATATCCCAAACTTCCGCAAGCAGATTTACCGTATTTACCCGAGCAGTTACCCATAGGGTCTGACGTGGGTGCCGCGATAAATGCAACGTCAATCGGCGTTCTGCCGAGGGCGATATTACTTGCGCGTCCGCCGTGCGTATAGAACTGAACGGGTTTTTCGAGAATACCCTCTGAAATAGCTCTGCCAACACCTGCGCCGATATAGTCAGCCGCGATTCCGGTTACAACACCGTTACTGATATGTTCAAGTATGGGAGCGTGGGTATCAAAGAGAGAACTTGCGTTCACGTTTATGTCGCGAAGTCCCTTTGCCGCAATTTCTGCCATAACCATATTCAATACGTAATCACCGTTACGCAAATGGTGGTGGAAAGAAACGGTCATACCGTCTTTAAGACCGACAAGTTCAACAACTTCTTTAAGGGATTTTACTAACTTACTCACAGTCATCTCTCCTTTCAATACCGAGCGCCTCTGCCATGGCAATAGTACGTTCTGCTCTTGCAACGATGGGGGCGTCTATCATTTTACCGTTGAGAGATATTGCGCCTTTTCCCTGTTTCTTTGCTGTTTCAATAGCTTCTATAACATCATACGCATACTTAATTTCAGCAAGCGTAGGACTGAATACGGAATTTATAACTTCAACGTGGCGGGGCGAAATCGAAGCCTTACCAGTAAAGCCAAAGCTCTTTGCGAGTTTTGCATCAACAACAATTCCCTCGTCATCGTTAACGTCGGTAAAGGGAGTATCGTATACGTCAACACCCGCAGCTCTTGCGGCAACAACGAGACGTGTACGTGCATATTCTATTTCTCTTCCCTCTTTAGTACGTTTACACTGAAGGTCAGCAGTCAAATCTTCAGCACCGAGGAACAGAGCTTTTACTCTTGATGATGATACTGCTATAGAATAAGCATTTTCTACACCGAGAGCCGTTTCTATAAGCGGCATAATTCCAACAGTTCCGTTAGTATATCCGAGTTTTTCTTCAACTTCGTCCATATATGCAGCAACCTGAATAACGTCTTCGGGCGAACTTGCTTTAGGCAAAAGAAGAAGGCTGGGCTTTTCGGGGAGCATAGCGTCAATATCAGCTTTCCAATATGCAGTATCAACCGAGTTGATACGTACAATTTTTTCACAGTCAAGCTTCATATAACGCATAGTATTACGAACAAGTATACGTGCGGCATCTTTTTCGGCGGGTGATACGGCATCTTCAAGGTCGAAGATAACGGCATCAGAACCAAGATAACCTGCGTTTATAAGCATATTGGGGTTATTACCCGGTAAAAACAAAAGGCTGCGGCGCATTATGCTTCACCTCCGCATCTTTGAATTGCGGTTTCGACTCTCGCTCTGATAACACACTCGAGAGCGCCTCTGTCAACAACGCGAACTTCAGCATCTGTTAAATCAAATTCAGCAAGGACTTCGCGCACAGTTGCTTCTATCTTCTCACCAAACTGCTTTTCAACAACAGACTCGATGTGAATATCAAGACCGTTATCACGGGGTTCGATTTCTACGTAAGCATCACTTGATTCCATTGTTCCTGCTGATGCCTGTTTTAAAATTTTCACTGACTAAACAGCTCCTTTCATTATACATACAATAAGAAATATTTATCATTGTGTATATAATAACACTCTCTTCATAAATAAACAACCACTTTTTGAAAAAAATTTAAATTTTCTCTTTTCTAAAGCGCAATAATGTTGTATAATAATAAAAATAACGGATTTTTTATACACTTTTACAGAGGAAAAACAAATGAACGTTGAAATTATATCCCGTATTAGCGGAACAAAACTTGACAAATGGAAAGCTCTTATGACAGAAACCGCACTAAAAACGACTGACTGTCCCGAGAGTACTGTATTGGTATGGGACGAAGACGAGCTTATAGCCGCGGGAAGCCGCGATAAGAATATACTCAAACAGTTGGCGGTATCCCCAAAACGACAAGGAGAGGATTTACTTTCAAAAGTAATAACCGAGCTTCGCCGAGATGCTTTTGAAAACGGATACAGACACTTGTTTATTTACACCAAACCGCAGAACAAATATATCTTCTCCTCGCTTTTCTTTTATCCCATAGCAGAAACCGACAAAGTACTCGTTATGGAAAATAAAAAAGACGGTATTAAAAGTTTTCTTGATACTCTTCCGGAAAAAAACGAAGAAAAAAATGTGGGTGCTATTGTGATGAACTGTAACCCATTCACACTCGGTCATCAGTACTTAATTGAAAAAGCGTCATCGGAATGTGACAGATTATACATCTTCGTACTTTCTGAAGAGGGCGAGGGATTTTCGGCAAAAGACAGATTTGAAATGGTAAAGCTCGGCACACAACATCTTCCAAACGTTACCGTATTACAGACGGGACCATATCTTATATCTGCGGCAACCTTCCCCACGTATTTTCTAAAAGACCGCGACAACGCAGACGAAGTGTTGTGTGACATTGATATAGAAATATTCTTGAAATATTTTGTTCCGCGCCTTGCAATAACAAGAAGATACGTAGGAACAGAACCTCTGTCCCCAATGACAAATACCTACAATGAAGCGTTAAGAAAAAAACTTGCCCCGGCGGGACTTGAATTTAAAGAAATCGAAAGAAAAGAAGTTAACGGAACCCCAATAAGCGCAAGCGCCGTAAGAAGACTTATAAAAGAAGGTAATACGGAAGCTTTAAATGATATTATCCCTGATACAACTATGAACTATTTAAAATCAAATCATTTGATATAACAGGAGGAACATACAATGCAAGAAAGACAAAAAGCCCATATATTAAGCAGTTATTTTGCACCCCGAGGATATAGCCGTATGTATGCTTTGGGTATGCAGTTGGCGCAGCTTTACCTTTCGCCCTTTGATAAACTTATCGGTGTCATCGGCGAAGCAGGTTCGGGAAAAAGTGCGCTGATTCGCGGTATGTTTCCGGGACTTGAGCTTACGAACGACGATGACGGAGTTTACGTACGCCCCCTTCCTTTGCTCGACCAAGGTGGCGGCGGTTTTAAGTTCTTTTCGCCTCACACGTATCACGTAGACATCAGATTTGAAAACGGCTTTACACAGATGAGCGTACTTGCAGACGCTATACGAGAAGCTCTTGCAAACGGCAAACGAGTAGTCGTTGAACACTTTGACTTAGTATATCCTCACCTCGGTTTTAATGCCAACCTGCTTATTGGTGCAGGCGAGCAGATCCTTATAGCCCGTCCTATGCTTTTCGGTCCCGAACCCGATGAAATAAAAGAAACAGTTTACGCCTCTCTTCCCTATCGTCTTATGGCGCATACTGCCGAAGACCTTTGCGAAGCGTGTATGCCCAAAGAAGAGCTTGAGCGTTGTATGCATGACGACGTAAAACACGGATTCGTAATTGCATTCCCCGACCACAAGCCAAACTTTGATATTCAAGAACTTGAGGCAAAAGTAAATGAAATGATAGCGGCAAATCTACCTATAACATACGTTGACAACAACCACGTATCTATAGGTGATATAATCCATAAATGTACAGGTCCCAGAATTCACGTTTCCAATACGGGAATGGTTGAAAACTTTAAACTGCTTAACCACTTTATATACGACCAATTCACAAAACGATATCTGCTTATTGGCTGTGTCGGCAAAAATGCGGAACAATCATTGAAAAAGCTTGACGAAAACCAGATGAAGCAAACAGAACTTTTGCTATAAAAAGCGATATATAATATGGAAATTACGTTAAAAGAAATACTCGATGCCCGCGAAGAACGTGTGCGTATGCAAACGGAAATTCAAAGAGAAAATCCTTATCCTTTAATTTGTTTTACTATGAATATAGCGGGACCAATAAAGACTTCACCGCTTATTGTTCGCGCATTTGAATACGGACTGAAAGAGCTTGAAAACGCAATAGAAAAATACGGAATAGCAAAGCAAATTACCGAGTATAAAAACTACGGTCCTATGAGTCTGCTTTCCGTTATGGCTGATGCCCAAGACATCAAGGATATATGTGTCAGTATAGAAGAATCTTGCCCTTTAGGCAGACTTTTTGATATGGACGTTATAGACGTTGACGGCAAAAAACTTGAAAGAAAAAAGGAAAGATGCTGTATTATCTGCGGTTCTGCGGGAAGAGTATGCGCCGCCGGAAGACTTCATTCTGTCGAGGAATTGCAAAGTAAGACACAAGATATTATTTATGAACATTTTGCAAAGATTGACAGCGTAAAGTTTGCCGAGCTTGCAAAAAAAAGCTTGATAGAAGAAGTACACACGACCATAAAACCCGGACTTGTAGACTTGTCAAACAACGGAAGTCATAAGGATATGAACACGCAGACATTTGAAGACAGTGCCAATGCCCTTGTTGGCTACTTTGAAAAATGCATAAAAATCGGTATAAATTCCGCCAAGACTACCCCCGAAGATACATTTTGTGCGCTTCGTAAGGCTGGTTTAGAAGCCGAAAAGGATATGTATAAAGCAACGAACGGTGTTAATACCCACAAAGGCATTATATACTCTATGGGTGTAATATTGGGGGCTATAGGCAGACTCTGGAAACCCGATTCGCCAATACCCCAAACAGACGATATTTTAGCCGAATGTTCTGCTATGACAAAGACAGCCGTAGAGAAAGACTTTGCCGACATCGACGACTCGACTGCAGGCGGCAGACTTTTTCTAAAAAGAGGAATACGCGGAATACGAGGAGAGGTTGCCGACGGATTTCCGTCAGTAAAAAATATTGCTCTTCCAATATACAAATCCGAACTTGAAAGCGGTAAAAATAAAAATGATGCAGGAGTAATGACACTTCTGCACCTTATAGCGAAAATATACGACACAAGCATTTATAACCGAGGCGGCGACGAGGGCGTTACATACGCAAAAGAATATGCGAACAATCTTCTCTGCACCTCCCCGACAATAAAAGATATTGAAGAAATGGACAAAGCATTTATAGCAAAAAACCTGTCCCCCGGCGGATGCGCAGACCTTTTGGCAATAACGTATTTTTTGTCAAATCTTGAAAACATATAAAAATGGGCAATATCTTTCCTAATAAGGATTGATATTGCCTTTTATTTATGATTTACGACCTCATCCGTCTCGGCAGCAAAGTAATAGAATAAATAAAGCCTGTACACCGCCTCGACACCTTCTCCCACCGGAGAAGGTCTTTGTTTGTACAGACCTATAAAAAACATTAGTTGTAAAAATATTTTACTTTTTGGTGTTGGGTATAGACTTCACATTGTACATTCTCCGGTGGGAGAAGGTGTCGTACCGCCGACAAATAATAAGTTAATACAAAGTGTATACGGTGCGACGGATGAGGTCGTCTATGCTGCTTTATTAATTTGACTCAACATCATTTGACTAACTTATATATTGAGTCTTTTTGAAAAATAAATTAAAAAATATCTTTTACTTATTAACTTTAGGATTATTTGTTCTGCCCAAAAGATAATCAACAGAAACCTTGTGAAAATCAGCGATTTTGCAAAGAGTTGTTGTCGGAATATCAATATCCCCACGTTCATAATTGCTGTAGACTCTTTGACTGCACGAAAGAATCTTTCCCATTTCCGTTTGAGTAATATCCTTGTCTTCTCTCAAATCTCGAATTCTCGGATAATGCGGCATATAATCCCCCCATATAATTATTCTATAACTAATTATATGTAGAAAATTTTTCGCTATTGACTTTTAGCGAATTTTCCGCTATAATTGTTGTGGGATATATTTTATTAAAAAAAGGAGAAACCTTAATGAAAAAATTTTTAATTATAACAACACTGTTGGCTGCACTTATTTTTTCTTTTTCAAGTTGCTCAAGCAACAATCCAACGCCCGAAAGCGGAGAATCATATTTCGGATTAAACGAAGTTGCCACTTTTGAGGATTTGAAATTTACTGCCACAGAAATTACGGAAAACGCAGGAACTCAATTCTTTTCCCCCGCCGAAGGAAATATTTTTGTTGGAATTAAATTTACAATTGAAAACATATCAACAGAAGAACAATCTGTAAGCAGTATGTTATTATTTGAACCTTACTGTGATGACGTTAAAGTTGATTATTCTCTTTCAGCATCAGCTGTATTTGAAGATTCTTTGGATGGCACAATCGCCGCAGGAAAAAAATTAGTTGGATATTATTCCATTGAAGTTCCTTCTTCTTGGAACACTATTGAATTAGAAGTAAAGGCAAATTGGTTATCCAGCCAATCCGCAACATTCGTATTTAACCATGATTTTGCAAACAATCAATCCTCAGAAACAGAAAATCCTCAGCCCCCTTCTACTGAAGAATCTACTGTCATCGAAACAAGTGCTACTACACAAAACAAATTATCCATAAATGAATCAGCGGTATTTAAAAACTTAAAATTTACTGCAACAGAAATTGCAGAAAACTCCGGCTCTCAATTTTTCAAACCCGCTGAAGGAAACGTTTTTATTGGAATAAAACTCACCATCGAAAACATATCTACACAAGAACAGAGTGTAAGCAGTTTAATGCTTTTCAATGCATATTGCGACGATATTAAACTTGACTATTCCTTTTCTGCCAGCAGCACTTTTGACGGCACTCTTGACGGTTCAATTGCTGCAGGTAAAAAGTTAATCGGATATTACGGAATTGAAGTTCCTTCCAATTGGAAAACAATTGAATTAGAAGTAAAAGAAGATTGGATATCAAACGATTCTGCATCATTTGTATTCAATAAATAACCAACAACTCAAACAATATATCCCGGTAATGTTATATTTATAAAAAAGGCAATATCTTTCCAATTACGGATTGATATTGCCTTTTGATTATTTATTTTCAAAAATCCATTGAAGCAAGTCTTGATATTTCATTTCTCCTGCGGCAACGGCAAGACCGACTCTTGCTACGTCCTCGTTGGTAGGATAAATTTTAGGATATTTTTTAGGACAAATTTTAGGATAAAATCAACCTAAAAAAATAAAAATTTGTAAAAAAAATAATAACAGCGTATATGGCTATAAACCATATACGCTGTTGTTTTATTTACTACGGTTATTTTTTGCAAGTTCGGACACGTCACGCATTTTTGACATTATGTAATCGTACCCACCCTCGTTGTGAGGAATGGTGCAACCCGAACAGTCCTTAACCCCCGATTCAAGATAGACGAAATTACCGCCGCACTTATCGCCGAGCGCATACAAAGGACAGCAACAGAACATACAGTTAAAAAAGTCGCCACTAACCTTATGACAAGGGAAATATTCACAATCCTTATTTTTGAAATATTTACTGCAATTTTTCATTGTTTTTACTTTTCCGGGTCAAGCAAGGGCCAATATGCTTTAAGGTAATCAATACCCGACCAAATCGTCATAAACACCATAAATGCCAATGAAACATAGCTGAGAATATGATACTGATTTATAAAGGTATTTCCGAAGAACGCGGGTTCAAGAATCATAACGATTATGCAAACTATCTGCGATACCGTTTTAACTTTACCGAGGTATGCCGCCGCAATAACTACCTTTGCTCCGTTTGATACAATCATACGGAGAGAAGTTACCGCAAGTTCACGCAAAATAACAATAAACGTTGCCCACGCAAAAATCATAAAAAACACTTTGTCTGCTGTCAATGTAGTCAATATCGCGATATAGCCGCCTATCGTCATAAGCTTATCTGCAACGGGGTCGAGGAACTTACCGAAGTCGGTAATAAGATTGTATTTTCTTGCAATCTTGCCGTCGAGCATATCCGTCAATGCGGTCAAACCAAATATAGCGGCAGCTGCAATTCTCGACCAGAACTGTCCCAATACGGGAAACATAATTATAAACATAAAGAACGGTATCATTATCATTCTCAAAACCGTCAATTTGTTCGGAAGATTCATTTTCATTATTTTTGTCTCTCCTATACATTTTTTATTATTTCGTTTCGCCTATAATATTTAACTCTGTATTCCACGCAGCGCGTGGAATACAGTTTTATTATTATTTCGTTTCGCCAATCAAATCGTAATCAAGAACTTCTGTTATCTTAACGTTATAAATCTTACCTTCGGGAAGTCGCTTCGGGCAAGTAAAATATACTTTACCGTCAATCTCGGGAGCATCTGCCGCCGTTCTGCCGTAGTGAGCGCCTGACACGGGATCGTAACCCTCACAAAGAACTTTTACTATCTTTCCAACTTTAGCTTCATTATTTGCGGCATTGATATCATACTGCATATCCATTATAATATCACATCTGTCCTGTTTGGTCTGCTCATCTATCTGATCTTCAAAATCATAGGCGGGCGTCCCCTCTTCGCGAGAATATGTAAATGCACCAAGACGTTCAAACTTCGTTTCTTTCAAATATTCGCAAAGTTCTGTAAAATCTTCTTCTGTTTCACCGGGGAAACCGGTTATAACAGTCGTACGAAGCGTAATATCGGGAACAGCCTTACGGAGTCTGTCAACGGCACTCTTTATAACCGCTTGACCGCCGTGGCGGTTCATTCTTTTCAAAACGCTTTCGGAAATATGCTGAATAGGCATATCAATATACTTAACTACTCGGTCGTTATTCTTTATCTCTTCAACAAGCTCGTCGGTAATCTTGTCAGGATAGCAATAAAGAAGTCTTATCCAAGGAATAGCCGTTTCTGCTGTAATCTTGCGGATAAGTTCAGCCAACTTATATTCACCGTAGAGATCAACACCGTATCTTGTAGTATCCTGCGCCACAAGCGTAAGCTCAAGAACTCCGAGAGATTCAAGGAATTTTGCTTCTTCAACGACGTCTTCCATCGTTCTGCTTCTGAACTTACCTCTGATAGCTGGAATAGCACAGTAAGCACACTTGTTATCACACCCCTCTGCAATTTTGAGATATGCCATATATTCGGGTGTGGTAACAACTCTGTCGCCGCCTATATCGTAGTTATCAATATCGCCGTATTTTTCAAAGGATTTACCCTTTTCAACCGCCTTAACTGCATCAACTATATCGTGTATAGCCGCAACACCTATAACCGCATCACATTCGGGCAATTCCTTTTTTAGTTCACTACGGTATCTTTCGGAAAGACAACCGGTAACCACCAGTCCCTTACACTTTGCATTAGTCTTAAGCCAAGCGGCATCAAGTATGCTGTCAATAGATTCCTGCTTCGCGCTTTGAGTAAACGCGCAGGTATTTATTATGATTATATCAGCTTCGGTTTCCTCGGGAGTAATCTCATAACCCGCATTATAAAGCTCGTTGAGCATTATTTCGGTGTCAATAAGGTTCTTCGGACAGCCGAGAGAAATAAATCCCACTTTAGTCTTCTTCATTTTCTTCAAGCAACCTCGTATATGCGTATTTTATTTCAGCATAACCGTAACCGTAACGCGCCAATGCCGCGGTTACCGCCCTTGCAGTCTTGCTGTCTTTTATCTTGTCGGCAAGTTTTTTCTTGTGTACCAGCTTCAAACAATTTTCTTTGAAATCAACGTCGGAAACACATTCGTTGAAATTTTCACCTATAAGCTGTTTGTCAAATCCTTTTTTTTGCAACTCCAGCTTAATTCTTGCTCTGCCATATAATTTCTTGTCAGCCAGGTACTCCGATACCGATTGCATAAGCCTTGCATCGTTTATCAGCCCCGCCTCTTTCATCTTGTTGACTGCCGCATCGATAGCCTCCTCGTTAAAGCCCTTACGTATAAGCTTGTCTCGGAGATTTTTTTCGGTATTATCTGCAAACACAAGAATATTTGACGCCGCCGCCATAACTTCCTTTACGGAATCATCGCGCGAAGTGTTTTCCTCATATTCGCTATATTCAATTTTTTTCATATATTATTCGTTTTCAAGGTCAGCAACGGAAATTTCAAAATCGTCGTCAAGGTCGATAGCTTCGCTTTGACCTGCATCGCCGTTCTTAAATCTTTCAAGAATTCTTTCTTCAACAGATGCAAACAATTCGGGGTTATCTTCAAGCGCCTGACGTGCGTTATCTCTACCCTGCGCAAGTCTGTTTCCATCAATATAGAACCAAGCGCCGCTTTTTTCGATTATACCCATTTCAAGACCAACTTCGATAAGTTCGCTTGACTTTGAAATACCCTTTCCGTAAAGAATATCAAATTCTGCAGTCTTGAACGGGGGAGCAACTTTGTTTTTAACAATCTTACACTTAACTCTGTTACCGTAAGATTCGGTTCCGTTTTTCAAGGTTTCAACGCGTCTTATGTCAATTCTGACAGAAGCGTAATACTTAAGAGCTGTACCGCCCGAAGTAACCTCGGGATTACCGTACATAACACCAATCTTCATACGAAGCTGGTTAATAAATATTACCACACAGTTAGATTTTGCAATAGAACCGGAAAGTTTACGGAGTGCCTGGGACATAAGTCTTGCCTGACCTGCAACCTGCGCATCACCTATATCGCCGTCGATTTCCTGCTGTGTTACGAGAGCCGCAACGGAGTCAACTACAACAACGTCAACAGCACCGGAACGTACAAGAGCATCAAGAATACCGAGAGCCGCTTCACCGCTTTCGGGCTGTGAAACCAAGAGTTCGTCAACGTCAACGCCTATATTAGCTGCATATTGAGGATCAAGAGCGTTTTCAACGTCGATATAAGCCGCTGTTCCACCTGTTTTCTGAACCTCTGAAACAACATGAAGCGCCAATGTAGTTTTACCCGAAGCTTCAGGACCGTATATTTCAATAATTCTGCCCTTCGGTACACCGCCTACACCTAATGCAAGGTCGAGGGACAATGATCCCGTAGAAACAGCAGTAACGTTCATATTCGTATTTTCGCCGAGCTTCATAATAGAGCCGACACCGTGATCTTTTGTTATTTGAGAAAGCGCAGTTTGAAGCGCCTTTTTCTTTGCTTCCTTATCTTGAATCTGTGAAACAGTTTCAGTTTTCTTTGCTTTTGCTGCCATAATCTTCAAATTCCTTTCGGTTTTATATATTACGTACTAAATGCCATATATTCACACATAGTACTATTTTATCAAAAAATCTTGTTTTTGTCAATCGTAGATTAATACCAATTATAGTTTATTTACAAAATATTATATACTTTTTTGAAGAACTGTGTTATAATAACATTTAAAGTAAAACTATTCTCCCCATATTTTAATTTTTTTGAGGTAAAAAAATGGCAGAAAAGAATTGCCGCCTCGGAACTGTCGGCGGACAGGCAGTTATCGAAGGCGTTATGATGAAAAATAAAGATGAATTCGCATTGGCAGTCCGTATGCCTGAGGGTAATATAAGAGTTACAAAAGACGAGTGTAAAAGTGTAAAAGAAAAATTTAAATTCCTCGGTTGGCCAATAATCCGAGGTGTTGTAAATATGATTGAATCCTTGATTCTCTCTATGAAAACTTTAACAATTTCCGCAGATGCATTTGGCATTGAGGAGGAAGAAACAAAGTTTGAAATTTGGCTCAAAGAAAAATTCGGCAAGAGTCTGCTTGACTTTGTTATGGTCATAGCTATGATACTCGGCATAGCTTTGGGGGTTGGATTATTCTTCTTTCTTCCCCTCTTCATATCCTCTTCCCTTTTTGATAAAGCAGGAGAGGACACCAAGTGGTATGCAACACTTATCGAAGGCGGAATAAAAATTGCCCTATTCGTCGGCTACATCTGGCTTGTTTCCTTTATGAAAGACATAAAACGCGTCTTTGAATATCACGGCGCTGAACATAAGACCATTTTCTGTTATGAAGCAGGAGAAGAGTTAACCCCCGAAAACGTAAAAAAATATAAGAGATTTCACCCCAGATGCGGTACGAGCTTTATATTCGTTATACTTCTTCTCAGCATAGCAGTTTCATCGGTCGTATATTCATTTGAATTTATGAAATCGAATATAATTCTCAAGTTCGCCTCAAAGCTGCTTACACTGCCATTAACCGTAGGTATAGGCTATGAATTTATAAGATTTGCAGGAAAACACGATAACGTAATTACGAGAATATTGTCAGCTCCGGGACTTTGGATGCAAAGAATTACCACGAGAGAACCCGATGAAACGCAGATAGAGGTTGCAATAGCTTCCCTGAAATGCGCTCTTCCCGAAGAATTCCCCGAAGCAATAGAACTCTATAATCCCGAAAAATACCAAAAGACCGAAAAAACAGAAAACGACAAAAACGAAGAATGAACGATATTGATATTTTAAAACTGTATTTCAAGAATGAAGAACTACAGAAAGCTATAAAAGAATATGAAAACGGCGTTCCTGCCGCATATATAATAGGCGAATGGGAGTTTTTCGGAGACAGATACTTACTTAACCAAAACTGCCTTATTCCCCGTTGCGATACCGAAAGAGTTGTTGAAAAGGTATTAGACAACCTATGTGATAACGGTAGATTGCTCGACCTTTGTACAGGCTCCGGCTGTATTGCTATATCGGTGCTCAAAAGAAAACCTAATGCAAACGGCATTGCAGTTGATATATCATCTATGGCTCTTGAGGCAGCAAAAGAAAACGCTTTAATAAATCATGTAAATGACAGACTTAACTTTATATGCGCCGATATATTTGACAAGCCTTTGGCTAATGAAAAATTCGACGTAATCGTATCTAACCCCCCCTATATTCCAACCAAACACCTTGAAAGCCTTGACAAATACGTAAAAAAGGAGCCTATGATAGCTCTTGACGGCGGAAGCGACGGTATGGACTTCTATAACTTTTTGGTTATGGAATATAAAGACAATTTGACCAAAAACGGATTGTTTATATTCGAAATAGGTTACGACCAACAAGAAAAAATACAAGAAACAGCTCTTTTTAACGGTTTTGAATGTACCGTAACGAAAGACTATTCGGGTAATCCGAGAGTAGCTGTTCTCAAAAAAATATAATAATCAGGAGATTTTATGAAAAAGACCTTAAGACTTGTAAGTTTAGCACTTGTAAGTATAATCATTTTCGCTTCCCTCACAAGCTGTTCGGACAGAAAGAAAGGCGATCCCCCCGTATGTACTGACAATAAGACAAACGTTATGACACTGGGCGGCTATAACGTAAAGAGTGACTTTTACAAGTATCTCTTTTTGAATACAAAGGCATTTTTTGACAACGGCGATGAAAGCTATTGGCAAAAAGAAGGAAATACCGTTGAAAAAATAACCGATTACGTTTTATCCTCTTTAAAGGAAACTTACGGTATGTTTGCCCTCGCAGATGAATACAAAATCAAGCTTACAAAAGAAGACAAAGAAAGTGTCAGCTCATTTATCGAGGATAGCAAACAGGGTATGACCGACGAAGAATACAAGGCTTCGCTTGAAAAATCATATATGACCGAAGAGGTTTATCGCTTTATTCTCGAAGTGCAACAGCTTGAATATCTTGTATACGAGCATTTAATGTCTGAATCTTCAGGAGTTATAATCGTTGACGACGAAACTCTCGAAAAAGCGGTTGACGAAGACTTTGTAAGAGCAACGCACATTTTGTTTACTTTTAAAAATGAAGAAGAACGCAAAACGCAGCTTGAAAAGGCAAATCAGATTCTCGAAAAACTGAAAAATGGAGAAGACTTTGAAACGCTGAAAGAAGAACACTCCGACGATACCGACCTAAAAGGAAATAAAGATGGGTATTACTTTACTCACGGTGAATTTAAAAATGAGTTTGAATATACAGCTTTCAAACTTAAAGAGGGAGAAATAAGCGAGATTATAACAACCGATATCGGTTATCATATCGTAAAAAGACTTCCCATTGAAGACGAGTACGTAAACGAGAATTTTGAAGATTTACGCACACAATATAAAACAGCGCTCTATTACAAAACGGTGGAGGAGAAATACAAGCAGTTTACTTATGAATACGAAGAGGGATACAAAAGTATACAGCTTGACACTTTTAACTGATATTTATGAGTGAACTTATCAAAGGGATAATTATAAAAGGGTTGGGCGGACTCTACGATATAAAGACCGAAGAGGGCGAAATAATAAGCTGCAAGGCAAAGGGCGCGTTTAGGCACGAAAAAATAACTCCCTATGCAGGCGACAGCGTTATTTTAAAGCAGTCCGTAGTCGAAGAGATTACGGATAGAAAAAACTATCTTATAAGACCGCCCGTAGCAAATCTTGATATTTTGTTTACGGTTATTGCCGCGGCGAAACCGTCGCCGATGTTGCCGATAACAGACAAGCTTATTTCTATCGCAGAATATAACAAGATAGAGCCTGTTATTATTGTAAGCAAGAGCGACCTTGACGAGAACGAAGCCGAAAGAATTGCTGATATCTACAGAAAAAGCGGATTTACGGTTTTTGTATCAAGTCTTGACAGTAATAAAGACGAACTTACAGCATTTGTAAAACAATATGCAAACGGCAAAATATCCGCCTTTGCAGGCGCGTCGGGGGTAGGTAAATCTACCGTAATGAATGCATTGTTTCCAAAACTTACGCTTGAAACGGGCGACGTAAGCCGCAAGACCGAGCGTGGAAAACATACGACAAGACACGTTGAACTGTTCGGACTTGATTATCTGACCGACGACAGCAGTTTAACAGGATATATTGCAGATACCCCCGGATTCAGCCTTATAGATTTTACAAGATTCGATTTCTATAAAAAAGATGATTTGGTATATACCTTCAGAGAATTTGAAGATTACCTCGGAACCTGCAAATATACAAAATGCTCACATACGACAGAAGACGGATGCAAGATTATCGAAGCCGTAAACGCCGGAACAATAGCAAAAGAAAGACACGAAAGCTACATAGAAATTTACAATACTTTGAAAAATAAACACGACTGGGATTAAAAAGATGTGTGTGGATAATCCACACACATCTTTTTGCATAAATAAAGAGGATAGATGATCTATCCCCTTTAAATTAATGTTCTGATTCAGTTTCGTAGTCCATTTCGTCTTCGCCTTCCATAAATTCACGAAGACCTACGCGACGCTCTGTTCTTTCTCTTTCAACTTCATCTGACAAAAAATCTTTTACGTACTTCGGTTTTTTTACGTGTAAAATATCAAACTCCGGAGAAGATTTGTCAGCAGAACAACAATGAATAGTACCAAGTCCAAAAAGTCTTTCCCAGAATGAACGCTTCAAAGTTACATCCATTATACGATAGAGTCTTATTTCTTCCTCTTTCGTATTAAAGAAACCGGATTGAATAATAAGTTTGTCAGAAGTCAATGTGTACTTTGTGAAAGTCCAAGGAAGTCCGAAAACAATTCTTTTTCTGTCTTTCCAAAGATATCTTGATGTATTAATGCTCATATTAAGCTCTCCTTTTTGTTACTTCTTTTTATTATAATTCTTTTTATTCTTTTTCTTTTTTACCGAAAAACCGAAAGAGCCGATTTTCTTGCCAAGTTCAAAATATTCTCCGTGAGCAAATGCGGCTAATTTTGCTTTTTCAAGATGAAGTTTTCCGTCTTCGCCGAGTAAAGATTCATCAACGTTAATAGCCGTTATGTCTGCTATAAACATATAATGTGAACCGAGTTCAACTATATCCGTAACCTTACATTCAAGATTCATCGGACACTCTTCAATCAAAGGACATCCGACAGTTGAAGCTTCCGTTTTTGTAAAATTACACTTTTCAAATTTATCTACCTTTGCGCCCGTATATATACCGCAGTAATCTGCTTCTTTTACAAGAGAAGCGGGGGTAAGGTTTATAACAAACTCTTTGGTGTTTTTGATTATTTCAAACGAATGTCTCTGCGGTCTTACCGAGATATAAGTTTTTGGAGGATTCGAATTTAAAATACCTGTCCAAGCAATAGTAATTATATTCGATTTTTCCATATCGCCGCACGATACCATAACGGGAGGTACCGGCGACAAAAGAGTCCCCCCCTTCCAAACGACTTTACTCATAGTTTAGTTACCTTTTTTTGCTTCAAAAGCATATTTTACAAGCTCATCAACTATTTCGCTGTAGGTGAATCCGCTCGCCATAGCCATTTTGGGATAAAGGCTGATAGAAGTAAAACCGGGAAGCGTGTTTATTTCATTGAATACGATTTTTTCCTCTTCTCCGCAAACGAAGAAATCGACTCTTGAAAGTCCCTTGCAGTCAAGATATTGGAAGATACCCTCTGCTGTACGCTTGAGGTTTATCCAGGTTGATTTTTTGATATCTGCAGGAATCTTATATGTAGAAGTACCGTTGTTATACTTGTCGTCATAGTCATAGAAATCTGCATCGGAAATAATTTCACCGCACGTTAAAGCAACAGCTTTTTCGTTACCGAGAACAGCGACCTCGACTTCTTTGCCGACTATAGCTTCTTCAATAAGAACCTTGCCGTCAAATTTAATGGCCTTTTCCAAAGCAATCTTTAACTCTTCTTCATTTGTTGCCTTTGAAACGCCTACCGAAGAACCGGAATTTGCAGGTTTTACAAATACGGGGTAACCTAATTCTGCAACGTCATTTTTGATAGCCTCAAAGTCATTTTCTACGTCGCTTTTAGTTACGTAAACAGTTGCAGCTACGGGTACACCGTAGTTGTTGAGAAGCATTTTTGTAAACGCCTTATCCATACATACCGCAGAAGAAGCACAACCGGGACCGACGCAAGGAACACCACACATATCAAGCATACCCTGAAGTCTTCCGTCTTCGGAATATGCGCCGTGCATGACGGGAAATACGACGTCAACAGCAACTCGTTCAACAGAGCCGTTTTCGTTAACTGCATATACCGCGTGGTCACCATAGCTTGTGGAGAACAACGCCTTTTTCAAGTTTGCGCTGTCGTCTTTCCAGGTATTATCTTTAATTGTTGCATCTTCGCCGTTGTATAAAAACATTTGACCGCATCTTGTGATACCGACTCTGACAATATCATATTTTTCTCTGTCGACGTTTTCAAGCACCGAGTAAGAGGACTTGAGAGATACCTCATATTCGGTAGAATTACCGCCAAACATAACGCAAAGTACTGTTTTTTTACTCATTCAAATCATCTCCGAAAATTATTATCATACTAACAATATATTCTATCACATTGGAAATGGATTGTCAATAGAGGCAATATATGCATAAAGCCCACACCTCTGTGCAGAAACATAAGGCGAACAGGCGCAATATATGCCTTCTCCAATGGGAGAAGGCTTATTTTAGTTTTTGCTCACTCAATATAAGTACACAGAAGCAAAACAAAAGGCGGATAAAAATCCGCCATCATTTTAAATGCAAATATGGTACACGGGGTTTACCCATGTACCATATCTTTTATTTCTTCTGATATTCAACCTTTCCGTCAACTGCTTTAACTGTAACGTCATCACCTTTTTGTATTTTTCCCTCAAGCATTTCAGTAGAGAAGCTGTCTTCAATAAGCCTTTGAATAGTACGGCGGAGCGGTCTTGCGCCAAATGCCGCGTCAAATCCCTCTTTCGAAACGAGTTTCGTTACACTTTCGTCAAAGTTTATATTAACTCCCAAAGCCTCGATTCTTCTGCCAACTTCAGAAAGCATAATATTGGATATTCTCTCAATATCGGGCTGTGTCAGCTTATTAAATATAATAATCTCATCAATACGGTTAATAAATTCCGGACGGAAGGTCTGCTTGAGATGGGACATAAGCAAGGTCTTTACGTCTTCTTTTTCTTTTTCGGTATTATCAGCAGAAGCAAAGCCCATACTTCTCTTCGTCTCAAGCGCAGATGCTCCCACGTTAGATGTCATTATTATAACCGTATTTTTAAAATCAACACGTCTTCCCTGGGAGTCGGTCAAAATACCGTCTTCAAGAACCTGAAGAAGCATATTAAATACGTCGGGATGCGCTTTTTCTATCTCGTCGAAAAGCACTACCGAATATGGCTTACGTCTTATCTTTTCGGTAAGCTGACCGCCCTCGTCATAGCCCACGTATCCGGGAGGCGAACCGATAAGCTTCGAAACGCTATGCTTTTCCATATATTCGGACATATCTATTCTTATCATAGCGTTAGGATCACCGAACAAAAGGTCTGCCAACGCCTTCGTAAGCTCGGTTTTACCGACGCCCGTAGGACCAAGGAACAAGAAGCTACCCATTGGTCTTTTGGGATCTTTCAATCCCATTCTTCCCCTCTTTATAGCTCTTGCAACTGCGCTGACAGCGTCATCTTGACCGATAATTCTTTCTTTAAGAATATCTTCAAGCTTAAGCAGTCTTTCGCTTTCTTCCTCTGCAAGTTTTTTAACGGGAATACCTGTCCAAAGTGTTACGATATCGGCAATATCTTCGTATGACACAGCAAGGTTTTCGCCACCGGCTTTTTCTTTCCACGCTTTTTTCTCTTCTTCGTATTTTTCGGTAATTTCTTTGCGCTTATCACGTATAACAGCCGCTTTTTCAAAGTCTTGCGCTTTAATCGCCTCTTCAAGTTCGGAATCAATATTTTTAATCTCTTCTTCAATATCCTTAATTCCGTCTGGCTTTGTAAAATTGTTTATTCTGATTTTTGAAGCCGCTTCGTCAATAAGGTCGATAGCCTTGTCGGGCAAGAATCTATCACTAATATATCTCGTAGAAAGATTAACCGAAGCCTCTATAGCCTCGTCAGTTATTTTCACTTTATGATGCGATTCATATTTATCTCGCAGACCTTTAAGAATAAGAATAGCCTCTTCTTTCGAAGGCTCACCTACCATAACTGACTGAAAACGTCTTTCAAGGGCAGCATCTTTTTCAATGTGCTTTCTGTATTCTTCAATAGTCGTAGCACCAATAACCTGCATTTCGCCCCTTGCAAGAGCAGGCTTCAGTATATTTGCGGCATCGACTGCGCCCTCGGCAGCACCCGCGCCGATTATAGTGTGTATTTCGTCAATAAACAGTATGATATTGGGATTCTTTGCAACCTCTGCCATAACGTTTTTAAGTCTTTCTTCAAACTCACCGCGGTATTTAGCACCCGCAATCATACCCGAAATATCAAGAGTTACAAGAATTTTACCCACCAAGGTTTCGGGAACGTTACCCTCAACAATTTTTTGAGCAAGTCCCTCGGCAACAGCCGTTTTACCTACACCGGGTTCACCGATAAGACAAGGATTATTTTTGGTGCGTCTTGAAAGTATCTGTATAACCCTCTGGGTTTCGGTATCCCTGCCAATAATGGGATCAAGCTTCCCCTCTTTTGCCAGTTCAGTCAAATCTCTGCCATATTGCTTTAATGTCGGCGCATCTTTAAGCTGTGTTTTACCGCCGCCTTTTCTTATATCTCCCGTATTTTTGGGAGAGGAAGACTGAACATCGTCAAAACTGCCGTCGTCAACACCTTTAATATAGTTTACAAGGTCGGATGCAAGTTCATTAACGTTAACGTTTTTTGAAGCAAGGATTCTAACACCAACACAGTCACTTTCGGCTATAAGTCCAAGCAAAAGGTGCTCTGTTCCAATATAGTTCTGACCGAGCCTCATAGCCTGATATGCTGAAGTTTCTATTATTTTCTTTGTACGGGGCGTCATATCAGCCGCACTAACGTTAGTTTTTTTGCCCTCGCCCGATATTTCTTTTACAGTATCTTTAATAGAATCAAGGACTGCCCCCTTTGAAATCAAAAGTTTTGAAGCAACTCCGTCGGTTTCGGCAAGAAGACCAAGCAAAATGTGTTCACTTCCAATATATGTGTGCCCAAAATCACGCGCAAATTCGAGAGCTGAATTTAACGCATTTTGAGCCGATTGAGTAAATCTGCTGTTCATATATATTCACCCTTTCTTAATTGTAGACAGACAATCAGCCTATAGATTCTCTGATGTAGTCTGCGCGCAGAACGTCTCTTTCAAAATCACTGATAACCTTTCCGCCATTACGCAAGATAAGATTTGCAGGTAAAACACCTATCATTATTTCGCCCAAAGCCTCGTAGGTTATATCTTTTATTAAACCTAATGAAATACCAAGTCTGACGTCTGCAAATAGTTTCAAAAATTCCTTTGAACTGATAACTCTTGCGTATTTAAGTGTTCCGTACGCTCTGCATATCTTGTCAGCAAGAACGGAGAAGTTATCACTTTTTATTATTTCTCTTGCCTTGCGTTCTTTTTCGCAAATTTGAGTAACAATTTCTTCAAGACGTTTTATGGTATCTTCTTCGGTAACACCCATGGTAATGCGGTTTGATATTTGATATAGACAACCCTCGGGCTGTGACCCCTCGCCGTACATACCTCGAATAATAAAGCCGAGCTTTGACAACTGTACCGAAAGATTTTCCATCGACTTCGTCATAGTCAAAGCAGGAAGAAATACCATTACCGATGCTCGCATTGCAAGACCGAGGTTGGTGGGACAATGGGTAAGATACCCCCACTTTTCACTAAAAGCTATATTAAGATTTTGGTCTAAAATATCATCATAGATACAAGCATTTTTAAATGCTTTTTCAAGAGAAAGACCGGGAAGGATACACTGAAGCCTTATATGGTCTTCCTCACATACCATAACGGCGACATCGTCTTTTTCATTTTTGAGTAGAGCGTGCGGTAACTTCTTTTTTGCAAAATCAGGACTGATGTAATGCTTTTCGACTAAAGCCCCCGCTTCATAAGACGATATATCATTAAAATCAATTTTTTCAAAATCACTTCCGAGAGCAGACGATACCTTTTCTATAATTTCATTAGCCGAGGTTTCGTCAAGAGTTGAATCAAAGGGATAGTCGGCAATATTTCTTGCGAATCTGATTCGTGAGCTGACTACGACGTCATTTTCTTTACCAACAGTGTTATACCAAGCCATAAAATATCCCCTTTCTTAATTATCGTTTTCAAGTGCGCGAATCTCGTCGCGGAGAACCGCCGCTTTTTCAAATTCCTGCGATTTGATAGCAGTCTTCATTTGCGCTTTCAAGTCTTTTATTTTATCTTCTTTGGTTTCTTTAGCTTTATATTTTTTAGGCTTTTTGCCCATATACTTTGCTTTACCGTGTATTCTTTCGACACTCGTATTAAGCTCGTCTTCAAAGATTTCATAACACTTTGCACAACCTACTTTACCTTTTCTTACAAGGTCGTCAAATGTTGAAGCGCAGAGCGTACATTTTTTCTTTTCAGAGATTTTTGCGATTTTGTTATCGTATGGCAAACCGAACAGGTCGTTTAAACCTAAAAGAGATGCCGAACCAAAGCCCAATTCGAAATCATCAAACAGAGAAGGCATTTTTATATTGAGTTTGCCCTCTTTTTTTAACTGTTCGGCGCATTTTGAACAAAGTGCGTATTCTTTTGTTTGACCGTTTACCGTTTGTTTGTAATAAATTTCAGCATTATATTTTCCACAATTTTGACAAATCATATTTACTTACCTCCATTTGAAACTTTATTTTTTTTCGTGGGAACTTTTTTAAAAAAAGCTTCCCACACCCTCAAAAAAATTTATTCATATATTATTCTGTGTAATCTCAATGTAGGGACAGGCGTCCTCGACTGTCCGGAAATACAAAAAATTACATAGTATAAAAACACAACAGTCATCCTGAGCGTAGGCGGTTAATACCGCCGCAGTCGAAGGCTCCCATTATTACAGCACCTTTTATTTTACTTCATAAGCCTTAAAATAATATGTCGCAAGATGTCAGCCCTGACAGAATTTCTTATATGCGAGGGTAATTTACCTAAAGCAGCATTTGAAATAGAACTGCCAAGCAAGACGTATTCCCTCTCGGTGATAACCTCTTGGTCAAGAAGATTGCCGAGAAAAGCAACTGCTTCTTTTTCGCCTATGGAATCACCGATAGCGTAGAGAAAATGCATAAGATATTCATCTTTCCCCATTTGTTTCCGAATGATTCGAATGTAACCACCGCCGCCCCGACGGCTTTCAATAATATATCCCCTTTCGGGAGTAAAACGCGAAGTAATTACGTAATTTATCTGACTCGGTACGCAACCGAGCTGACCTGCAAGGTCATTTCGCTTTATTTCAGCGGCGCCCTCTCCCTCATTTATCATTTCTTCAATTAACTTTGCAATAGCATCTGATATAAGCATTTAAAAGCCCCTTTCTATTGACTTTGACTTTCTTTCTGATTGCATTATATCATAAAGGTCAAAGAAAGTCAAGGTCTATTTTTGACTTTTTTAAAATTAGGTAAAAACAGATGCGTCATATTACCTTGACATAAAAGAAAAAGTGTGATAAAATAGCAAGGCGAGTTTAGTGAAACTACTACTTTTTCACTATTCACTATTACTTTTAACTTAAGATACGCGGGTGTGGCGGAATTGGCAGACGCGCTAGACTTAGGATCTAGTGTCCCCGACGTGCAGGTTCAACTCCTGTCACCCGCACCAAAGCAATATAATCCGAACCAAATCTTCCCTGTGGGAGACGGGTTCGGATTATTTGTTTATTTCGAGAAATACGAAAATGTATATTTTCGTAACGGCGTGTTAATACGCCCTGAGTCAAAACCGCGAGGACCAAGAAAAAAGAAACGTCTATAAAAACAGCGAGAGCCGCCGTATCGGTAGCTCTCGCTGTTTTATTATGTACTTTTAATGCGGCTTGTTCTGCCTTCCAAGCGGCGAACTCGCGTTGTCCTTCTTCGCTATCGTAAAATGCTCGAATATCATCGAACACACAACGTGCGAAGCGCTCTATTGCGTACTGAGGGACGTTTGTTTTATTTATTAACTTTTTCTTTCTTGCCATATTAAATTGTTCCTTTCTTATGTATTGGAACATTAATATATGGGAAACGATATGCGGATGGCGGTTAGTGAAAATTGTATCGTATATATTATATGTGTGAGCAATCGCACAAATACCGATTGCACCTGCCTTTAGGTAAAAAAGGAAAGTAAGTAGTAGCACATACATCAAGCTATTATTTACCATTGGATGACGACACCAATATAAAAACGCGGTTTGGCACAGCCGATTCAGAGAATGTGCTCGTCGTAGTCACGTCCTAACTGTCGCGTGGCTATGTTGGTCAGGGGTTGGAGTTGGAAGATAGACCTCATTAAGCCTAACCCGATAAAAATCGGTACATTGGTTAAAACTATCCCAAAAGCGAGGGCATGGCCACCGCTCTCATGTATGGAGGGCGCAGGGGATGCACAGACATACCGAAAGGTTACGCACGTGGAAAAGTGTGGCTTGGCGCGTGTAGAAAGTGTAGTGGATTTAATAGGTTGTAAACTTATTAAAGATACAGTCGGACAGTAATGTATTTGGGCGGCTTCTCAGAGTGCTACAGGAGAAGTCTGCCCAAAAGATGCCGTTGCTGCTTAATTTTCAAACGCTAATAGCAGTACATTAGTTTTTCTTATTCATATTTCACCTCTATCAAAATCCTTACAGAAAAGGATAGAAAACGCAACCATCTGCAAGCCGAATTAAATTCGCCTTAGATGGTTGCTTTTCCTTATACAAGAGGAAAAAACTTGTGGTGAGTTGTGGGCGTGTTGGCTTGCAGTTAACTTATCAAAAAATTGCAACGGCAACGGCATCTTTCTGAGGCGGACTTCAATTCAAAACAAAAACATAACAAACACATAAAGGAGAGCTGAGGAGATCGGTGATCCGACGAAGCTCTCCTATAGATATACACATAACATTAGCAATAACATAAAAGGGTAAGGCTCAAAACCTTACCCTCTTTCTATGTCATCAAGATCATAGTCGTATTCAATTTCCCTTTCCAAAGGTTCGTACTCTTGCTCAAAAACGCCAAGTTCTTGTGCTTCAAACTGTGCTTCCCAAGAAGCGCGCAACTGTTCAAAGTTCCTACCCATATAACTATTAAAGCCGTCTATAATGTGCTTGACCTCACCGTTTTCACCACGAACTTTGGCTTTTTTGATAAACTCAAACATACAATACTGTATGAAAGGTTGCTCGACTTGGTCGGCAAGGAAATTGTTCATTTCTTGCAGTTTTTGGTTTTTAAAGGTGAGTTTCTTGCACTCTTTACGTAATATCTCGGCTTGTTGCTCAAGACCTTCAATCTCTAATAAATTGGTATTTTTCTTGTATTCTTGCACTGATAAATGCTCTCGGATATTTTCAGGGTCGTGTGTCTCCCCTCGTTCCATACCTCGCGGTTTGCCGACTTGTACATAAAATTCATCTTGCCTACGGCGGTAGTCGGCACGACCACCCATAATATCACGTGCTGATAAACGATTTTGTCCATCACTCTGCAAAATGCTTGGACTTACTACAGAAAGATGCGGTGTTGCCTCATCAAAGTGGATGACTGCGTTTATTACCTTTCCGTAAGTCCTTTCGTGGTATGCAAGGCAATCCTTGAAGTATGACACAATCTCGTCCAAACTCTTGTCGGCAAACCATTCGGGCGAAGCACCATAAAAGCCCTCAAGGACAACAACGCTATTTTTCCTCTCTTGGACTTGAGCTTCTTTGAGTGCTTTTGTTACGGCTTTGCCCCAATTATCTGCCTTTACCAAAAAAATGTTAAAATCGGTAAAATCCCAATTTATGTCCGAAGCGGCAAAATCTCTGCCTTTCTTAAAATCTTCGGAAGTGCGATTTGCTTCAATTTGTAAGCCGTAAAGGGCGGAACGTTTACGCTTTTCAATTCTCATAATGCAATACGCCATAAATATCTCCTTGTTTGAGCAATCGGGGGCGCTTGTCAGACTTTCGCTTTTCGTGTTTTGCCACTCTACCGATAATTCAACCGCTCGACAGTTGACGTGCAGTTGGTTATCGTTATCGTTGACACTTGCAAATTTTCCTCGTCGCCGAAAGCGTATATTCGGCACTCGTCACTTTGTAAGTGTGTCAACACTTCAAGCAAAGTCTAACACACTAGACAAACCTTGCGGTTTGTTCGTTGTGGCAAGGGCATACCCCTGCACCCCTCTATATTGCTTTTGTTTTACAAAAACAATATAGAACACCAATATTAAAACCGCTTGCAACCCATAGAGTATTGCTATTTATTGCGGGATATGATATAATTAACTCACCGATATACTTGAATTTGCAGGTGACTTAATATGTTTTTTATAGGTATTCTTGTTTGTGTTGCCATTGCCGTTGTTATAGGTATTGTTATACCCAAAAAAGAGAACTACACTAAACTGGATAAGGTAGGATTTATATTTAATATTATTCTTTCCATTCTTTATGTGCCAATGTCACTATATGGTATATTTTCTCTTTTTGCCGCCGATAGTATGTTTATGTATTCCGAAACTATTCAAAAAATTATCGAACTTATGATTACTATTGGCATAACTTTGCCTTTTGCTTCTGTGTTAGGAATAGTGCTTTCGATTATTTTTCGCAAAAAAGGAAAACGAATTTTAGGTTTCACAATTCAGTTTATACCTTTAGTACTTTTTGTTATTATGGTTGTAACCTTTGAATTGATAAGTAATGTTCAAGTGTAGCTAAATGATATATTTGAATTCAATAAGGAGAAATAAATGGATTTATTTATTTTACTAATGTTTTTATTAATGGTGGCTATAAATTGGATGCTAATTTATTCTAAAACTCAATTTAATCCAAATGACACTAACAGAAAATACATAAATATTAAAAATCGTTCTCTTGCCAAACTTCTTATACAAGAAAAAAGTGATTATGTTAAATATGTCAAGGTTAAAGATAGATTAAAACTCAATATTCCTTGTTTTATCGGTTATATCGTTTTGGTAATTATCGTTATTATCGCGATTATTATGTACTTAATTCCAGAGATGCCTTGTGAACCAACAAGTCTACCATTTAGTAGATTTAATTCTATTATATTAGATACCTATAATGCAAAAATACCATATATATTAGCCTTTATGATGGTTTTCGTACAATTTGATATTATGCTCGTATCTGCAAATATTAAAATGTTCAAAACAGAAAAAGAGAATACAACCAAAGGTTCTAAAATAGGTTTTAGCATATTAACTTCAGGATTTTTACTGTTCACAATTTATCTTACGTATGCTTTAATCAAATAAATGTTATTAAAATAGGCATATAAATAAATTATATTTTTCCGAGCAAACAAAGAAACCGTTTCCAATGTAGGAGACGGTTTCTTTTTAGTCATATTCAGGGCTTTTTAGTTAATTTTCAAAAGTAGTAAAATAGTAGCACGATTTACATAACGCTTTGCAGATAATGGTATAGTTAATTGACTAAAGTTTCCCCTTGTGGTATATTAGAAGTAATATATCACAAGGGGATTTTTATATGGGAACTATAAAAGCGGTTATTTACGCAAGATATTCATCAAGTGGTCAACGAGAAGAATCTATCGAAGGTCAGATTAAAGATTGCACTGCATTTGCAGAACGCAACGGCTACACAATTATAGGAACTTATGTAGATAGAGCGCTCACTGGCAGAAATGACAAACGCCCCGAGTTCCAAAAGATGATTAGGGATAGCAAACGTCAACAGTTTAATTTAGTAATCGTTTGGAAACTTGACCGCTTTTCTCGTAATCGTTATTATAGTGCAAAAAACAAGTATAAGTTGAGGCAAAATGGAGTTAGGGTTGTTTCTGCAAATGAGAATATTGCAGAGGGTTCAGCAGGTATATTAACGGAAGCTATGCTTGAGGGTATGGCAGAATGGTATTCCGAGAATTTAAAGGAAAATGTTCTTCGTGGCTTAACAGTCAATGCAGGTAAATGCAAGTGGAACGGCGGCACACTTCCCATTGGTTATGTAATTAACGAGGAACAGCACTTTCAGGTTAATGAACTGACTGCCCCTTATGTGCTTGAAGTATTCAAAAAATACGATGATGGTAAAACTATAAAAGAAATCCAAGACTTTCTTAACGAAAAAGGTATTAAAAATACAAAAGGTAAACCTGTGAGTTGGTCGGCAGTTCAACATATGCTTTCCAACCGACGTTATATCGGTGAGTATTCTTATCGAGAAATAGTTATACCTGATGGAATACCCGCCATTGTTCCACTTGATTTGTTTGAACGAGTTCAAGAAAAACTTGAAAAGAATAGTAAGGCTCCCTCACGAAACAAAGCAAAAGAAAACTATTTACTGACAACTAAAATATTCTGCGGTAATTGTGGTACCTCTATGAATGGAGAGACAGGAACGAGCCGCAACGGCACAGTTCACCGCTATTATAAATGCCATGCAGTTAAGAAAAAATTGAACGATTGCAAGAAGAAATCTGTTAAAAAAGAATGGATTGAAGATTTAGTTGTTAACGAAACTATGGCTATGTTGATGGATGATGATATGATAGAAGCAATCGTTTCAATGCTTATAAGATTGCAGGATGAAGAAAACACCGCTTTGCCAATGTATGAAAAACAATTACACCAAACCGAAACAGCGATTGATAATATTGTTACGGCGGTTATGGGCGGTATGGTTTCCAAAACCTTGCAAGAAAAATTAACGCAACTTGAAGCGGCAAAGGAAGAATTGCTTGTTCGGATAGCAGAAGAAAAATTAGAAAAGCCCAAAATTTCTGCCGAGTTTATGACATTTTGGTTGCACCGCTTCCGCAAACTTGACGTGCGACAAGAAGCCCACCGACAAATGTTAATTGACGCCTTTGTTAATGCTGTTTTCGTTTACGATGATAAACTGCTACTCACTTTCAATTTTAAGGATGGCACACGCACAATCTCATTAACCGACACAAAAATAGCGGTTGATAAGAATACTGGTTCGAATTTAGATTGCTCTGTTGCACCAAAACCGGTAGCAATCCAATAGGATTGTTGCCGATTTTTTGTTTTGTGTAAGGAGAGGAGTTGAAGGGGAAGCGGTAGTGAATCAATGCTCCGGTGGAGCATTGAGAGCCGCGGAAGACCGAGCGCGTAGGTCGCGCGAGACCAACTCCTGTCACCCGCACCAAAATCGGTAGCAATCTATTTTAGATTGTTGCCGATTTTTATTTGATTAAAATGTACCACACATCAAAAATCAAGTTTGTAGCCCAAAAACGCGGTATACCCAAATTGGTATACCGCGTTTTTTCGTTTAATAAGTTAACCTGATCTTGTGAGTCACCTTGGTTTTTACAAAGTCAAATTAATATTCCGTCGCAATGGTCAACCTCGTGCTGAATTATCTGCGCTGTCCAGCCGTTATAATTTTTCGTTCGGGTTTGCATATCCAGCGTCTGATACTCTACTTTAATAGATTTATAGCGTTTGCATTTTCTCGGTCCGCCAAGAAGCGACAAACAGCTTTCCTCTGTATCGTACGCGCCGTCCTTTTTTATTATCTCCGGATTAAGCATAACTGTATATTTAGGTGTTTTTTCACTTTCATCTAAAAATGCAATAATACGCTTTCTTACTCCTATCATATTCGCCGCCATACCTACGCAAGATTCTTTATGTGCCATAAGCGTATCGAGCAAATCCTGTGCAACTTGCAAATCATCCTTCGTTGCTATTTCCGACTTCATTCCAAGGAAAATCGGATCGTGCATTAATTCTTTTATCATTTTTCCACCTTTGTAAATTAGATTTAGCATACTATTTCAAACTGCATTGTCTGTACATTTCTTCAATACAAGGCGCTTTATATTCGATATACTTATCAATATCGTTTGGATAAAGCTTCGCCGCAGTTTCTTTTACTTTACTATATTTCTCAACCGCATTGGGATTGCTTCGCAGATACTCCCTAAACGTAATATGCCTATGTAATTCTTCAGAGTTCTGCGGACACACATACAAATGATGGTTCATCAAATGGGGCTTATCTTCATATTTAAACGCCTCTCTGTCTTTAATCCCCAAATCGCCCTCGTGGATATATCCAATCTCTGCAAGTTTATTGACAACGGCATCAAATACCGAATAATCTTTGATAATCACATCAATATCTATACAAGGCTTAGCTGACATCCCCTCAACCGAGGTACTGCCAACATGTTCAATATCGATAATCAAATCACCTATTGCATTCTCTATTTCTTCTTTTATTTTCCTAAAATACTCTTTCCATGCTCTGTCATAAGGAATAACAATAACCTTTTTAGTTTTCACAACCATTCACCTATTAAAAAGTCGCAATAATTACTAAAGCAATAACCGCTAACCATATCAAAACAAACGGAATAGCATAGTACCACTTTTCAGGCTTTCCACTTCCCCACATACCCTCTGCACGATTTCGGCAATCAGTAAACACATCGCTCGGTATACACCTAACGCACCACGCAATAAGCGCAGGCAAAATAATAACGTCATCTAAATATCCAAGCACGGGTATAAAATCGGGTATCAAATCAATCGGCGACAGCGCATACACAACCACTATCGCCGCTATAATCTTTGCATACCAAGGTGTTCGCCTTTCTTTAAGCGCCAAAAACAGTGCAGGTATATCGGTTTTTAGTTTTTTTGCTCTTTCTGTTAGTTTACTCATAGTTATTAACCACTTGCTATCTCATAAATATGTTAATATAATACCACAAATTCAAACAATGGTCAACGGCTTTTAATATACTTAAGCTTTGGTTTGCATAAAACTGTTGACTTTTTTATGGTTTTATAGTATCATAACATTAATAAATAGGTCACCGGAGGCAGAGCGCCGTAGCGCTTAAAAGCCGGATTAGGTGTCCGAGTGAGCTCGGGTTGTTGTATGTGCAATAGCCGGAGTTTTTTCTTTTGGAGGGAGTATATGAAAAACACAAAAGTTACACTTGTACCATTAACTGCGAATGATAGAGAACAATTTATTTTGGATAACCAGTGGGCATTTAAGTATGGTGCTATGCAGGAGTTTGGCGAACGTGATAATCACACTGATGATGACGGTGAAATCATCTCGCGAAAAACCATTGAACGCTGTATTGACGCCCCTGAAAACGAAGCCTATCGCATTGTTTTAGACGGCAGAAATGTGGGAGGTGTGATACTTAAAATCGATAAAAGAACTAACCACAACCATTTGGAAATTCTTTTTGTTTCTCCTGAAGAGCATACAAAAGGTATTGGATATGGTGCTTGGCTTGCTATTGAAGCTTTGCATCCTGAAACTGTGGTTTGGGAAACCTGCACCCCTTATTTCGAAAAGCGCAATATCCACTTTTACGTCAACAAATGCGGTTTTAAAATTGACGAGTTCTGGTGTGAATATTTTTAACCGAGCAAATCGATGATTGATTCTAATGAGTGCGATTCTGATGAGGGCCCCGATGAAATGTTCCGTTTTATTAAAATTATGAAACATTGACTTTTTACCGTTTTTATACTATAATATTAAAAGATAAACTGCCACCGGGTAGTGAGATGCAAATATAGCATCCGTTTGCACATCGTTAGGTCTTAGAAGATGTGTATGCGGATGCTTCTTTTTTGGAGTATATTTATGAGAAAGCTTTTTAATTATTTTTCAAAATTTGAAATTGGGTTATGGACTTTTTCTATACTGTTAATTATTCTTTCTTTTCTTTTTTTTGATAGAATGAATTACTTAACACTAATCGCCTCTGTCATCGGTGTTACCTCACTGATTTTCAATGCCAAGGGAAATCCATTCGGGCAAGTATTAATGATTATTTTCAGTTTGTTATACGGAATAATATCTTACACCTTCGCCTACTACGGCGAAATGATTACATATCTCGGAATGACGATGCCTATGGCTGTATTCGCCTTAATCTCGTGGCTACAAAATCCATATAAAGAAAACAAAGCCGAAGTTAAAGTAAACAGTATCAGTAAAAAAGAACATATTTTCATGTGGATACTAACCCTTATAATAACAGCTGTATTTTACTTCATTTTGAAGTATTTTAACACAGCGAATATCATTCCCAGTACCCTATCCGTAACCACAAGTTTTCTTGCGGTATATCTTACATTCCGAAGAAGCCCTTTCTTTGCATTGGCATACGCCTCAAACGACGTTGTTCTAATCGTTCTCTGGGTTTGGGCGAGTATTACGGATATTCACTATATTTCGGTCGCCGTCTGCTTTGTAGCATTTCTATTGAATGATATATATGGCTTTATAAGTTGGCAAAAAATGAAAAAAAGACAATCTGAATAATTTCAAAAGCCGATGAGAGTCAAAAGAATCTCTATCGGCTTTTTGTTTTTATATTTTTCTTATGCACATACCGTTAAATAATGTCAGTACAAAAATCTCCCCCCGGCTTTTTCAGTCGGGGGGAGTTTTTTTGTTATTTAGCTTCTGATTTATTTTTACGTTTCTTGTAAACAATTAAGAAGATTGTTCCACCTATAAGGAGAAGAACTCCTGCAATAGAGCCGTAGAATAACGGTTTATTTGCATAGTAGATAATCCATCCGCTTTGAGATACGGTTACCTTCTTAAATATGTTGTCATATACATTTGCTTTACCGTCAGAATTTACTGCGCAGTCATCACAAATAATTCTTACCTGACTTTCAAGCCCTTCAGGAACGGTAAATGTAATTTTACCATCGTTATCCTCAAGATATTTAATCAACTCATCTCCGGATTTCTCAAATCGAACATCAATTTCGTTTCCTTGTGAGTCAAGCAATACAACCTTAAATTTATTAAGTTTACCGCCTTCATCTGTAGGAATTACTGTAACTGTCTGTTCATCAATCTGATATCTTCCGTTGTTTTCAAGACCGCTTATCGTAAGAACAGGAGCAACTCGGTCAACCACAAATGCTACCTTCAAATTCTTTACATCACTAAAGGCTGTCGTTTCTGCTTTGTCGGTTGACTCAACAATTATACTATACTCACCATCTTTTTCGAAGAGTTCTTTCTTAATCGCATAAGAACGTTTACTCCACTCTTCGTCTTTGGTAGTAAGAGTCGTAGTATAATCTTCACCCTCAACAAGTTCCTTGCCGTTCAATTTAACTGTATATTTCTCAATGGGGTCAACGTTAATTTCTTCAAGAACAACATCCGAATCTACATTGTATACATAGTATTGACCAAGTAACTTAAAGGTGTTTTCATTAACACTAAAGGTTGAACCTTTTCTGTTAATTGAGAACTTAACCATTTCATACTCTTCACCGTCTGAAAGAAGAATATTTGAAGTTTCATTGCCTGACATATCTTTCAAAGTGCACAACAATGTGTATACTGCATCTTCTTCAAGATTTTCAACAACAAATGAATATGTCTTTCCGTTCTCAACTGTCTGAATATCACCAAGTGATATGTTCTTTGTTGCATAACTGCCATCTTCTTCACGAACTACAGCAATAAGGAATGGTTTTATGGATTCCATATCAATATTAGTATCTGTTGCCGTGATAGTAAATCCGTACTTTTCATCCTTGTTTGCGGTGTTGTTCTTTACGTTCGATACACTTACAACAGGTTTCTTTGTATCAATTGTCATACGATTGGATTCATATGATTCCATTTCGTTTGTGGATCGGTCAGCATACTTAACGCTGACAATATAATCACCGTCTTCAGTCAAGGTAAATGTTCCTGTATGAACGTCAACACTATCGTCTTTCCAGTTAACAGTAACAGGATAATTTACACCGTCTTTTGTAACTGATACATTAACATCCTTGCTATAGAAGTTTGCTTCGGTTATTACAAGACTTACATTAATCTGCCCCGCATAGTATGAAATGTTGTTTACATTTTGTATCGGCTCGTTATATGTAATCTTATACGTCGGTTTAATATTGTCAACTACGATTCTCTCTTCGTCAGCCATATTTGTACTGTTTTCTGCTCTGTCATAAGCAGTAAACTTAACTGTACCGTTAAACTGATTGTCATTCTTAAGTACATACTTAGGAATGCTAAACTTTGCTGTAGCGGTAGCACCCTTATATGTGATTTCTGCCGCAGAAATCGCCGCATCAATCAACTCTGCGTTTACACCACTTACGCCCGCACTCTTAATATAGCTGTACTTGAAGTGATAAATACCTGTGGTTATATCATCTGCAGTAATGGTAACACCCATTTGAGCATTGTAGAAACCAAAAGTAATACTTTCAAGAATCTTGTCCCAAAGTTTCGGTTCGCTATAAGTTATTGTAAGATTTGTAGGCACGGTCTTATCCACTGTAAACAAATCTTCAACGTAATCCTTTGCTTCACGTTTCGCAATGTCTGTGTAAGCAATGTCAAACGTATAGTTTGCATCCTCGGAATATGTAATAGTTGCTATGTGAATATTGCCTTTGGTTACATCTGCAACCTCATTTCCGTTTTCATCATAATGCTTCCAACTATTTCTGTTTCTGAGTTGCGCATCAAAGTCTGCAACAGCAACAACTCCATTAATAATGTTCTTTGCAACAACATCTACGTTTACTTCATCGGCACGGAAGTTATGCTCTACAACAGTAACGGTTGCTACCTGCTCACTGTCAAAATACTTCCTACCGTCAATTGTATTCTTAACGTTAGTATTGCTGTATTCTACTTTAATAATAGGATCAATCTTATCAACTGTTACTTTCTTTGATTCATACAGTTTTACGCCGGACTTGCCGTCATTTGATTGGATTTCTGCATCATTGGTTGAGAAATCGGCATACTTAACGGTTAATACATAGTCTGCATCTTCATCATAATCAATCTTAAAGGTATGTATGTCATTGTTATGAGCCCATACAATATTCTTCTTGTTGGCAGTCTCGTTTGCAAACATTTGAGCAGAGCCTGCCGGCAGATATTCAATCTTGGTTACTACACCGTTATTATCTGTTTTCGTAAGCAAAATACCTACTTCGTGAATAATGCCGTCACTATATGCTTTTCCTTCAAAGAAGTTTGCTTCATCAATCGTGATTGTTGCAGTTACATTACCGTTATAAACCGCCTGAATTGCATAATTAAAGTCTGCAACGTCATTGAGGTTAGCATCAATATAACTAATCTTTGTTTCTGTCTCATTAGCGGTATACGAAACGTCAATCTGAGGTGCAATATTGTCAACAACTACAACAGTCGCATCCTTGGTATCATCGTTATTTTCGCAACGGTCATATGCTGTAAACTCTACGTTACCTCTAAACTGATTGTCTTCAGTCAACACTGCTTTCGGATTAACAAACGTTGCCGTAGCCTTGTTCCCTTCATAAGTGATATCTGCGTTTGTAATTGCTTCATCAATCAATTCGGCATTTACCGCGCTGACACCGGAGCTCTTTACGTAACTGTACATAAAGTGGTATACACCGGCAATGTCATCTGTAGCAGAAATCTTAACCTTTACAGGCGCATTGTAGAAGTGGAAAGTAACGGTTTCAATCAACTTTTCAACGAAAGAAGGTTCAATATATTCAATCTTTAAGCTTCCGGGAGCAATCTTATCTACAGTAAACTTCTTGGTATAATCATTTTCAATCTTATGACCTGCAATGTCTGTATAACTAAAGTCTACCTTGTAATTTGCATCCGTCGTAAACGGTACTATCGCTGTCCATGTAATTCCATCCTGTGTCCAATCATTCCATGAAACAAGTTTGGAATAC
>JAZRUG010000013.1:0-108912 GCA_045652425.1 Eubacteriales bacterium
CACTTCTACAACCACCAACGTATCCAACTAAAAACAAAACTGACACCATTTGAAAAACGATGTCAGTTCATTGCTTAAAATTTAATTCAATCTACCATATAGGTCCTTTTTGTGCTGTCTGCATAAATTGGTGCAGTCCAATGAGCCGCCCTTATTTTATTTATTGCAATATATTTTAATAGCTTCGGAAACATTTTCCGCTGTACCTGTGCCGTTATTGTCAATGTTATTTTTAAATCTTTCGTCGCAAACGTACATCTGACCGAGTCCTGCAAGAATATCATCGGTACAGTTATAAAAATTCGCGGTAATATAGTCCTGCAGTTTCTTCACAAGTCGCTGTGCCGCATCACTGTCAGCACCCTCGCCGCACTTCTTGCATTCCGCAAACTCTGTGAAAATGCCGTTCATTCCCGCAAGAACATCGTTCCACTTATCTTTCGAATATTCGGCTGTTTTCGACTGGCTCTCCTTGTATGCCTCGGTGTTGCCCCACCGCTGCTTCGCCTCGTCCTCGTATTGCTGACGGGCGGTTTCGTATTCGCTGTTCTCAAATGCGCTCATTGTGATTTCTCCTTTTTCTGCTTGTTCCAGTGCTGCGATCAGCCGTGTGAGCCGATCCTTCTTCAGTGTCAACAACCGCTTCTGCTCTGCAAGCACTTTTTGTTTATCGTAAGTCGGCGAGGCGAGGCTCTCCGCAATGCTTTTCAAAGAAAAATCCAGTTCACGGTAAAACAAGATTTCCTGCATTCGTTCTAAAGATGTTTCATCGTAAAACCGATATCCGTTTTGCTCGTCCACAAAGCTCGGCCTCAGCAAACCGATCTCGTCGTAATAATGCAGTGTGCGCACGCTAACACCGGTGAGCTCGGCAAATTCTTTGATCTGTAGTTTCATATCTTCACCTCAGTTATGAGTATACACTATAACGTTACGTCAGAGTCAATACTATTTTACACTATTTTTTGCAAAAGGTAAAGGGCGCGGCACAGGGCCGCACCCACAGCAGAAGATGTTAGATCTCTTCCACCGTTTCCATACCGTCCATGACCTCGACCATGATCCGTGTTGCCAAGATGAACCCATCGAAACGCCTGGCGAGCCGTGAGTTCGCATATCTCGCTTTGACATTCCTTGAACTTGTCGAAGGTTTCTTTCTGATGTTCGGTGAGCGTGGACATGAGGCTTTCCTCGTTTTTGCAGATGAGCTTCACCAGTTTGTCCATCCTCGATCCGCGCTTCATGTCACGTTCGCACGGGCTGATGTTGCCGTAGTACAGATCTTCAAGCGTTGTCATAGTGTATCACACTCCTTTCAAGCACAAATACATACCACAAACGCATTTCAAAGTCCAGCACAATTACAATATCCAAAAGAGGTTGAAAAAAAGTCTCAATAATGCTATAATTATTATAAAATTTAATGTTACAAGGATATTCTTTTATGACACATGACATCGTAATCATTATAGCGTTATTCCTTATTTATTATAATATTGGCGGATTAGCTACTACCAATATTCTTCGATTAACTAAAGGTAATAGCCTTTCTATTCACTCATCAAAATGCATTTGTGATAATTGCGGTTCAAAGATTCCACCATTGCTTCAACTACCTATAATATCATTTCTCGTATGTAAGGGAAAGTGTAGAAGTTGTAGGTGTAGCATTCCTATTTATCCCTTGTTGCTTGAAATAATTATTTTTTTGGGAATGTCCTTTATATCTCTTGTTTTTTCCTTTTCCATGTCGGGAATTCTTCTTAGTTTCCTTTATTACGAATTAATTCGTATTGTTCTTGTTTTAATCAGAGGAAAGCGTGAAGTTGATTTTAAAAAGCAATATCTTATTGCTGTATTCTCTATGATTCCGTTCCTAATACCTTGCTTATTTGTTTCTGCTTTATATTGCGTTAATTCTATCAAAATTGTTACAAGGTAGATCAAACATACCTAACAAATTAGATAGGAGTAATCCTATTACAAATGAAAGAATGTTACACAAAGCTGATAGGATAATACATTTTACCATGTTTTCATCCATGATATTATGATAGATATAAGCCTCAAAAATAATCACAGCGCTTTCCAATGCTATGGCAATAAGAATAAATACCACATTTTTTGTCACCAATATGGTTAATAAAGCAAGGATTAGATTTATAATTGGATTAGTTATGAAATTACATATAAAACTTGCTTTTAATTTTTTGTCAGTTTTTAATTGACAAATAAGTTGTCAATTGATACAATATAATGTATACAATGGTAGAATAATATCTTTTTTGTGTGTGATAACACTTTTTTAGAACCCAAAGTTCTACGCAACATATTGCTCACTTTCATATACGAATGCGAGTCTTTTTAATAAATCATAACCACCGGCTAAGCCGGTGGTTTGCACAGGCGTATAACGCCATATTACTGGCGGGGCTGAAAGCCCACCGAATAATCTGCCAGCCGCAAGCGGTCTCAAGCTACCGCTAAAGCGGTTGGCTTATTTTTTGCTTTTTGCTACTGGCTCACCCGTAAACGGGTCTACTAATTCTTTTAAACTCATTTGTTCGTACGCCAAATCTTCTTGTAGTTGATTCCTTATGTATTCTGCTATTGCCTTCTTGTTCTTTCCCACAGTATCTACATAATATCCTCTACACCAAAACTCTCTATTACCGTACCTGTATTTTAAGTTTGCATGCTTATCAAATATCATCAAACTGCTTTTTCCTTTCAAATACCCCATAAAACTTGATACACTTATTTTGGGTGGTATTTGTACCAACATATGTATGTGATCTGCACAGGCTTCTGCTTCTATTATTTCTACGCCTTTCCACTCACATAGTTTTCTTAATATATTCCCTATATCTCCTTTTATTTTCCCATATATTATTTGCCTTCGATATTTCGGGGCAAACACTATATGGTACTTGCAATTCCATGTAGTATGTGATAAACTATTACTTGTATCAATCTTCATTGATATTACCTCCTTTGTTACTCTTACGGCTGGCTAGACCGTTTTTATTGTAACATAGGGGGTATTTTTTCTCAACGGCAAAAGCCTCTTTTGAACCACCAGCTTAGCTGGTGGTTTTCATATACCAACAACAGATGTGTGTGCTTTTGTACACACATCTTGTTATTAACGATTAAATATCACTTAAATTCCGGTGCATGAGTCTCATTATTTGCAAACGCGTTAGGTCCTGGGTTGGATAAAGAAAAATACATCTTTGCCGCCTGTGTTGTCCCAAAATCATGATTCGAGCCTGTATCCTGAACCTTGTTAAACGCATCGCGGAACATCTGATTGTGCGCCTCTTCTCTGTTAAGAAGAAAATCGATAGTTTCACGCACCTTCTTATCCTCTATCTGTCTATACAAATATTCATAAACCACCTTTGCGCGCTGTTCCGACGCTATATTAGATAAAAGATCGGCGCACAAATCGCCCGTAACAGTAACGTAATCCGCCGTCCACGAATATCCAGACGAATTAATAAGTCCCGGATTAAGTCCGAGCAACACGTGCGACTGCACCTCGCCAGCCTGCACCTTCGTTGCATCTACGTCATGTCCGTTCAGCAAATTTATCGTCTGCGCCACCATCTCCATATGTGAAAGCTCCTCGGCGGCAATATCGAGAAATAAATCCTTTATCTCGGGATCTTTAACTCTAAAACTCTGCGACATATACTGCATAGCCGCTTTCATTTCACCGTTTCCGCCGCCAAGCTGTTCTTGCAATAACACGGCGTACTGCGGGTTTGCTCTTTCTACTTCAACGGGATGAAATAACATCTTTTCATGCTTAAACATAGTAACCTCCAAATAAAATTTAATCACTATTATTATCTTCACAGTTTTAAAAAATATACAATTATTTACTGTTTGCTATGTTTTATATCATCTAAACCTTTTGTCATCGGTCGCAGGATTATCAATCAATTCTCCGCCTTCGGTAAATCTTGAACCATGACAAGAACAATCCCACGAATGCTCCGCGCTATTGTATTTCAAAGCGCAGCCAAGGTGAGGACAACGCGGCACAGTAGGCGTCAACAGTCCAACCGCAGATTCAAAAGCGTTTACTGCAAGCTGCGGTCTCAACATACTTCTTGACGGCGAAAACAATTCTTCAAATCTATTCCTTTTCTCTTGTACTAAATCGGTCAGTAATATAGCCGATACCATTGATGAAGTCATACCCCACTTATTAAAACCGGTCGCTGTGTATATCCCCTCGGTATTTCTCGAATACTTCCCAATATACGGTACGTCGTCAAGGCTCATACAGTCCTGCGTTGCCCACTTTTTAACTATTTTTGCCGACGGATAGTACTTACGCGCAAACTCTTCAAGCTCCCGCCAGTTTCCGCCGTTTTTTCCTGTACGGTGCGCTCCCCCGCCAAGCAATAACAAATCCCCATAACTGCGGAAAGATAATCCAGTATCCTTTTCGTCAACGTACATCCCATTTACGTTCTTTGCACCTTTAAGTGCAATAACGTACGACCTATGCTGATATAACTTCAAAAAATACGCTCCGTGCTTATTCAGCATCGGAAAATGAGTCGCAACAATTATTCTTTTGCAGCTTATTTCACCGTACTGCGTTATAGCCTTATTCGGCATAAGTTCTCTAACCTTTGTATTCTCATAAATCGGCAGTCCTTTCGCTATTTCATACGCAAAACGTAACGGGTTAAATTGCGCTTGGTTCTTTATACAAACTGCCCCCGCTACAGAAAAAGGAAGCTCGGTACTATCGCAAAAGATGGAATCCACGCCTATTCTTTTTAACGCTGACACTTCTTTTCTTAACTTTATCTTATCATCAATCGAATATACAAAAGAGTCTTTTGTTTCATAATCACAGTCAATTTTTTGACAAAGCTTTGCATATTCATCAAACGCTTTGCTTTGCGCCTCGTAATAAAGCCTTGCTTTCCTTTCGCCGAATTGATTTGTAAGCTTGTCATATATCAAGCCGTGCTGTACGGTTATCTTCGCTGTAGTATTCTTTGTTATCCCCTGACATATTTGTTTCGCTTCAACCAATACGCAGTCAATGCCGTTCTGTTTTAGCATATATGCGCAAAGTAACCCCGCCATTCCTCCGCCGATAACAAGCACGTCTGTTTTTATATTCTTTTTTAACGGCTCAAAATTTGTTTTTCTTGTACTCTCGCTCCAAACAGAATTTATAATAATCACTCCCTCACTGTATATTATCAGCAGGTAGCGCCATAATTTATGCAAAAAAGCTCCGAGTTTTTCACTCGGAGCTTTTTCATATTATGTTAATTCAATGAATTTACAAAACGCATAAACGCATTTTTTCCGTTTTCGTCTCTCTTGAATACGCCCGCATCTAAAAGCACTTGTCTGAACACTTCGCCAACCTCTTGCTCAATAATATGTTTTGCATTATCTTCACAAAATTCGGGGTGTCTTTCAAGCACTTCTTTTGCCCACTCTGCGTGTTGCGCAAGTTCGGGAGTAACATTCAAATCTTCGCCGTTTAACATTGCCTTTTCAAGAGTTACAAGCTCTTTTGACAATCTTGAGGGAAGTACTGCAAGACCCATAACCTCTATAAGTCCTATATTTTCTTTCTTTATGTGATGAAGCTTGGAATTCGGATGATACAAACCAAACGGTCTTTCTTCTGTCGTAAGGTTATTTCTCAAAACGAGGTCGCATTCGTACATATCCTCACGCTTCCTTGCAATAGGAGTTATTGTATTGTGCGGTGTACCATCTGTCTCGGCAAATATAACAGCGTCAGCATCGCTGTATTTTCTCCAGTTTACAAGCACGTAATTACAACATTCAGATAACTGCTTTCTATCCTTGGAAGCAAGTCTTATAACAGACATCGGCCACTTTACAATACCCGCTTCTACATCGGGATAGCTGTCTATCTTAAATTCCGTCTCTATAGGCGATGTCTCCATAGCGAATGTGTATTTACCGCCCTGGAAATGCTCGTGGCTGAGTATCGAACCGCCAACTATGGGGAGGTCTGCGTTTGAACCTACGAAATAGTGAGGCAAATAATCAATTATATCAAACAGCTTTTCAAAAACAGTTTCGTCAATCACCATAGGAATATGCTCAAGGTTAAATACGATACAATGCTCATTATAGTAGCCGTAAGGCGAATACTGCAGTTGCCAATCCTTACCGTCTACAGTAATATTAACAGGTCTGAGGTTCTGTCTTGCGGGGTGGTTAACTCTGCCCGCATATCCTGCATTTTCAGCGCAAAGCTGACACTTCGGATAACTTGCTGCCTTTTGCAATTTTGCCGCCGCTATATCTCTTGGGTCTTTTTCGGGCTTCGAGCAGTTTATCGTTATATCAAGTGTACCGAATTCGCAATCGTATGTCCACTTCAAGTCTTTTGCTATTCTGCCTGCGCGTACGTAATTTAACTTCTTGCTGAAATCAAAATACCATTCGGTTGCTTTCTTTGGCGACTCCTCGTATCTTGCTCTGAATTCTCTGTTAACCTCTCTCGGCATTGGGGTAAATACTCCCATAAGCTTCGTATCAAAAAGGTCTCTTGAATTTGCCGTATCTTCAATTATGCCCTTTTCTGCGGCATAATCGATAAGCGGCATAAGTATCTCGTCTATATCGTCTGCGTTTTCGTTCCCCTTGCAATCTTGCCAATCATCAAGTTTCAAAACATCAAGCAAAAGGTTTCTTACTACAAATTCATCTTCTACGGCGATTAGTTCGTTTCTCTTACCATATTCTATAAGTGTCTGCACCTTTTCGTAAATCATATAATCGCTCCTTTTTTTAAATATTAACCTAAACATATTTTACCACACTGTTTAAGTATAAAAAATAAACATTATTCAAGTAAATATAAACAAAATTAAATTTTTTCTTGAAAAACCCGTTATTATCATATATAATATTATATAAAGTCATTCAGGAGGTAATATATGTTTGCAAATGCCGCATACCTTGGTGTACCACACGAGGACATCGTTGACACAACTACTCCCTTGTTAGTTACCGCAGCGGGAAATTACCGTATGCACAAAAGTTACGTATATGAAACAGACCGCCCTCAAGGCAGAGGAGATTATCAATTATATTACGTAGCATCAGGCAAAGCGCACTTTTTCTTCGGCGGAAAAGAAAAAATAATATCAAAAGGCAATTTTGTTCTTTTTCGACCGAGTGAAGCGCAGAAATACGATATTTATGCTTCCGACAAGCCCGAAACATATTGGGTACATTTTACGGGATATGACGTTGAACGTTTGCTTGACTATTACCAATTTTCAAAAGGAGAAAATCTTTTCTATACAGGCAGTTCACAAGATTATGCTTATATATTCGGGCAAATGATACGTGAGCTTCAATTGCGAAGAACAAACTTCAAGGACCTTCTTTCTCTCAATATAAGAACGCTTTTGCTTATGATAAACAGGCATTTAACAGAGAGCAAAACCGCGGGTTCTCAAGTCCTTGACGAGATAGAAAACTCCATACATTATTTCAACGAAAACTACAACAAGCCTATCATTATCGAAGACTACGCGGAACAGCACCTTATGACGCCTTGTTGGTTTATACAAAACTTCAAGCAGCTTACAAAAACAACGCCTATGCAATATATAGTAAATCTCCGTTTGACCAACGCTATGAATATGCTCGAAAACAAAAAATATAATATAGCTCAAATCTCTTCGGCTGTAGGATATGACAACCCACTCTATTTCAGCCGACTCTTCAAAAAGCATACGGGACTTTCTCCGTCTGAATACAGAAAGAAACTAAAACAATAGAGTGCGTAGGCATTATTAATTGCCTACGCACTCTTTCTCATATATTAAAAATTCCCTCTCATTCGCTGTGCGACAGCTATCGTAGGGCGAGCCTTTATTATGAAATATCTTTTTTATTATAATTATAAAAGCCTATAATTAAACTTACAACTCCTATCGCTAAACCTACGGCAAGATATTCCCATTTCAGCGCACCGTCACCTATAATTTGAGCGCTGTCAGCATAACCGAACGGTGTTATATATTTCAAAAACTTCGCTTCTTCGGTAAGGTTTGAAATAATATTTGCAAAGTAAAATAACATCGCTAAACCTAAACCTATACCAAGTCCGTTGCCCTTCAAAAACGCCGAAATCCCAAAAGTTATCGCACCTATTTCAAGCTGGAGCAAAAGATATGACAAGAATATCAAAGCGATATTGCCAACATCTAACTCAACGTCAATTACGGCTATACACAAAACCGCCGCGACCACTACAACTAAATTCAGCAAAACTATCTGGCAGAAAACAGACAAAAGCTTTTGAAGGGTTATTTTTATTCTCGAAACGGGGTGTGAAAGCAAAAACTCCGCCGTTCTGTCCTTTTCTTCCTTTGCCAAAGCGGAAATCCCTGACAATGCTGCAAATAAAGCGCCACCAAGTCCCAGAACATTTCCGCACTCTATGCCGAAATATCCCATAAATTCGCCAAAATTAAGCTGATCCATACCAAATGCCTGCGTAAAGTTTCCCATATCAGCAAACATATCGCTCATCTCTGACATTTGACTTTCCATTTCAGGATATATCATAATACTTATCGAAAGCATAAATGCAATTACAACAGACCATATAAGAAGTGAAAGTCTATTCTTCTTCATCTCGTGAAAAAACAGAATCATTATTCTTTATCCTCCTTTGCGTAGAAGTGCATAAAGCCCTCTTCCAAATCAATATCCGATACCGTAAAGTCCTCAAAATCAAGCTTATATAAGAGAGTCGTTAATTCTTTTGCGCTTCCCTTGTATAAGAAGCTAACCGTTTCGTTTCCTTGCTTAATATCAATAATATCTTCGTTTGAAACAAATTCTTTCGTTCCGCGCAACACAACGCGCTTCACGTCGGTATGTCCCAATTTTTCAATACTATCACACGCAAGAATCTTGCCATCTCTTATAACGGCTGCCCTCTTACAGTATTTACCTACCTCCGAAAGCACATGAGATGACAAAAACACCGTAGCCCCTTCTTTATTTCTCTTTGTCAAAATATCGTAAAACTCTTTCTGGATCAACGGATCAAGTCCGCTTGTAGGCTCGTCAAGAATATATAGCTTTGGCTTATGCTGCATAGCGCATACGATTCCAAGCTTTTTACGGTTACCTAAGGATAACTCGTTGACCTTTTTGTTTACGTCAAGTTCAAGCCTTTCGCAAAGTTCTTCAGCCTCTTTTTTGCAGTCGATTCCGCGAAGCCTCTCCGAAAGTTTCAAAATATCCTTTACCTTCATACCGCTGTAAAACATAGTTTCCGACGGCAAATATCCAACGTTTGCCAATATCTCGGTTTTGTTTTTTACTATATCCTTGCCAAATATTGAAGCACTTCCCGAGGTAGCGGATATAAGTCCTAAAAGCGTACGTATGGTAGTGCTTTTTCCTGCCCCGTTAGGTCCGATGAAGCCGAAGAACTCACCCTCTTCGACGGCTAAATTTACGTTGGTTATACCTCTCGATTTGCCGTAAAATTTCGTCAAATCTTTTATTTCAATTGCTTTCATTGTTTTCACTTCCTGTTTTTTCGGTCAGTTTTTCGTAAAAATCCTTTGTAACTTCCGTATCTTTATCTGCAAACACAAGCACCTTGCCATCGGATTTTACAAGTACAAAAGCTTTGGCGTTATTGTAAGCAAATACCGTATACGTGCCAAATTCCTTGTTTTTAAACAAACCGAGCGACAAAGTAGGAGAACCAAATCCGCTTATTCTTCTGCCTATGTCAAAATCCTCTCTGTATTCAACTTTTTCAACAGCCGAGTATTCTACGGTCAAATCACTCCACCCCGTCGCATTAACGGTAAATGATTCATCACCGAATTCAGCCTCAAATCCGGCACCTACAATAACAAAGTACAAAACTGCAAAAAGAATTATTATTCCCACAATCGTTCCTTTTTTTGCATTCTTATGCCACTTTTCTACTTCTATAACGGGATGTCTGTCAGCTCTCCCCTCTTCCACCTGCTTTTTATAATATACCCCAGAGTAAATAACAGGTACTAAAACCATAACAAATATAATACCAAGCATTGCTATCATAGCCGCCTCAAAGGGCAAAAGTATACCGAACAAAATAACAATTCCGCCTACTACCCATAGTTTTCCCGCAACCCTGTGTGTAGCATTCCAGTTTTCTTCGTTAGCGAGAGTCCATTTTATTTTTATGCCCATCGTAAAACTCTGTCTGCACTTCGGCAGATAGTTTCCGATAACAATAAAAAGTACACCAAAAAGAACCGAAACAGTACCGGTCGGCTCAATTTCTTTTCCCATTGCCCCCATATATATAATACCGTTTGCAAACAGCGATGTAATAGGAATTATCCATAAAACAATATTCATAAGCCTTTTGTTTTGGCTGTTACCTCTCTTATCCTTTTCCGACATAAAAACACACAACCAATGAAATGCAAGAAGTATAATAGGAAAACCGAAAACTGTAAGCGCCTTACCTGAATAACCGTCTGCCTCCCCGTTTACGCCCCAATGTGTTGCAAATGTTGCGGATAGGTCATTCCACTTTATTACTCCAAAAATTATGGGTAACAAAACCACTATCGACGTTATAATAAGCATAGTTTTGTATCTCTTAATCATTATTATCCACTCCCTTCAAATCTGTTATCCAAAGCATAACGTCCTCGAGTACCGAGGTATTAAGCTCATAAAAAATAAATTTTCCCTCTCGGGTATCTCTTATTAAATCTGCATCTTTCAGCACCGAAAGATGCCTTGATATTGACGCGCCCGTTACGTCAAAATTATCGACTATATCCCCCGCCGACATTCTCCCCTTTTTTAAAAGGTTCAAGATTTCACGACGTATAGGGTCGGAAAGCGCCTTAAGTGTATTTTGTATCGACAAAAGCTATCACTCCTTTAACATTTAACCTAAATGTTAAATGTATTGTATCATATAAGCGGAACCTTGTCAAGTCCCGCTTATACTTACAGACAATTAAATATGATAACCTAATGATTCTAACGTAAAAATCATAAAACATTGAACAGCCACTTCAAGTGATACTTTTTCATTTTTCATGACTACTTCTAAAAGAGAAATCTGATATTTGTTCAATGAAACCTCTATTAATGGTTTCTCAAGTGTTTCTTTTTTTCCATGAGGATTATTATGCCCCCAATTATCCGCAGCGATACTTGCCCATCTTTTTGAAAGTATTTTTACAGAGTTGATTGAATTTATAGACCATAATATAGCTTCCTCTGGTGATAAATTCGTCTTTTTTATTATTGTCATTAGCATATCTTGGGCATTAATATTATCACGAAAATCTATAGTAAATTTTTGTGTTTTTATTTTATTGGGAGAATCCAATTCTAAAAACTTCTTTTTAAAAACTTCCAATTTTGTATAATCATCAGCATCTTGAAGTTTGCTTTTTTCATAAAGCTTCCAATTCTCTACAATAGAAATCTTATCGTCGCCTGACCTGTTTTTGTGATATCTGCAAACTCTCTTACATGAATCCTCAAGTCCTACCTTAACCTCATAAGAATCACGATGTGTTAACAAAAGTTTGCCAATTTCTAATAATGGTTCAGAGGCCTTAATAAGTTCATTCCATTTTGAAAAACCAGCCAAAAGAGCCACAACGTGCTGTGCGTTCATTAGAGTAAAAGAACCGTCTTCTTTAATACCATAACAACGAACAATCGTATAAATATCGCTAAAATATTTAGGGGTGTACTCGTAGTTAAAGAATTCGTTTTCTCCAATAAAAGTCCTAGTGTTGTAGTCCTTCATAAGATTTTTTGCTTGTTGCTTGAAAAATTCAACGTTTGCCATAATAATATTCTCCTTTTGATTATTATTGAGATTATTGTCTTATTAAAATGCGTTCGTAAACTTTTTGACAATAACCCCTATCATAAAGAGTATATTATCGTTTATTGGCTGATTTAAAATCTTTGCACGAACGAGCAAGCTCGCCAAAAGCTCAACTTCATTGTAGCACAGATTTTTCAAAAAAACAATAGTTTATATGCAACGAAAATATATAGTACAATTTATAATAAACTAACAAAAAGCCGTCCAAAAGGAGCAGTCTAAATTATGACCATTCCTAATGAACGACTACACAAAACGCGAAACTTAAGTTGCCATTCTAAAAATATAGTTGAGTCCTATTACAAGGTAAACCTTACTCTACCCTCTCCTTATTTTCGTTGGGCACCTACATTTAATTATCTCTTGAGCATTTTTCTGCATCAATAGCAATTACAAGCATAAGAGCATAAACTGCTTCTTCGGGATTTAAAACATCAATCGTGTACGTATCAGTCCAATTAAACAACTGTTTTGATACCGTAGCCACTTGTTTTCCGTTTTTGTCAACAATCGTATAATCCCATTCAAACAAATTGCCTTCAACATGCCAACCATTAAAATCTATATTATATTTTGGCTTAAAAAATGCAAACTCTCTTTTTATACTTCCAAGATACTTGTCGCCTATATATATTTCAAAGGTCGGGAGAAACGTAAGTATTTTTTGCTTTACAGTTCCGACCTCAATCCCCGAATTATCAAATATTTTCAGACAATGCCCCCAAGAAAGCTGACCTTTAACCGTATATAAAGTCGTTCCCGATTCGCTGTACACATCATAACTGTCGAACCAAGAAAACATCTTTTGCTTAAAAATAAGTTTCATAGTGTATTATTGTCCTTTCTTCTTATTCAAAATGTTCATAGCTATATATATCGCAATAAGCACTACAGTAGTACAAACAAGCACGGTATACATAGTACCAAGTTCAACCCTGTTGTCAAAGAAATACAAATTGCAGTCAATAGCGTCTTTCATTTGAGTTATAACAAAATCGGGTACTCCCTCATTACTCATTTCGGCGAAAACGCCCCTCATAGCCGCATTTCTTATAATAGACGTGCCGTATGTTCCGGGCAAAAATGATATAACCTTTTGCAAAACCTCGGGAAACTGCGAAATAGGCATATACGCCCCACAGATAAAACCGTAACCCGAGCTTATCATAGAGCCTACCGCAGATATCTGCCCTTGGGTTGACAGAAAAAAGTTTATTATACTTGACAGAGCAGTACCAAACAATACAAGCAAAAATACGTCAAACAAAAGAACTACAACGTCGAAGAATGACAAATACCAACCTGTTACACCAATGTATGCAAGGCAAACTGCCGTTGCTGTAAAGCATATCAAAAGGGTGGATATAAGCGTCCCAAAATAATAGCTCAACGACAATGTTGTTCTTTTTACGGGGGATACGGTAAAATCCTTTATACTGCCGTTTGCTTTATCCTGTACCATAAGCATATTCGAGCAAAACGCAACAGTTACACAAGAAACGGCTAATATTGAAGAAATAAGCTGACCACCTACCGCACCGTTCAGCAGCTTTTCGGCAAGTTCTACTCCCTCGGGAAGTCCCATTATAAAGCTGTCTCGGTATACCTTCCCCAAAAAAGTCGCGTAAAGCACCAATAGGATACAAGGTGTTATAAGAGAAGTAAGAAACATACCCTTATCCTTGAAAAAAAGTTTCGTATTTCGTTTTATCAGAGAAAATAACATATTCATTTTTCATTTCCTCCTTCAAGCTTCTTTCCCGTTGCAGACAAAAATACGTCGTCCATTTTGCCCTTGGTTATTTCATAATCTTTGAAAACAGATGGATATTGGGTTATAAGCTCTGTTGCCTTTTCTGTATTCGAAATTTGTATTTTAAATGCATCTTTTATGGGCTCGTATGTAACTCCCATACTCTTTACCGTTTCTTCGGCGGTGTTATAGAGAGTTATATAGTCGCTTGTAAATTTATTCTTTAACTCAAGCGGTGTTCCCTCGGCAATAAGCTTACCCGAATCGAGTATCACAACGTAATCTGCTTCTGCCGCCTCTTCCATATAATGCGTTGTAAGAAACACCGTCAAATTTTCGTTTTTTCTTAATTCGCTTATAACGTTCCACAACGTTTTCCTCGTCTGCGGGTCAAGTCCCGTCGTCGGTTCGTCAAGTATAAGCAATTTAGGCCTATGGAAAAGCGCCCTCGCTATATCTATCCTTCTTCTCTGTCCACCTGAAAGTTTGCCTACCGTTCTGTTCAGAATATCCGAAAAATCAAGCATTTTGGCGACCTCTTTCAGTCTTTCTTCAAAAGCATCACCGTATATACCGTAAAGCGCCGCCTTAAATTCAAGATTATCTTTTACTGTCAGCGACTTATCAAGAACGGAATTCTGGAATACAACACCTATTTCGTTCTTTACTTTGTCAATATTCTTGTCAATATCGTTTCCGTCAATAATTACTTTTCCGTTATCCTTTTCAAGCTGACCGCAGATAATTCCTATTGTAGTAGATTTTCCGGCACCGTTTTCACCAAGAAAAGCAAATAACTCTCCTGTCTTTACACAAAATGAGAGGTCATTTACAGCCTTTACATCGCCAAATGATTTGTAAAGGTCGGTTATTTCAATAATATTCTTCATATATTTTTCTCCTTGGCGCTCAAAGCCTTAAATACTTCGGACATCATTCGGCTAACGTCGTCCATAGTAAACATACTGTTCCCTTGTGCAAACATTACCGCAAACCCATGCATATATACAGACAGATGATTATACAGTCTCATTGCGCTTTCTCTGCTTTCGGCATAATTTGACTCAACTACCGCCAAAACCTTTTCGGCGCTTATATCTTTTCCGGGGTGGTAATGCGGTATGCTATCAAAATCATCTCCACCCATAAACAAAAGCTTAAAAAGTTCAGGTTCGTTCTTTGCAAATTCTACATACTTTAACCCCGCGCCCTTGAATGGAATATCGTGCTTAAGTCCCTCTTCTATATACGCTCGGTATTCTGTCTTCGCCCTTTCTTTGACAGCATCCTGTACCTCTTCTATATTCTTAAATGCAGTAAATATGGGGGCTGTCGATACACCAAGCTCTGATGCAAGATTTCTTGCTGAAAGTATATCTATTCCAAACTTTTTTACCATATTGTAAGCGGTTTCAGCTATCTGCTCTTTTGTAAACTTTACTTTTGGGGGCATATTATACCTCTTTCTATAAATAACACGCGTTATATTACACTCGTTATTATAAACAATTCCATGACTTTTGTCAAGATGGTATAAGAAAAGAAAAAGAAAAACCTTGCTTGAGCAAGGTTTTTTTAGAAGCAACGGACGGTCAGGAGCTTCGCTCCCGAACCCTTGACAAGAGGCGCACTTTTGAAAAAGTGCCCTCTTGACTCCATCAAAACTTTTATACTGACGTTAGTTTGTGCGAAAGGTTATATCTTTTCAAAACCGATAAGCAAACCGCCAAGCTCTGCGTAAAAACTGCAAAGACCTCGGCAATTATAAAGCTTAACGTCAATTTTCTCAAATTCAGCCTTTAGGCTATCCTGAACCTTATTTGCAAATTCTTCGTTGAAGCAATGGGCTATTCGCACTTTTCCGCCCTTGTACCCCAACTTTTTCAATTGCTCGATTATTGAATCAAGAGCTCTTTTTTCGCCCCTGCATTTTTCAAGCATCTCAAGGTCACCTCTATCACTCGCTTTTCCAAGTGCACGTATTCCAAGCACACCTGCCATTTTGGCAGCAATATGGCTTACTCTTCCGTTGTTCGCAAGATTCTTCATTGACTGCAACATAAACAACAAGCCTGTGTGCTTCATATAATTGTCAATCTCTTGACATATTTCATCAAATTCCGTTTCAGCCCTAACTAATTCGGATATCTTTTCGATTATCAAATACATTTCAGGCCCCGTTGAAAGAGAATTAATAACGTGCACCTTTTTATCGGGATAAGCTTCCTCATATTGCTTCTTCGCAAGACAAGCGGAATTATAACTGCCCGAAAGAGTAGCTGTAATTGTTATACAATATATTTCATCAGCGTCACCAAAGCACTTTAAATAATCCTCTGTATTCGGACAAGAAGTAGACGACTTGCCTTTGTATTGCTGTAAATCGTCAACCATTTGTCTTACGTCAAGGTTTGAATCATCTGTATAAACTTTTTCAGTTGTTATAATCTTTAACGGTGCATTGTCAAACGCTATCTCTTCAAAAACCAACAAATCCGCCGATGAATCGGCTACTATCTTAACTTTTTTCATAACTCTTAATCCTTGTTACCAAATTTTTACTTTTCTATTTTATATTATACACAAACATTGTTGATTTGTCAACAATATAGTGTTAATCCCCATCTATACAAAACAAAATACTTCCAGCTTCTTGAATTTACCGCTGTTATGTAGTATAATATTTGTTAATGCTTGTAAATTACGGAGTTTTTAATGAATATACAGCTTTCGGACCACTTTACGTATAAAAAACTGTTTCTATTTACTATGCCACCTATAATGATGATGATTTTTACTTCTATCTACAGCGTTGTTGATGGCTATTTCGTTTCTAATTATATAGGCAAAACACCATTCGCCGCCCTTAACCTCATCTATCCTTTTATCATGATAATGAGCTCTGTCGGCTTTATGTTCGGCGCCGGCGGAAGCGCCCTTATCGCAAAAACTTTAGGGCAAAAACAACCAAAAAAAGCAAATATGCAGTTCTCGCTTATTGTTTATACCTCTATAGTATTAGCCATAATCTTATCTATCATTGGAATTGTTTTTATAAGGCCAATTTCTTCTTTGCTTGGCGCACAAGGGGAAATGATTGATCTATGCGTTATTTACGGAACGATAATTCTTATAGCTCTCCCATTTTTCGTTTTGCAATTCGAATTTCAAAGTCTATTTATAACGGCAGAAAAGCCAAAACTTGGACTTTGGGCAACGATAGCTTCAGGCGTTACAAATATGGTACTCGACTGGCTGTTTATCGCTATTTTTAATTGGGGATTGGCGGGTGCGGCTATTGCTACTGCATTAGCACAAGTTGTCGGCGGGGTTATTCCTCTTATTTATTTCGGCAGAAAAAACTCGAGTCTTCTTAAACTTTCGTCAACTCTGTTTGACAGCAGAACTCTTATAAAAACCTTTACGAACGGCTCATCGGAATTAATGTCCAATCTCTCCATGTCGCTCGTATGTATGCTGTATAATATTCAATTGCTCAAATATGCGGGGGAAAACGGTGTTTCCGCCTACGGCGTACTGATGTACGTAAGTATGATTTTTATTGCTGTCTTTATAGGTTACTCGGTCGGAACGGCACCGGTTATTAGCTTTCATTTCGGTGCTAAAAACCATGCAGAACTTAAAAACTTACTAAAAAAAAGCATATTGATTATAATAATCAGCTCGGTTCTTATGGTAATTCTCGGCGAAGTCCTCGCAAAACCGCTGTCGCTTTTGTACGTAGGATATGATAAGGAATTGCTTGAGCTTACTCGTCACAGTTTTGTTATCTATTCGTTCTCGTTTTTGTTTGCGGGATTTGCCATATTCGGCTCGTCTTTCTTTACCGCATTAAACGACGGATTAACATCGGCTGTTATTTCATTTCTGCGTACCCTCGTTTTTCAGGTTGCAGCTATATTAATTCTTCCTTTATTGTTTGACACTGACGGTATATGGTATTCACTTATCGTCGCAGAAGTACTTGCCGTTGCCGTAACCGTTGTATTCTTATTTTTAAAAAGAAAAAAATATAAATATTGGTAATATATATGAGAGGATTACTTTATGGAAACAAAGACATTTTACGTTGATTCAACACTTTATAAGGGCAGGCCCGAAAATATATCCGAAAGACTCGAAAAAGAGGTCAGAGTGTACGACCTTCTCGACTCGCTCGGTATCAAATATGAAAGAGCAGACCACGACGCTGCCGATACTATAGAGGACTGTGAAGAGGTAGAAAAGGTTATCGGAGTTGATATATGCAAAAACCTCTTTTTGTGCAACAGACAAATGACAAAATTCTATATGCTCATGATGCCCGGTAAAAAGCCCTTTAAAACAAAAGACCTTTCCCAACAGATCGGAAGTGCGCGTCTTTCTTTTGCCCCTGCAGAAAAGATGCTTGAATATCTTGACATAACACCGGGTTCTGTATCCATTATGGGCCTTGCAAACGATAAAAATATCGAAGTTCAGCTTCTTCTCGACAGAGAAATATACGAAAGTGAATTCGTACGTTGCCACCCTTGCATAAATACCTCTACGCTTAAAATCAAAACCTCGGATATTCTTGAAAAATATCTCCCCCATATTAATCACGAACCTGTAGTTGTTGATTTATAATACTTATTACATTAGCAACACTTTTGATTGGAGAGAATAATTATGAATAAGTGCAAAATAAGACTTATGTCCCACAACCTTTGGAAAAATGACAACAACCGTCCCGAATGGGAGTCTAAAGGGCTTGACTGCTCTGCAGAAGCTCGTTATAAGGGATTTGTAAGAGTATATAAAGACCTTTTGCCCGATATTATCGGCTGTCAGGAAATGTCAGCTCTTATGGCAGAAAAACTGATAAACGGCTGTTTGAAAGAAGGGTTAAAATACGCTCTTCTCTGGGGTAAGGATACACCTATATTCTATCGCCCAGAAAAGTTCGAGCTTGTTGACTCCGATTATTTAATCTATCCCGAAGAAGTCCCCGGCTACAAGGGTTGCTTTAACAACTATAAAACAAAGTCTTGGAGCATCGCTGTTTTTCGCATAAAAGAAAACGGAAAGCTTTTTATCTTTGCTTCTACTCATCTTTGGTGGAAAAGCTCACAGCCGAATAAACCAAATTATCAGCCTCATTCAGACGAAGCAAGAGTATATCAGATTAATCTGCTTATTGAAAAAATAAGATGCTATCAAGAAAAATATAACTGTCCTTCCGTAATAGTGGGCGACTTAAATGCGGGATATAATTCAAAATGCGTTCAGTCTGCTCTAAATAACGGCTATTCTCACGCACACGATATTGCAACCGAATACGTTGATGAAAGCTCTGGTCTTCACTATTGCTTCGGCGACGGGTTTGAAAGCTATTACTATGACTATCCATTTGAAAGCGCAATTGACCATATTTTAGTTAACGGCAAAGAAAACCTTGTCGTACGCCGCTTTGAGCGCTATTCCCCAGAATACTATTTGCCCCTGTCAGACCATTCTCCTACATTTATTGATGCGGAAATATAAAAATATGATTAACAAAGCATATCTTGAAATAACAAATATCTGTAATCTATCTTGCTCGTTCTGTCATAAAACGCAAAGACCTTTGCGTACTTTGAGCGAAAAAGAGTTTGATTTTCTTACGGATAGATTAAAGGAAAAAATTAAATACCTATACTTTCATCTTATGGGTGAGCCGACGCTCCACCCAAATCTATCAAACTTTATTTCTACCGCAAAAACAAAAGGATTTCTACCTATAATCACCACCAATGGTTCGCTTTTGGGTGAATTGGGAGATAATATATTGCACAACGCACCACATAAGATAAGCATATCGCTACACGCACCTGCGGCAAACGATGCCTTTGCAGATGAAAGCTACTTATCAAACTGCATTGACTTTGCGAAAAAAGCAGCCGAGAAAAAATGTTATATAGCCTTTCGTCTTTGGAATATCGGGGGAGAGGGCGAAGATGAAAACGTTGCAATTATTGAAAAACTAAAAAAAGAATTTAAAGGTGAATGGAAAGACGTTAGAAACGGTTTTGGAAAAAAACTCGCAGATTACGTCTATCTCGAATTTGCCGAAAAGTTTGATTGGCCCGATATTAATCTGACGGAAGAAAACACAGACGATATATTCTGCTACGGTCTGCGCGACCAGATAGGCATACTTTGCGACGGAACGGTAGTTCCCTGTTGTCTTGATGCCGACGGAAATATCCCACTCGGCAACCTCTTTGAAACCGACCTTGACTCTATATTAAATTCAAAAAGGGCAAAAGATATGTATAACGGCTTTAGTCAAAGAAAAGCCGTAGAAGAACTCTGCCGTAAATGCGGTTACGCTAAAAGATTTAGTAAAAACAAATAAGCTTCTCTTTCAAAAATCGAAAGAGAGGCTTTTTTATATGAGTATACAAAGAAGCGTTCAAAAAATGAACGCTTCTTTAAATTTAACTATGTAGGTTAGAACAGAATTACAATAAACTGTGAAACCAATACAACTGCAATAAGAGCAATCGGGTACGTAGCCGCATAAGCCGCTGCAACGTCTTCTGTTCCTGCTGTTGAAATCAAAGTTCCAAGCGCAGGAGTACTCGTCATACCGCCAGTAATAGAACCGAGGTTATTAAGGAGACTGAGCTTAAGTACATATTTAGCAAAGAAGAAGCCTGCAAACATAGGAATTACTGTCATAATAACTCCGTATACAAAGTACATCGGGTCAAAGTTCGCAATAAACTCTGCTCCTCCGGGAATACCTGCTGCTACAAGGAAGAGTACAAGTCCAAGCTCTCTGAACAGCTTGAGAGTCGATTGAGAAGGCATTACGTCCAATTTGCCGATTCTGCCGAAATGACCGAACACGAGTGAAGAAAGGAGACATCCGCCTGTAGTTGTAAGCGAGAAGCAAGTTCCGCTTAAACCTGCAGCAGAAAGAGGAATCTTTATTCTGCCGAGGAATACGCCAACAAGCGCTGCAAGTGCAAATGCAGCAAAGCCGTGTCCGTCGAGCTTAAGAAGATTGCCTATTACTTTCTTCTTCGAAGAACCGTCATCAACACTTGTTATCAAAGCGCGTTCTTTATCCATATCTGCTTTTGTCAATTTAGGAACAAGCTGAACGAAGAGTACTACGCCGATAACGCCAAATATGTAAGCAATACCGTGTCCTACAGACACAAGACTTGTATATTCGGGAGCAACCGTTGCTTTAGCCGCTGAAAAGGCAGGTGTTGATGTAAGAGAACCTGAAAGTAGACCAACAATCATTGCTGTAAAGCCTTCAGCGGTTTCAATCGTAGCACCGAATCCAATTCCTTTACCGATAAATATACATGCAACCGCTGAAAGACCACCAAAAATAATTATTACCAAACCTAACAAAACGTAAGATTTAAAATTCTTCTTCATATTACCGAAGAATTTAGGTCCTGCAATAAATCCTACCGACGTAACGAACAGGATAAGTCCCAGGCTTTCAATAATTTCAAGTGCTTTTTCAGCAAAATTAATAACTACTTCCTTGCCCTCTACGGCAGCTTTAATAGTAAGCTGTCCTTCAAGAGACTCGTAAAAGAGAGCCCCGAATACAAGCGCAATAACAAATACACCTGCATCACCCAAGGAAACACCTTTTATTGTTATTCTTCCCAAAGCATATCCGAAAAACAATACGCCAAACACGCAAAACATTAAAAACGTAATGCCTGTTACGGGAATGACACCACCAAATAAATTCATTGTATGATACCTCGTTTTATTTCTTTCTTGTATAGTTAGGAAGAAGCTTCGGTGATACTGTTTCAGTATCAATGCCTGCTTTTTCTATTTCTTTTTCAAACTTTGCAATGTGGTCAAGTGTAAGTTTGCCAACCTTTGCATCTTTAGCATTAGCGGCAGCACTCTTACCTGCAGTTCTACCAAATACGATTATATCAAGCAAAGAGTTACCCATAAGTCTGTTCTTACCGTGAATACCGCCAACAGCTTCGCCTGCAACAAAGAGGTTCTTAACGTTTGTTGTCATACAGTCTGCATCTATATCAAGACCGCCGTTCTGATAGTGAAGCGTGGGATAGATAAGGATAGGTTCTTTACGGATATCAATACCGTACTGAGCAAACATTCTCATCATAGCGGGTATTCTTGCTTCAATAGTGCCCTCTCCGCCAATCTTTTCAATCATGGGAGTATCAAGCCATACTGCTTGACCGTTACCTGTATCAATGCCGTTGCCTCGCTCTAAACATTCTCTGATAACAGATGCTGCAGTTACATCTCTTGTTTCAAGGGGATGCATAAATACTTCGCCGTTTGCGTTAACAAGTTTAGCACCCAAAGAACGTACCTTTTCTGTAACAAGCGCACCGAAAATCTGTTCAGGGAATGCAGCGCCCGTGGGATGATACTGAAGCGTTTCAGCATACTTAAGGTTTGCGCCAACTCTATAACCAAGTACAAGACCATCTGCCGTTGCACCATAGTGGTTAGAGGTCGGGAAGCCCTGATAGTGCATACGACCTGCGCCGCCTGTTGCAATAACAACAGTCTTTGCCTTTGCAACATAAAGTTCTTTTGTTTCCATATTCATAAGAACTGCGCCCGCAGCGTTGCCCTTATCATCAAGGATAAGCTCTATTGCCGCAGTAAAGTCAACTACGGGAATCTGACGGTTAAATACTTCATCGCGAAGAGTTCTCATAATTTCCGCACCGGAATAGTCCTTAGCAGCGTGCATTCTCTTTCTTGAAGTACCACCGCCGTGTGTGGTTATCATATTACCTTCAGCGTCTTTATCAAATTCAACGCCGAGCTTTGAAAGCCACTGAATAGCCTCGGGAGCATCACAAACGAGCTTTCTGAGAAGCTCTCTCTTAGCTGCAAAATGCCCGCCGCCAAATGCATCAACAAAGTGAATAGCGGGAGAGTCGTTGGGCTTATCAGCCGCCTGAATACCCCCTTCAGCCATCATCGTGTTTGCATCACCGATACGGAGTTTTGTTACTATCATAACGTTTGCGCCCGCTTCGTGAGCTTCAATAGCTGCAGAAGATCCTGCACCGCCACCACCGATAACAAGTACGTCTACGTCATAATCGGGATTTTCAAGGTCAACGCTTTCTGCAGTAATCCTGCTGTGCGCCTGAAGTATTTCTGCAAGTTCATGGGGAACTCTGTCGCCCTTATTTGCACCAATCTTGAGTTCGCTGAATTCTTCTTTCTTATAGTCGGGATGGAACTGCGCAAGTAAGTCTTCTTTCTGCTGAGCCGTCATTCTTGCAGGCTCCAAAGCAATATTTTTGTCTCTTGCAGCCTCTACTGCCGCAAGGGATTTCTGAAAATTCTCTGAATACATTTACTCTTCCTCCCCTTTATTTCTCAATCTCACGAGTATTGTAAAGTTCTTTCATTTCTTCGATAGGTTTCTGCATAAGAGCTTCAATAAGCTCATTGAAATCGCCATCTTTGATTTCTTTTACTCTATTTTCAAGATGTTCGCAACCGGGAGCAAGATACTTACCGTTAATTCTTCTTGCAAGCATCGCAACCTGAGGATGAGAAATACCTGCAGGACATCTTGATGAACATACGCCGCACATTACGCAGTCAAAAGAAAGGTCTGCGCACTTTTCAAAATCGCCTCTCTGCGCGTAAGCTATGTACTGCATAACGTTAAGTCCCTGAGTACAACTCTTCGTACAAGCGTTACAGCCTACACAAGCGTATATTTCGGGGTAAAGCTGCATCATAACAGCCTCTGTCGTAGGTATCTTTTCAACATCATAAACCTGTTTTACCAAGGGGAAGAAAGGCAATGTCGCAATGTACATATTGTCTTCAACCTTTGTCTGACAAGCAAGACAAGCCTTAAGCTCTCTGTCACCCTTTATACGATAGATAGTAGCACAAGCACCGCAGAAACCGTTACGGCAACCACAACCGCGTACCAACTCATAACCCGCATATTCCATAGCGGTCATAATTGTCAAGTTTTCGGGAACAGAATATTTTTTCCCGAACAGAAATATATTAACCATATTTTCCATAACATTTTCTCCTTTAATACTCATCGGGCAATTCACCCAGTTCATCACAGCGGAATACAGGACCGTCTTTGCAAACGTATTTTGCACCAACATTACATCTTCCGCACTTGCCTACACCACACTTCATACGAAGCTCAAGAGTCGTATATATCTGCTCTTTATTAAAACCGAGCTCTATAAGACCTTCAAGTGTAAACTTAATCATTATTGGGGGGCCGCATAAAACTGCTGTCTTGTTGGTGTCAAAGCCAAGTTCCTTTACGTAGTTGGGAACAAAACCAACGTGTCCGTCCCATCCTTCTTGTTCGCGGTCGATTGTCAAATATACGTTTACGCCCGCATCCTTTGACCATTCGTCGATTATCTCTTGGTAATCAAGAAGGTCGTCTTTGCTTCTTGAACCGTAAACGATATCGATTGAACCGTATCTGTCTCTGTAATGACGGCAATAATTAATTACAGAACGAAGAGGAGCCAAACCAACGCCGCCTGCAATAAACAGCATATTCTGTCCTGCAAATGCATCATCTACAGGGAACGGCTTACCGTAAGGACCTCTAATCGTAATCTGCTGACCAACTTCTGCCTGATGAAGCCATTCGGTAACGCAACCGCACTTCTTTATGGAAAATTCCATATATTCCGTATTGGTGGGTGATGATGTAATTGAGAACATCGCTTCACCGACACCGGGAATTGAAAGCATAGCGCACTGACCGGGCATATGGTCAAACGCCTTCTTGCCATCAGGAGTTACAACTCTGAACGTCTTAATATCGGGAGTGTCAATTCTTACGTCGGTTATAACGCCGACTTTTGGAATAAGGGTTTCATTAACGTTACTCATTTTCCTTACCTCCCAATTTCTTCATTACTTTTACTATATTCATTGATATAGGACATCTTGATACGCATCTGCCGCAACCAACACAGCTAAATAATCCTTCATTATTTTCAGGGTAATATACAAGCTTATGCATAAATCTCTGACGGAAGCGTTCCTTCTGGCTGTTTCTGTTGTTTCCGTGAGCCATTCTCGTAAAATCGGAATACATACATGAATCCCAGCATCTGTATCTTATAACACCCTTGCCTGTGTTAAAGTCCTTTATATCGTAGCATTGGCAAGTAGGGCATACGAAGGTACAAGTACCGCAACCAAGGCAGCTTTCGGACAATTCTTCCCATTCAGGACTGTTGAAGAATTCATCAGTCTTTCCACCGCCGAATTTCGATGTATCGAGGTCGGCAAGGGGAAGTTTTTTCATTATATTCGCAATCTGTTCTTTCTGTTCGGTTACCTTTTCTTCTGTCGCCTCTTCGGTTATATTTTCGAGAAGTTTAAGAAGTTTTTCGCCCTTTTCGGTATAGGGCTGCAAGTAAAGCTCATTTTCTGTCTTCCAAGCGGCTACATCAGCCTTAGGATCTGCTGCATCTATGCCGAAAGCAGAACAGAAGCAAGTCTCACTCGGTCTCGTACAAGCAACGGCAACAATTATACCGTGCTCACGCTTTGTAGCATAGTAGCTGTCACGAGGCTCTACCAAGAACACTCTGTCAAGTACGTCAAACGCCTTAACGTCGCAAGCTCTTACGCCGAATACTACAAAGTCTTCGGATGCTTTTCTCGTATCGATAACTTCAATATTCTTGCCCTCAACCTTGAATTCCATCATATCTTCCGTTTGAGGAAAAAAGAAATCTTTAGGGCTTTTTACAGTATTAAGAGCATCGCTCCATTTTTTACCCTCTTCCCATTTGGTGTATGCGGCTTTGCCGTCGTTCTGGTCCACGGGAAGATAAAGGGACATAGTGTTTGATATTGCCTTGAAAAGCATATCAATTTTTTCTAAAGATATCTTACGCATTTTCGTCCCCCCTGTCAAAAACTTCACCCGGCTCTAAATCATTCAAAGTGTAATCAACGAGAGGTGCACGTGAGCCAACCTCTGCTCCCGCTTGATAATCGCCGTAAAATTCATTTATATCTTTGATAAACTTTCTGTTCAAAAGGTGGAGAGGAATATTTTGAGGACATACTCTTGAACATTCGCCGCAGTCAGTACATCTACCCGCAACGTGATACGCTCTTATAATATGGAAGAGTTTTTCTTCAAAACTATTCGCAGGAGACTTGTTCTCAACGCCCGAATTGGGGTTATCAAACACGCACTTTTCGCAAGTACATGCAGGACAAGCATCACGGCAAGCGTTACATCTGATACATTTTGAAAGTTCGTTCTGCCAGAAAGCAAACCTTTCATCAGGAGTCAGCTTTTCCAATTTTTCAACTTCATCGAAACGGTTTGAATCGATAACTTCGCCGCTTTCTCCGAGGAGTTCATCATAAGCAACGTGTTTTTTACTCTTGCAGTTTATGCATCTTTCTGCAAGAACATCTGCCTTGGATATTGTCATACCGTCATTGTAAAGTGTCTTTACAACAATATCTTCGCCGTTGCTGTCAACGGAAAGAATACCGTCTCCGGCAATCTTTTTTATCTTTTCAATATCAACCATACCGTCGCACTGTACGCCTATTGCATATACTTTTTCTCTGTCAAATCTATGCTCTGTAAGAAGCTGGTTAAAACTGTACGTGTCGCAAGGCTTCAAAAATACAAGTATCTTGCCTTCAAGCTTTTCGGTCTTCTTTACAAGATATTTGGAAAGGTTTGCCGAAGAAAAATCACCGTAAACAAAGTCATTTTTCAATTCTTCAACACTTTCGAAAACACCGGGAGTTACGTCATAGTCGTATTCGCCCTTCTTCCAACCGAGAACTAAAGATACCGTACCGTTGTTCATAAGCTCGGTTGCCTTTTCGATAAGCATTTCTTTTGTTATCTTTTGCATCTCAAGTCCTCCAATCTCTTGTTTTCGCCAAGGGAAACAACTTTTTCAACAAAATCGTTCATTGTAGCCGCAAACTTTGCACCCTCTGCAGCTGATACCCACTCAACACGTGTACGCTCTTTTTCTATACCGAGATAATCAAGCATAGAGAATAATGCAGCCATACGTCTTCTCGTGTAGTAGTTACCCGAAGTATAGTGGCAGTCGCCGGGGTGGCATCCGCATATTATTACTCCGTCAGCGCCTCTTTGGAACGCTCTTAAAATAAACATGGGGTTTACTCGGCAAGAGCAAGGCACTCTGACAATCTTTACTTCAGCGGGATAGTTAAGTCTGTTGTTTCCTGCCAGGTCGGCGCCCGCATACGAACACCAGTTACAGCAAAACGCTACTATTAAAGGCTTATATTCTTTCATTTGCATATCGCGTCTACCTCCGCCATAATTTGTGAATTCATAAATCCGTTCAAATCCATAGCTCCCGAAGGACAAGCAACAGTACATGCACCACAACCCTGACATACAGCGGGATTTACAATTGCTACTCTTCTTACCTTAACGGTTCTGTTGGGTCCGGGGAACTCTTTGTCTTCATAACTGATAGCGCCGTAAGGACATACTCTTTCACAGCTTGAACAACCATTACACATAAGCTGATTTGAGCTTGCAACACAGGGGTTACCCAAAAGCATATCCTTCTGAAGAAGACCGATAACTTTGGACGCCGCAGCACCTGCCTGAGATACAGTTTCGGGAATATCTTTGGGGCCCTGACACGTTCCCGAAAGGAACACACCTGCCGTAGGGCTTTCTACGGGACGAAGTTTGGGATGTGCTTCGGTGAAGAAGTCGTTCGTATCCATACTTGCCGTAAGCATCGTAGCCAAAGGTCTTGCAGTCTTGTCAGGCTCAATTGCCGCCGCAAGTACTACGAGGTCAGCGTCTATCTTAATCTGCTTGTTTGCGATAAGGTCGGAACCTCGTACAATAAGCTTATCGCCCTCGGGGGTTACCTTACCAACCATACCCTTTACGTAATTTACACCGTATTCTTCAACTGCTCTTCTCTGGAACTCATCAAAGTTCTTACCGGGAGTTCTTACGTCTATGTAGAATACCGTTACGTCGGTATCGGGATATTTATCTCTTGTGAGCATTGCATGCTTTGCAGTGTACATACAGCATATCTTTGAGCAATATTCCTTGCCCTTTTCAGCGCATGAAGAGCATCTTGAACCCACACACTGTACAAATACGATCTTGTGTGGGTGCTTACCGTCGGAAGGACGGAGCAGTTTACCTGCCGTAGGACCTGCAGCATTTGTAAGTCTTTCAAACTCAAGTGACGTAATAACGTCTTTCGACTGACTGTATGCAAACTCATCAAACTTTTCCATAGATATAGGCTCAAATCCTGTTGCAACAACGATAGCGCCGTACTTTTCTTCGATTATCTCATCTTTCTGCTTGTAGTCAATAGCGCCCGCAGCACAGAACTTCGTACATACTCCACACTTGCCGTTCTTGAGCATATTACAGTAGTCAGCATCAATAGTAGCAACCTTCGGTACTGCCTGTGCAAAAGGAATATATATCGCGCGTCTGTTATCCATACCGAGATTGAACTCGTTGGGAACCTTCTTTTGAGGACACTTTTCTATACAAGCACCACAACCGGTACACTTCGTTTCATCAACGTATCTTGCCTTTTTCTTAATCTTAACCTCGAAGTTACCTACGAAGCCCTTTACTGCCTCAACCTCGCTGTAAGAGAAAATTCTGATATTTTCGTTCTGCGCCGCATCAACCATTTTTGGTGTCAAAATACAAGCCGCACAGTCAAGGGTGGGGAAAGTCTTGTCAAGCTGCGCCATCTTACCGCCAATAGTAGGCTTCTTCTCAACAATGTCTACGGGGAATCCCGCGTCTGCTATATCAAGGGCAGTCTGTATACCCGCGATACCGCCGCCAATAACCAAAGCTCTCTTGGTTACGGGAGACTGTCCGGGAGTTAAGGGCGCGTTAAGGTTAACCTTCGCAACCGCCGCCTTACCCAAAATAATTGCTTTTTCAGTACCCAAAGGCATCTCTTTATGTACCCACGAGCACTGTTCACGGATATTCGCAATCTCAACCATATAAGGATTAAGACCTGCGGCTGCCGCTGTCTTACGGAACGTTGCCTCGTGCATACGTGGGGAGCAGGAACATACTACTATTCCCGTCAAGTTGTGTTCTTTTACGGCATCCTTAATCAAATCCTGACCGGCCTGAGAACACATATACTGATACTCGGTGGAAAAGACAACACCGGGTTCACTCTTCAAAGCTTCCGCAACAGCTTTAACGTCAACCGTTCCTGCAATGTTACTTCCGCACCAGCATACAAATACGCCTATTCTCTGCATTATTCTTTTCCTCCTTACTTACTGTACTTTCTGAATGCGCTGACAATCGCCTGTTGAGGAATATCCTCGTCAAGATATTTCGCAATATCGTCAGCTTTTAAACGGTTACTGTCCTTCTGTCTTATTACAGACAGCTTAACTGCCTCTACAAGTTTTGCAGGTTCAACACCTCTGGGGCATCTGTCTACGCATGCAAAACACGAAAGACATTTGTAAAGCGATTTCGATTCAAGAAGAGGCTCGATATCTCCCGACTCAACCATATATACGAATTGATGAGGGTGATATTCCATCTCGTCAAATGAAGGACAAGTCGCTGTACATTTGCCGCACTTCATACACTTTTTCGGATTAACTCCGCTCGAACGGATTATATCCTCCTTCAAATACTTATTCTCCATCTTTTTCCTCCTTTACACCGAGAGCCTCAGCAAGAAGCTCGGTAAAGTATACTACGGGAATATCCGCGCCATTTTTTATAAGATTATACTTACAAAGCGGGCAGGCGGTTATTATCATCTCTGCCCCCATTGCCTTTGCGTTTCTTATAATGTCATTACTTCTCTTTTCTGCTGCTGCAGGATCTTCCAAAGCTATGTAACCGCCGCAACACTCGTTTCTGTTCGCGTAAATTACGGGTTCAGCCCCCATAGCAGATATAAGGTCTTCCATTATCTTCGGGTTTTCGGGATCATCCATTTTCATAACAGAACTCGGTCTAAGCAAAAGACATCCGTAATATGCAGCAATCTTTTTGCCCTTAAGAGGATTTGTAACTGCTTCTTTTACCTTTTCAAAGCCTACAACATCTCTGAGAAGTTCGAGATAATTATACACTTCGGTTTCTCCGTTGTATGCCTCTTCCTCTGCCATATATTTGTTTACTTTGTCTGCAAACTCCTTATCATTCTGCATAACATAATTCGTTTGCTTGATAACGTTATGACAGCCGGAGCATACCGTAACCAAAGGCTGTTCTTTCGCCTTTGCCGCCTTCAATGCTCTTACTGATGAGAGCTTGGTTGCAATCTCATCTTTCGCGGTTGAAAATACGCCGCCACAGCACTGCCATTCTTCTATTTCTTCCAACGTTACACCCAAAACTTCGGCACACTTGTACGAATACTTGTCAAGTTCCTTTGCTTTATTTTTTAACGTGCATCCGGGAAAATAGCTTACCTTCATTATTAAGACCTCCATATTAAAAGTGAATAGCTGTTCTTTCGACAAAAAACATTATCCCATTAAAACATATACTTACATAATATCACACTTTTTTTAATTTGTAAATAACCAAAATGATAATTTATATTATCATTATAGATAACGCGTTTATTTATAAAACACAAATGCCCGTACAAATTATATGTACAGGCATTCTATTTTGAGCCAAAAAAAATTAAAATTCGGATTTTTCACTTATTTAATTGTTTAAAACACCTTTTACAGATTTTGCAAGACTTTCAAAATAAATCGCAAAGCCTTTATCGTTCGGGTGTAAACGCAAGTCAGCATAATAGCTCTCATTCTTTGGAACAAAATCAAAGCCTTTTACTACAAAAACGTTCTCAAATCCTTTAGTCTGCTCTTGTATTATTTCAGCCACGCTCATAAAGTCGCCAAAACGTCTGAATTCATTCATTTCTTTGCGCCATATAGGTGTTATTGCTATAATTTTTGCGTTTGGATAATTCTTTGTCAGGTTTTCAAAAAACTCTTTGCATCTAATTGTAAATATTTCTTTTTTACCAATACTCCAGTCGTTTGTTCCGTATGCAACGGTAACATAATCGGGCTCAAAACCTTCCTTTGTAGTCGCTAATTCGGGGAAGAAAACCTCTCCGCCAATCGCCTTGTTATATTCCTCGGCACCAAGCATTTCAGCAAATTTTGTAATATATTTATTCGACGGACATAAAGCATCATACCCTTGAGTAATTGAGTCTCCAAAACAAAGGATTTTTTTACTTGGTTTTACAGGTTCAACAAACGAATCATCGTCAAGTCCCAAATTCTTCAGTACTATTTGATTTGACCAAGGAAAATATACACTAACCTCTTTTTCACCTGCTCCCAGATCAAATTTTTTAGAAACCTCCCCACGCTCAAGAACAACTGTAGTATAATCCTCCGGCAATTCTTCGTTAGCAAAATTATCAATCGCGCCTATTTTTTTGCCGTTCACAAACACGTCAAACGAAAAATAAGTTCTGCCCCCGGATGCCATAACCTCTGCATTTAAAAACAATGTTTTGCTATCGGTACGAAAGCGAAGTTTCACCCCTGACGTTGTCAAGCTTCTCGTATAATAATCTTTGTTACGCAGTTTATATAACTCCTCTTGCTCTTTTGTAAAACGATAGAAAAAAACTCCTTGCTCGGTTTGCTCTACCCTAACTGCGCCTAACGTTATTTCCTTAATTTGTTCCGGATCCAATTTCATTCGATATACTCCTTTTAACCCGTTTTAGTAGGATAAAAAAACTTATCTTTAATATATATGTACAGTTTAAACCAGCATTCCCTTCATTTTTTTCTTGTTTTCATACATAGCTTCGTCTGCACGTTTAAATACATCCATAAAACGCAAATCTTTACTTGGATCAAACTTTGCAAAACCACTGGCAATACTAATGGAAAGCTTTTCACCACCCTTTTCCAAAAAAGTATTTGCACACTTTGTTTCAAACTGAACAAACAACTCTTCGCAATTCTTCAAATCGCTGTTTTGAAGAATTACCAAAAACTCATCTCCACCTATTCTGAACACGGGACTTCTTTTGAAAACATCGGAAATAATTTTAGAAGCTGTTACTATAAATTCATCTCCGTCGGAATGTCCATACCTGTCATTTATTTCTTTCAAGTCGTTTACGTCAAGCACAACAACACCAAACTCTGATTTTTCACCCTCTATTTTTTTATCGATTTTAGATGCCCATGCAGTATAGGATGTAGTATTTCGAAGTCCTGTAAGCGAATCTCTGTTAGCCAAAAGATGCAAAACTTCTTCACGTTCGCGTAAACGTGTTGTCATATCCTCAAACGCCGTACTTAAAAGTTTAATCTCGTACGTCTTACTGTCTGCAATTTCCACATTATAATCTCCATTTGAAAGTTTAACCGCTGCATCGGTTAATTTCTTCAACGGGCCTACAATCTTTTTGACTACAATTATAGCCATGATCATAAATAAAGCCGAGAGAACTAATACAGCAAACATAATCTTAAATGTAATATCGCGCCTTATCTGCCGTATATCATCATAGTTCGCAGAAAGAACAAGCGTCATTCCGTTCACCAACTCTTTTGATTTGCGCAAATATTTATTCGAATTATTACTAATTTTATCTTTTACTTCGTGGTTATCGTTATAAAATGCAACTCCATCGCTTTCCAAATACGCAAAACCGTTCTCATAAAGTTCAATTTCGTATACCATATCGGATAAAACCATGTAATCAAAATCCATACCAACAACACCGATAAACTTTTCTCCAAAATACATCGGTATAACGTATGAAATCATCAAAATATCGTTGTTTTGATTATGGTATGGCTTCATCCAAATAGGCTTTCCCGCCTCATAAGGTTGCCAAAACCATCCTACGTGTTCGGTATCGTCTTTTTCATAAATTGTTATATCAGTTGGCTCAAGAGATAAGAACTCGTCGCCACCCTTCAGTTTGCTGTAAAACAACCCCGCTTTACCATCAGATATTGAAGGATCAAACCTAAAATAATAAGCAATAGCTCCTCTTGTACTGGTGTGTTTGATAACGTCTCCAAACATTTTATCGGCACTTTTTATAACCTTTTCTTGTAAAGCTCGATTCTCAACGTCAGACTCGCTCACAAAAAAATCCATCAAGTAGCTCTCCATAATTTTTACCGACTTTTCCATATTACTCAAACTTGCGTTTATTTGAGCTACTTCGTTGTCGCCGGTAACCTCAACAAACTCTTCTGCTTGTCTTTGAATGTAATTATCAACCTCATAAATACTTATCCAACCAACAAACACAGTAATAGCAAGCATTGCAAATATAACAGTTGCCAAAAAACTGAACTGCATAGAATGTGTTTTCTTCAGGTTGATTTTATTTTCCTTAAATATATTCGGGGTAAGCATTATAAATCTCCTTTGGGGTTTGCCTATGTGAACATCCGCTTCGGTGGATGCGCTATATCTGCTATAATAGAACTTAATTTTCAGATTAATTATAACACAATTTTCATTGTTTGTAAATAGCGGTTCCTCTGTTTATTTTTTATCTTCCAATACTCACTTCATTTCCAGCAAAAAAACATAAGCGCTTCAAAAGAAGCGCTTTTTTCTTGGAGGGGATTTGAAAATTAACTTATATATAAAATGAAAGAATTGATGCTTTTTTCTTCACCATATCACTGTCTTGGGGGTACTATAGCATAAAAGCGGCAAAGGGGCAAGAGTTAGTGAAATCGTTCGCTGGCGCTCACGGTAAAATCAAAGGCTTTCGCCTTTGGTGAAATATTTTGCTAACGCAAAATGTGAAATTAAATCCACCCACCGCCGCAGCGATTTCACTCGAGCGAAGCGAGAATTTCACATTGCGAAGCAATATTTCACCCACCCGTTAGGGTGGATTTAGTTGAAAAAAGTCCTGTTCTTTCGAACAGGACTTTTTTCTGGAGGCGCCACCCGGATTTGAACCGGGGAATAACGGTTTTGCAGACCGTGGCCTTACCACTTGGCTATAGCGCCGAAAACTTTTGGAGCGGATTACGGGGCTCGAACCCGCCACCTCGACCTTGGCAAGGTCGCGCTCTACCAAATGAGCTAAATCCGCATACTTTACATCAATGTCGGATTCTTTTACCCTTTCCTCTAACATATTATGCAAACGGTGTTCCGTTCGCTACTCGCTAAAGTACCATAAGTAAAATCATTTACCCAACATCTCTGCAAATTATTTTCTGCGCATATATAAACCGACAAATAAATCTGTTTTTCAACAGATTTACTCGCAGTTGTTTTTTATGGAGCGGATTACGGGGCTCGAACCCGCCACCTCGACCTTGGCAAGGTCGCGCTCTACCAAATGAGCTAAATCCGCATATAATCAAAGAGAAGTTTTCACTTCTCTTTGATGGTGCCTCCGGTCGGAATCGAACCAACGACACGAGGATTTTCAGTCCTCTGCTCTACCAACTGAGCTACAGAGGCAAATAATTTGCCGCATATGGCGACCTGGATGGGACTCGAACCCACGACCTCTAGCGTGACAGGCTAGCGTTCTAACCAACTGAACTACCAGGCCATTGGTGGGAACAATAGGGCTCGAACCTATGACCCTCTGCTTGTAAGGCAGATGCTCTCCCAGCTGAGCTATGCTCCCATCTATGCGGCGTGGACTATTATAGCACAGTGTCTTTTATTTGTCAACACCTTTTTTCAATTTTTTTAAACTTTTTTTCTTTTCGTTTTTTTACCCAAAAACTCACTCGTTTCCTACTCTTTTTATTATATATTGTTAACTATCAAAAAGACATTTTTTAAATTTGCTCTTGTATTATTCCAAAAAATTATGTATAATATTAGAATAATGCTATATTTTGGGGTATTCTTATGATCGTCATTGGGTTAACGGGCGGAAGCGGTGTCGGTAAAGGCTGTGTCTGCCAAGAATTTTTAAAGTACAATATCAATTCCATCGACACAGACCAAACTGCACGTCAGGTCTGCGACAAGGGTAAACCTTGCCTTAACGACCTAGTCTCAAATTTTGGTGAAATTATTCTCAACGAAGATGGCACACTCAACAGAAAGCAACTTGCATCAATCGCATTCGCTGACAAAGATAAACATGCAATCCTAAACAAAATAACTCATTATTATATATTGAACGAAGTCCGTGCTTGGCTCGACACACAGCGTGCACAGGAGCATATAGCAGCTATAGTCGATGCACCTCTGCTTTTCGAAAGCTCATTCGACAAAGAGTGCGACGTTATCATCGCTGTTACAGCCCCCAGAGAAAAGCGCATAGAGAGACTGCTTGTTCGCGACAATATACCTCTTGAGGCTATTGAACTTCGTTTAAGCAAACAATGGAACGATGACTTTTACACCCAAAAAGCCAATTTCGTTATTCGTAACGAAGGTTCGATTGACGATATTTCAAAACAAGTAAAAACAATCTATAACCAACTTTTTAAGTAAACAGTATGGAGTAAAATATAATGATAGCAAAGCTACAGAAAATTGAAGAAAAGTACGAAAACATCCTTTCCGAGCTTGAAAAGCCTGAAACGGTATCAAACCAAGAAGAATATAAAAAACTTATGCGCGAACACAAAACCCTTACCCCCATAGTCGAAAAGTTCCGCGAATACAAAAAAGCGGAGTCTGCCGTTCTTGAAAGCGAAGAAATGATGAAAGAACAGCTTGATCCCGAATTTAAAGCTCTTTGCGAAGAAGAATACAAGCAAGGCAAACTTGATATGCAAAAATGTACAGATGAACTGAAAATATTACTTCTCCCCCGCGATCCCGACGATGACAAAAACGTTATCGTCGAAATAAGAGCGGGTGCGGGCGGCGAAGAAGCTGCGCTTTTCGCAGGTGTTCTCTACCGTATGTATTCTATGTACGCAGAAAGCGCAGGTTATAAAACCGAGGTTATCAGCTCAAATGAAACGGGACTTGGCGGTTTCAGAGAAATATCCTTTATGGTTGAGGGCGAGGGCGCATTCAGTAAACTGAAATTTGAAAGCGGCGTTCACCGCGTACAGCGCGTACCCGAAACCGAAACTTCTGGCAGAATCCACACTTCCACCGTTACAGTCGCAGTACTTCCCGAAGCCGAAGAAGTTGAAATCGAAATCAATCCTGCAGACCTTAAAATAGAATCATGCAAGAGCAGCGGTGCGGGTGGTCAGCACATAAACAAAACCGAATCTGCAGTCAGACTTACGCATCTTCCTACCGGTATAGTAATCGAATGTCAGGAAGAACGTTCACAGTTCAAAAACAGAGATAAAGCTATGAAGCTTCTCCGTACAAAGCTTTTTGATATGAAGCAAACCGAACAAAACGAAAAAATAGCATCTGCAAGAAAGAGTATGGTAGGCACGGGCGACAGAAGCGAAAAAATACGCACCTACAACTATCCTCAAGGCAGAATTACCGACCACAGAATCGGTATGTCCCTCTTCTCTATCGAAAACTTCCTAAACGGAAACATCGGCGAAATGATAGATGCGCTTATCACCGCCGACACGGCAGAAAGACTCAAAAACGCTTAATATTAAGGTGAAAAAATGCAAACACTTTTAATTACCTCCGCCACTGAAAGCAATATAGCCAAGGCGGCAGATATAATATCAAACGGCGGTCTTGTGGTTATGCCTACCGAAACCGTATACGGTCTCGGGGCAAACGCACTTGACAAAAATGCTGTTACAAACGTATATAAAGCCAAAGGCAGACCTATGGACAACCCTCTTATCGTCCACCTTGCAAAGCCTGAAGATGCAGAAACTTACGCACACACAAACGAAACGTTCTACAAACTTGCTGAACGCTTTATGCCGGGGCCTTTGACTGTTATACTTCCAAAAAAAGATATAATCCCCTATGAAGTTACCTGCGGACTCGATACGGTCGCTATCCGCGTTCCGTCAAACGAAATCGCACACAAACTTATTGAACTCTCGGGCTGTCCTATAGCCGCCCCCTCTGCCAACCTTTCGGGCAAACCGAGTCCTACGTCCTTCGAGCACGTTGTCGAGGATATGAACGGCAGAGTTGACGCCATTATTGACGGAGGAAAATGCGACGTCGGTGTCGAGTCAACGGTTATTATATTAAAAGGAAACAGCGCCGAGATTCTTCGACCGGGGCTTGTTACATACGAGGACCTTGCAGAAATAATACCCGATATAACCATAAACGAAGCGGTCAAAAACCAATGCACAACTGCAAAACCCGCAAGTCCTGGTATGAAATACAGACATTACGCACCCTCGTCTCCCGTTTATCTCATCGACGGAAACGACGAAGATATAATTACATTTTTCAAAAACAAGCAACAAACGGAGAACTGCGGTATCCTCTGCTTTGACGAGGACGCAAAATATCTTTCTTCCGACAAGCTTTTGACATTCGGCGGTCATTTCGACGAGCAAAAACAAGCGCACGAGCTTTTTGATATGCTCAGAAAATTTGATTCTATGTCGGTCGATAAAATATACGCCCGTCTCCCTTCAGATAAGGGCGTCGGCCTTGCCGTCTATAACAGACTTATACGCGCGGCAGGTTTCACTATTATTAACGTAAATAAAACACAGGAGTAAATATATATGGCGAGAAAGAAAAAGAGCGCATCAATAATCGAAGAAGAGCTCCCGGAGGCAATACCGGTTATTCAACCCATAACGGAAACAATTGAAAAAAACTATATGCCCTACGCAATGAGCGTTATCATTTCGAGAGCTATTCCCGAAATCGACGGCTTCAAGCCCTCGCACCGCAAATTGCTTTACACTATGTACAAAATGGGGCTTATGACGGGCGCACGAACCAAGAGCGCTAATATCGTCGGTCAGACAATGAAGCTCAACCCTCACGGCGACGCTTCAATATACGAAACAATGGTTAGACTTACCAAGGGTAACGAGGCTTTGTTACACCCCTTCGTTGACTCAAAGGGTTCTTTCGGTAAGCATTACAGTCGTGATATGGCTTATGCGGCGGCGCGTTATACCGAGGCGAAGCTCGACCCTATATGCTCGGAAATATTCAGAGGTATAGACAAGAACGCTGTTGAGTTCGTTCCTAACTACGACAACTCTATGACCGAGCCGACTTTACTTCCAACGGCATTCCCCAACGTTCTCGTTTCTCCCAACATGGGCGTTGCCGTCGGTATGGCAAGTTCTATTTGCTCATTTAACCTTAACGAAATATGCGACGGTACTATTCAGCTTTTGAAAAACCCCAAGACGGATATTGAAAAAATGCTTGATATCGTCAGAGCTCCCGACTTCCCTTGCGGCGCTTCTCTTATATACAACAGAGAGCAAATGAAAGAAATCTTCGAGACGGGTGCCGGCAGCGTTAAGCTCCGCGCAAGATACACCTACGATAAAGAGGCTAACTGCATCGACGTTATTGAAATTCCCTACTCCACGTCTATAGAAGCTATTATGAAGCGTATGACAGACCTCGTAAAAGAGGGCAAACTCAAAGAGGTTACCGACTTCAGAGATGAAATCGACCTTCACGGCTTTAAGCTGACAATCGACCTTCGTAGAGGCACGGACCCTGACAAACTTATGACCAAACTCTACAAGCTCACCCCACTTGAAGATAACTTTAGCTGTAACTTCAACGTACTCGTCGATATGATTCCGCGACAGATGGGCGTAACCGAAATCCTTACCGAGTGGATAAAGTTCAGAATGGGCTGTGTTAAGCGCGAACTGCAGTATGAGCATGACAGAAAGAGCGAAAAGCTTCACCTGCTCCTCGGTCTCGGCAAAATTATTCTTGATATTGACAAGGCTATTCAAATAATCAGAGAAACAAAGAATGAAAAAGACGTTATACCAAACCTTATGTCCGGTTTTGATATTGACGAAGTTCAGGCAAACTATATAGCCGACATCAAGCTCCGTAACCTCAACCTTGAATATATCATAAACAGAGTTAAAGAAATTGAATCATTGCAAAAAGAAATCGCTGAATTAAAAGATACTATTGAAAACGATTCAAAGGTTAAGGCAGTTATCGCAAAACAGCTTAAAGAAATAAAGGAAAAATTCGGTCAGCCGAGAAAGACACAGCTTATCTACGACTACGACGTTTCCGAATATAAGGAAGAGGAATACGTTGAAAACTATAACGTTAAGCTCATTCTTACAAGAGATGGTTACTTCAAAAAGATTACCCTCGTTTCTCTCCGCGGTAACGACGAGCAAAAACTCAAGGACGGCGACGAGATAAGAACGGAAGAGGCGGCAACCAATACAGACGAGCTTATATTCTTCTCGGATAAAGCGCAGATGTATAGGGCAAGGGTTAAAGACTTTGACTGCGATAAAGCTTCTTCGCTCGGTGAATATATCCCCGCAAAGCTCGGATTTGATGATGGCGAAAAGGTCGTCTTTATGAAAGTTCTTAACGAATACAAAGAAGAAGATAAGTTTATATTTATCTTTGAAAACGGCAAGGGTGTAAAAGTACCCGTTAAGGCATACGAAACAAAATCGTTCAGAAAGAAACTTACGGGCGCATATTCGTCGGCTTCGCCTATCGCGGGTGTGTTCTACGAAGACCAGCCTTTTGAGCTTCTTATGATTGCTGACAACAATAAAGCTATTGTTATTAACACGAAGCTTATTACCGAAAAAACAACTCGTTCTTCACAGGGGACTGCCTTGTTTAAATTGAAACCAAAACAAAGAATTGTTAATACGCTCCGCGATTTTGAAAAAAAATACCCCACCGCAAAAAGCTGCAGAAAAATAAAAGTTCCTGCTACGGGTTCATCAATGGAATAAAAATAAATTTAGGGGTTGTATATTTGTTGATCTTGTGATATAATCATACTTGACCCCTGTGAGTCAATATCGTTTTTACGTTATACTTATATAAATTGAGGTGAAAGAAATGGAAAACACTAACAAGAAGAAAAAGATGTCGAAGGCCGACAAGGATAAGCTCGTTATCAGAATAGTGTCCGGTGTTATGGGCGGTCTTATGCTCCTCGGCGTATTCGCTATGATTTTCAATCTTATCGGCTATTTTTAATCTATAAGAACAACACGAAAACCACTCTGTTATTTGAGTGGTTTTTTGTTTTGTAGGTCAATATTGGATATGCAGTTGCAGCGTAAGCCCTTTCCTGTGGGAAGGGCTTTCAATATTTCTGCTTACTCGCCATAATTACACAGAGGTAACAAAAAGCTTCCCTTTCTGTTATAGAAAAGGAAGCTTGTTTTTACTATTATAAATGAGTGTGGAGTTCACCCACACTCATCATATATTTTTATGCTATAAGCATTTCGCCTACGATATGTGCAAGAATTGCATCAACGTCTGCGGAGTCTGTTACACCCTCGCCATCAATATCTCCTGCAAATTCGCGGATATCATTTTCGATAAAGCTGTTATTTGCTAACGCCTTCTTAACCATAAGCGCATCAAATACCGTTGCTATTCCGTCGCCGTCAATGTCGCCTTTTACTGCGATTTCTACTTCTTGCTCACCTACGATAATCTTACAACCTGTACCGATAATGCCGTTGTTTGATATGATTGTTATATCATCACCGAGCATTTCTGCAAGTTCTGCTTCGGTCATTGCAACGTTACCGGAAACTGTGGGTACAATTACAACCTCGGTTTCGTTTGCTAACTTGCCAACGGTTACACCCTTACCGTCAAGCGCTTTTTCAAGTTCGCTCTTTCCAAGAAAAACAAGTTCTGCATTTAATAAACATTCATTACCAGAATCAATGTTTATATTACTCCACTCAACTGATGTACCAGCATAATATACATTCATCAAACTATAGCAATCATAAAATGCACCACCACCTATGCTCGTTACACTGGCGGGAATTTCTACACTCGTCAAACTAGTGCAATATCCAAACGCAATATCACCTATGCTCGTTACACTGGCGGGGATAGATATACTTGCCAAATCGTAGCACTCATAAAATGCCCCCATACCTATACTCGTTACACTGGCGGGAATTTCTACGCTCGTCAACGCCTCACACAAATTAAACGTCTCCTCGCTTATGATCGTTACACCTTCGGGAATGACCACACTCGTCAAACTGCCACAATAAGCAAATGCCCCCCAGCCTATACTCGTTACACTGTCGGGAATTTCTACACTCGTCAAACTCCAGCAAGCACCAAATGCAAAATCTCCTATCTCCGTTACACTTGAGGAAATTTCTATACTCGTCAAACTGTCGCAGTCATAAAATGCTCGTTCTCCAATACTCGTTACACCTTCGGGAATGACCACACTCGTCAAATTGATGCAGTTTTCAAATGCAAAAACACCTATGCTTGTTACAGGACAACCTCCAAGCGTTGAAGGAATAACAAGTTTTCCCGAAACAGATTCATCACAATCAGTTATCGTAACCTTGCCATTTTCAACTATGTAAGTCAAATAATCAGGATCCTGTACATAGTTGTATATAAATGTTGCATTGGTTAAATCCTCATTACTCCCACCAATCTCAATTTCAGCCCATTCTTCTGCAGTACCACTATAATACACTGTTGTCAAACTGTAGCAATATTCAAATGCACAATCACCTATGCTCGTTACATTTTCAGGAATAACCACGCTCGTCAAATTTTCGCAATTACTAAATGCCCCCAAACCTATACTCGTTATACTGTTAGGAATAGATATGCTCGTCAAATTGTTGCAACGATAAAATGCAGAATCCCCTATGCTTGTTATGCTATTAGGAATTTCTATACTTTTCAATCCAGTAACAGAAAACACCCAATCGCCCATACTTGTTACACTGTCTGGGATAGATATACTTTCCAAACAATAGCATTCAGAAAATGCCCCATCGCCTATACTCGTTATACTGTCGGGAATAGATATATCCCCCAAACTTACGCAACCTTGAAATGCACAATCACCTATAATCGTTACACTATCTGGAATTTCTACATCCACTAAAGAGCTAAAACAAGAAAATGCACTGTCTGCAATAAGGATTGTTCCCGGCTTTATTTTTATCTCATATGCATCGCCTATTTGCTCTTTCGCACAAAGCAAATAACTTTCTATATACAACCCTTCATCTTCCCAATTATCCGTATTATTATAGTATGCTGTGTTATAAAAAGACCTCAAACCTATGCTCATTACACCGTCGGGAATTTCTATGCTTATCAAACTGACGCAATCTTCAAATGCATAGTCGCCTATGCTCGTTATACCTTCGGGAATTTCTACGCTCGTCAAACTGCTACAATCTTCAAATGCATAATCACCTATGCTCGTTACAGGATAACCACTATAAATTGAAGGAATAACAAGTTTTCCAGAAATAGATATATCACAATCTGTTATTGTAACCTCGCCATTTTCAACCGTATATGTCAAATAATCAGGATTCTGTTCTTCAGGTACTTCCTCTTCGTATATAATTGTTGCATTGGTTAAACATTCATTGTTTGAACCAATAATTATTGATTTCCATTCCACCTTATTTCCGGCATAATATACATTTGCTAAACTGCTGCAATATTGAAATGCATAATTGCCTATGCTCGTTACACTCGAGGGAATTTCTACGTTATTCAATGCACTACACTTATAAAATGCCCCGGCACCTATGCTCGTTACTCCAGCAGGAATAACAACACTCGTCAAACCGGTACATCCATTAAACACATAGTCCCCTATGCTTGTTACATTGTTGGAAATAGATATACTCGTTAGACCGCTGCATCCATTAAATGCACTATTGCCTATTTTCGTTACACTATCGGGAATAACTACGCTTGTCAATTTGGTACATCCCTTAAATGCATAGTTGCCTATACTCGTTAAACTTGAAGGAATAACAACGCTCGTCAAACCACTGCATTTTTCGAATACAGAATTTCCTATACTCGTTATACCTTCGGAAATAGTTACGCTCGTCAAACCGCTACGATTATAAAACACAGTATTACCTATGCTCGTTACGGGATAATCCCCCAACGTCGAGGGAACAACAACATCCCCCGTAGTTGTACTACAAGCGGTTATTGTAGCTTTGCCACCGGAAACAGTGTATGTAAACACACCTTCCGTCAAAGCTTTTGCATTTTGTGGAATAAGCATAACCATGCCTACTAACATCACAACTGCAATCAAAATTAACCATAGTTTTTTCATAAAGTCTTTACCTTGCCTTTCGTGTAAATAAACACTATCTGTAGTCAATTATATAATAACCTTTCGCAAAAGTAAATACTTTTTGCACTTTATTTTATATTATCTCTGTGCAGAAATATCAAGCAATTAGGCGCTTTGTCAATCTGTTATTCCCCCTTGACTTTTTTTCGTCAAAATGATACAATTTTAAGGATAGTTTTATTTTGAAATTTACTCAAAGAAATGAGGTTAATTATAATGAGTTTTCAGCTTCCCAAATACACACACCCCGACTTTGATTTACCCGAATTAAAGAACGCCCCCGACGTTATTTTTGAAACAGCCGAGGCTGACGGTGTCGCTCCCGAGGGCTTCCACAGCACCTCTATGTACCCTGAATATTTCAAAATTAACGGAAAGTGGACTCTTGCCGAAGACAGCCGTATGGATTCAAGCGTCGTTATCGGCAATGACGGTATCCTTTACGTTGTCGAAAACCGTAACATCAAAAAAGGAGATAAGGTTATTCTCGGCAGAACCGAAAAGGGCGAAGAGGGTATCTTCGTTCACACCGATGGCTTCGTTGACGAATCGGCTAACTCCAACGACGATAAGTTCGTCTTCCGTCAGGGCAGAAGCAGAGAAACCTCTTACGCAAGAGATTACGACAACCTCTTCGAGCTTCTCAAACACGAAAAGGAACACGGTAATATCGTTTGGGTTATGGGCCCCGCATTTTCTTTTGACTACGATGCAAGAAGAGCTATGCAGGCGCTCGTCGAAAACGGTTACGTTCACGGTGTTATGGCGGGTAACGCCCTTGCTACCCACGACCTTGAGGGGGGTATGCTCCACACCGCATTAGGTCAGGATATCTACACACAGCACTCCGTTCCCAACGGACACTATAATCACCTTGACGTTATAAACAGAGTAAGAAGAAGCGGTTCTATCCACAAATTTGTTGAAGACTACGACATAAAAGACGGCATCATGTACGGCTGTGTTAAACACAACGTTCCTTTTGTACTTACCGGCTCAATCAGAGATGACGGACCTTTGCCTGAAGTTATTGGCGATGCATACGAGGGCCAGAAGGCTATGCGCAATATGGTTAGAAAATCCACTACCGTTATCTGTCTTGCTACCATGCTTCACACTATTGCAACAGGTAATATGACTCCTTCATTCAGAGTTACCGAAGACGGAACCATCAGACCCGTATATCTTTACACTATCGACATCGACGAGTTCGTTGTCAATAAGCTCCTCGACAGAGGTAGCCTCTCCGCTACAACTATGGTTACAAACGTTCAGGACTTTATTACTATAGTTGCAAAAGGACTCGGGCTCATGTAAGCGACGTTGAGGTAAATGTTATGTCAGAAAACAATATTATAAGACTCAGTTCAGAGTGTATCAAATGCCTTTTAAATAAATATATGAATCAACTTCCTTGCGAAATGGGTGAGGATACAAAAATCGAATATTTTCAAAAGATACTTAAAATTATATCCGAAACTAACCCCGAAGTCAGTGCCCCCGAAATAGTCGCCGAGGTAACTACACTACAAAAGCAAATGTTCGGCAAGGCTGAAGATTATACTGAACTGAAAAAATATTATAATGCCCTTATGGACAGCCTTGGGACAGAATTATCCGAAAATATCGAAAAATCAAGCGACGGTTTCCGCCTCGCTATGAGCTATTCTATGCTCGGTAACTATATCGATTTCGGCGCTATGGACAGCGTTGACGAAAACAAGTTGAAAGAAATGCTTAAAGATGCGTCGAATATTAATTTCGATAGCGTTGAATACGATAATCTAAAGGCTGACCTTTCAAAATCAAAAAAACTTGTCTTTATTACCGACAACTGCGGTGAAGTTGCTCTCGACAAACTTTTTATGTCAAAGATAAAGAAAGATTACCCCAACATCGATTTGCAGATTATCGTTAGAGGAAGCCCAGTACTCAACGATGCTACCATCGAAGATGCACTGCAGATTGGACTTGACAAGATTGCAAGGATTACACCCAACGGCTCGAATGTTGCCGGAACGTGTCTTGATAAAATATCCAACGAAGCAAAAGATATTATCGACTCGGCAGACGTTATTATCGCAAAAGGTCAAGGTAATTTTGAAACTATGCGATATTGCCAAAGAAACGTCTATTATCTTTTCTTATGCAAATGTCAGCTTTTCGCAGACAGACATAGGGTGCCAAGATTTACCCCTATGCTCCTCAATGACCTACGAATGAATTAATGGCTTATAGAGTTAAAAAACCCTTTATTTAACACAATATAGGGTTTTTTTTATATATTTTTTCAAACTGATAGTACTATTATCGAAAAATACATTGACAAATGAAATACCTTATTGTAGAATGAAAAGCACTACTATTTATTTTCGGGAAAAGCGATTAAAGCAAAAGGAGTAACACTATGAACATACTGCACATGAAATACGCATACGAGGTTGCAAAAGCCGGTTCTCTCAGCAAAGCCTCCGAAGCATTGCTTATTGCTGTCCCCAATATAAGCCGTTCCATAAAAGAGCTTGAGGCAGGACTTGGTATAACTATTTTTGACCGAACCGCCAAAGGTATGACTCTTACGCTTGAAGGCGAAGAGTTTATGAATTATGCAAAAAGCATACTCAGTCAAATAGACGAGGTCGAAAAAATATACCGCGAAAACACTGAAAAAAAGAAAAAGTTTTCCATATCTGTACCCAGAGCCAACTATATTTCCGAAGCGTTCGTTAACTTTTCAAATACGCTTGGCAAAGAACCCGTCGAGGTATTTTACAAGGAAACGAATTCCCAAAGAACGATACACAACCTTACCGAAAGAGATTATAAGCTCGGCATAATTCGTTATGCTGAAAACTACGACAAGTACTTTCAGGAAATGATGAAAGAAAAAGACTTGGTCGGCGAAATGGTAACCAAGTTTACCTATTCGCTTATTATGAGCGCCCAAAACCCTCTCGCAAAAAAAGAAAATATAACATTTAAAGACCTCGTAGAATTTATTGAGATTGCCCACGCGGACCCATTCGTCCCCTCACTTCCTCTTTCCAGAGTTGTAAAAGAAGAACTGCCCAATAATATTAAACGCCGTATTTTTATATTTGAAAGAGCAAGTCAGGTGGACCTTCTTTCGAAGAATCACGAGACGTTTATGTGGGTATCCCCCACTTCCCCGGAAATTCTTAAAACATATAATCTCGTGCAAAAGAAATGCGTTGATAACGATAGAGTTTATAAAGACGTTCTTATTTATAAAAAGGGTTATAAGTTAACGAATATCGACCGCAAATTTATAGATTCGCTTAACGAAACTAAAAAGAAATATTTGTAACTAATAATAGGGTACACAGGCAAAGCCTCGTGTACCCTATCGCTATATTTGATTGCCGGCAAACTGCGTCATATAGAGTTCATAGTACTTTCCTTGTTGTTCGAGCAGTTCATCATGATTGCCTATTTCGACGACTTTGCCTTGGTCGAGAACTACTATCTTATCGGCATCTCGTATTGTTGAAAGTCTGTGTGCTATAATCAAACTCGTTCTGTTTTTCATAAGGTTTACCATAGCGTCTTGAATTCTTTTTTCCGTACGCGTATCAACCGACGACGTCGCCTCGTCAAGAATTAGTATTTTCGGATCTGCAAATATCGCTCTTGCTATTGCAAGTAACTGTCTTTGACCTTGCGACAGCCCTGCCCCCGCCTGTTTTAAGAAAGTCTTATATTTCGCGGGAAGTCTTTCAATAAAGTAACGCGAATTACTCATTTCAGCCGCATATACCATTTGCTCGTCAGAAGCATCTAAATTTGCATACTTTATATTGTTTTCAATAGTATCCGAAAACAGCACGGTATCTTGCAAAACTATCGCTATATTTTTTCGCAGCTCGTCGCGCTTTATATCGTTTATGTTAACACCGTCAACCAATATCTCACCCGAGTCAACGGGATAAAATCTCATAAGCAAATTTACTACAGTCGTCTTTCCGCTTCCCGTCGCACCGACCAATGCTATCTTTTGTCCCGGCTTTACGTTAAGATTAAAATCGTACAGTACCTGTTTTTCGGGAACGTAAGAGAAGTTAACGTTTTTGAATACAACTTCACCCTTTACGTTATCCATAGAAACGTCACCGCTGTTGTCTTCATCAGGCTGGTCCATAAGGGCAAACACTCTTTCAGCCCCCGCTATCGCCGTCTGCAAAGAACCGTACAGCATTGCAATCTCGTTTATCGGTCTTGAAAATTGCTTTGCATATATTATAAATGCAGAAATCTTACCAATAGATATTAATCCCTTTAGCGAGAAAAATCCACCGAATGCAGCAACTATAACAAAGCTGATGTTCGATATGCAGTTCATTATAGGCCCCATTGAGCCACCGAGAATTTCCGCTTTTATGCTGACTTTCATCAGTTCGTCACTCGTCTTGTTAAACTCATCAGTAACGTCGTCTTGCTTGTTATAAGCAACGATAGACTTATATCCCGTAATCATTTCTTCCGAATGACCGTTCAGTCTTCCAAGCATCTGTGAGCGTTTTCTGTAAATCTTTCGCATTATCTTCGACATCTGTCCCGTAACGAATATCGTAAGAACAACCGTCAACATTGTAATCAAAGTAAGCTGCCAACAATAGTAAAACATTATGGCTACCGTACCGATAACCGTCAAAACACCCGACACCAAAGAGCCAAGGCTTTGTGATACCGTATTAGACACGTTTTCAACGTCGTTTGTCATACGGCTCATTATATCGCCGTTCGAATGGGTATCAAGGTATTTTATTGAAAGGTTATCAATCTTCTTAAAAAGGTCGTGGCGCATCTGCTTAACTATCGCCTGACTCAAATGCGCCGCAAGAAGCGACTGCGCAATACCAAAGCCGATATTTAAAATATACACGATAGAAAGAGCGATCAATGCTTTATATAAATTGCTCCACTCTTTGTCTTTTATAAAGTCAATCGCATATCCTTGCAAAGAAGGCGCGATAAGTGCTGCTAATGTTACGAGTATTACTGCAGCCATAAGCGGATACAGAAGCATCTTTGCTTTGCCGAAATATATCATCAATCTCTTCAAAGTATTTTTGGCATCTGCAGGTTTTTCAATTGCTTGCCCCATAGCACCGGGGCCCCTTCTTCCGCCTCCGGGACGAAATCCCATTTGCATAGGTGCATCTTTTTTGCCGCTTGTTCCGTATTTTACAAATTGATTGCCATTCTGCTTTTCAAAGCCTTTGGGAAGGTTGGTTTTAATCTCATTACTCATACTTCTTCACTTCCTTCCTTAAGCTGTGAATTATAGATATCGCGATATATATCCGACGTTTTCATAAGCTCTTTATGCGTACCGAGTGCCGCTATTTTGCCCTTGTCGAGAACGGCAATTCTGTCAGCGCCTTTTATAGAGGCGATACGTTGAGCTATTATAATTTTAGTTATATCGGGGCGCTTGGTGTTCAATTCTTCATATAATTTCGCTTCGGTCTTCAAATCAAGCGCGCTCGTTGAGTCATCAAAAATAAGTATTTCACTGTTTTTTAATATAGCGCGTGAAATTGATATTCTTTGCTTCTGACCGCCCGACAGAGAATGTCCGCCCTCCGATACCATTGTGTGATATCCATACTCGGTATCGCAAATAAATCCGTCTGCCTGCGCTATTTCCGCGGCATTTTTTATTTCCCAAGGCGAAGCACCGTTTTTCCCCCATCTTATGTTGGCTTCAATAGGTCTTGAATATAGCTCCGCTTTTTGCAAAACAACGGCAATTTTATCTCTCAATTGCTTTAGTTTGTAATCCTTTACGTTTACACCATCAACAAGAACTTCACCGCTTGTTGCGTCATAAAACCGCGGTATAAGGTTTACCAAAGAAGTCTTTCCGCAACCTGTCGAGCCGATTATTGCCAAAGTTTCACCCGGTTCAACCGTAAAGGAAATATCTTCAAGAACATTGTTGCCTGCCGTTTCGGGATATGCAAAGCTTACGTTTTTAAATTCAATTTTACCCTTTTGTTCGGGTTCTTCACTATATAATCCGTCAAATATTATTTCGGGACAGTCAAGTACTTCGCTTATTCTGTCCGCAGAGGCTTTTGCTCTTGTGAATGTTTGGAATATGTTTGCCATAAACATAATTCCGTGCAATATCTGCGCTAAATACGTTATTGCCGCCATAATACGTCCGGGGGACATATCTCCGCCCTCTCTGACGGTTATTCCGCCGATAAGTATAACGATAACTATACAAATATTAAGCACAATATTCATACAAGGTCCCATAAATGCAAGTAAAGTCTGCACCTTTAAATTAACCTTGCATAAAGCCTCGTTTGCGCTGTCAAATCGGTTAAGCTCGTGCTCTTCTTTTACGTAAGCCTTTACAACTCTTGCCCCCGCCACGTCTTCTTGCATAACGTTGTTTATACCGTCTAACTTTTTTTGCACTATGGAAAACATAGGCGCAGACTTTTTAAGGAAGAAGGTTACGAAGACAGCGACGAATGGAAAGCCGCAAGCGGCGATAAGAGCAAACTTCGGCGACTGTCGGTAGAGCATAAATATACCCCCCGCAAACATAACGGTGTTACGCACAAAACCGCGGACCGCCATCATAACCATATTTTGCACTTGAGTTACGTCGTTTGTAAGTCTTGTTACAAGAGAGCCTGTAGATATTTTGTCGGTTTGCTGAAATGACAGTCCCATTATGCGAGAAAACAAATCTTTTCTTAAATCGTTTCCAAACTGTTGAGCCGCAAGATTGGCAAAGACACCGCAAAGCATACCGCATAGTCCGCCAAACAATACAAGTACTATCATTTTCAGTCCGACGTCGAGAACAAGGGTTATATTATTTTTTAAAACACCGTTGTCAACAATGTCGCCCATAAGGTCCGGCTGAATAAGGTCCATTGCAACTTCGCCTACCATAAACAGAGGCGCTATTAAACAAAAGAACCAATATTTCTTCAAATACTTAAAAATCATATAAGCTCCTCCTTTATTACTCTATGTATTTCGTTGAGCAATTCCACTATTTCGTCTTCTCTTTCTCTGCCGATTATGTTTGTTATAACTTCATCGGATTTGTGAAGTCTTTCTCGCAAAAGTTTGGATTTTTCCAAGCCTTTTTCGGTTAAATATAGCTTTGTATACCGTCTGTCGCTTTCGTCTGTTTCCATTTTGATATAGCCGTTTGACTGCATTTCTTTTACAGTTTGATTGATAGCGGCAGTTGTTTTGTTTGAAAACTCGGCAAGTTCCTTTTGGTTGGCGCCCGAATTGCGCGCCAAAAACATTATTATCATTCTGTACGAATCGGGGATCCCCACTTCAAGTGCGCACTTACGCATGTGGTTGAACCATTCCTTGTGTGTTCTCGATAACGCCATCATAAGCGTTTTTCTGTTGTTTTCCGTATGAATACACCTTCTTTAAGTTAAGTGATAATTAATATCTTAATTAATTATATCTATTCCCCGCCGCTTGTCAAGAAGATACGGGATAATTTTTCGGTGCTAATATGTTCGTTATTTATGTAAAAGTGAATTTAATCAACGCCTATCGTTCCCATTTTTTGAAATTAGGAACGATATTAATTGTTTTATTGCCGAAAATCTATTGATATAGTTCCCAATTTGTGTTATAATATATATGTATAGCCATAATTGCAATTAGGAGATAACTCTGATGAATTATATTAAAGTATCAAAAGCTGCTGAAAAGTGGGGTATATCTGCTCGACGTGTGCGTTTACTTTGCGCCGAGGGCAAGATTGACGGCGTTGTGCGACGCGGCAATCTTTATATGATTCCCGAAAATGCTATTAAACCCATTGACCGAAGAAGAAACAAGACTAATATATTGCTTGAAATTGAACATAAGCGCAACAAGCTTGCCGAACTGCGCCCATTGACACAAGGGGAGTTGGAGCGTTTAGCCGAAGAGTTTATGATTGAGTTTACCTATAACTCCAACGCCATTGAGGGTAACACCTTAACACTTAAAGAAACAGCATTGGCTCTGGAAGGTATGACAATTGACCAAAAGCCGTTGAAAGATCACCTTGAAGCAGTAGGTCATAAAGATGCCTTTCTTTACGTTCAAGAGGTTGCAAAACGAGAGCTACCCTTGAGCGAATCCGTAATCAAGAATATTCACTCCCTTGTGCTGATAAATCGCCCCGATGATAAAGGGGTTTATCGCCGTATTCCCGTGCGCATTATGGGAGCATATACCGAACCGGTACAGCCATATATGATTGAACCGAAGATGACCGAGCTTATTGCCGCAAACGAAGAACGCAAAAAGACAATGGCCGATATCGAGCGCATTGCCCTCTTCCACCTTGAATTTGAGGGGATACACCCTTTTATCGACGGCAACGGCAGAACCGGAAGACTTATACTCAACCTTGCCCTAATCCGCAACGGCTACCCGCCTATAAACGTTAAATTCACTGACCGTAAACGATATTATGATGCATTTGATGCTTTTTATAAAGACGGTAACCATAAACCCATGACTGAACTTATCGCGGAATATGTGGAGCAGAGATTTGATGAATATTTTACGGTGTTGGAGAAAAATAAAGAACTATGATTATAAATCAAACGAAAAAAACGCCCATCTTGAAAAACAGGCACGGGCGGAAAAGCAACCAAAGAAGAAGTTTGAGTTGGTTCAAAAACTCAACAACTTAAGAAAAGGAACGAATAAGTAATGAAAAAAAACAATGCTTTAATGATTTCTTATATTATATTTCTTGCTATTACTTTAGCAGCAAATGTTTTGTTTGAGTGGGATGGTCTTGAAAGAATTGCTTTAGGTGCTACTGTTGCAGGTGTGTTTTTTGCTTTCTCCGATCTTTTTAATTGGAGAGTGACTTATAATAATTATTATTGTGATAGAATGAAAAAAGCAAATGAATACTTGGATAGTATATTTGAGGACGAAATTGATTATTTGGATAATCGTGATGAAGAATTTGAAAAGATATTAAAAAGAGCCAATCCATATATTGGTAAAAATATAAATTTTGATAATCTTATAGATTGTATAATAGAGTTAAATGAAAAGGACAAAACAACGATAGAAAAATATGAGCAAAACTTACTTGAAACTGATGATGTGTATAAAAATATAGAAAAAGAAAGAGAGAAAAATAATAAATTTGAGATGATTGAATTATGGTTAATGATTGCCGGGTATGTATGTTTTTTCAACATTCTGGTGTTTGATTGTTTTGTTCTAATTTTAAATGGTTTTCAAATAATAGCAACCATAATTGCTTTCATAGCTATTATGATAAACTATTATTCAAAAGAAAGTATTGAAGAAAAGAAAAAAATTGAATTTGATAATATTATTAAAAAAGCTGAACGAACTAAATCTGAACTGGAAACCATCAATCAGGATTTTGACAAACTAAACCTTTTAAGAGAAGTAGATTCTTTTATAGAAACACTTAAGGTTGATCAAGACTGAAAATACGAGTTCAAGAAAAGCTGATAAATTAAAAATAATTTATTGAATATGATGGCATACATCGACAAGTTTTTTGTTGGTAGAATATTTGAAGAATTAAAAAGGAGATTATTCTTTTATGTGGAAACATAAGAATACTATGAAAATAGCATATATAATATTTTTGATATTATGTGCGATATATCGCATTATTGCAGACGTATTAAATTTAGATTTTAGTTCGTGGGATAAAATAGTGTGTGCGACAACTATATCGTCTTGTTTTTTTGCTATGGCAAGTTCAAAAAAATCCCTACATAATATTGTTTCAAAAGTCATCTGTTCTTTAAGAAGTTCTAACTATGAATTGAAAAAGATAAAAGATAAACCTTCTCAAAACTCTGAAAAATATACAAACAGCAAGTATGATACAGATTATTTAGCACAAGTAATAGTAGAGAATGAAACGCAGTTAGATAAAATGGAAAAAAATAAAGCATTCAATTTGCAACAATCTTTTATTTTTAACATTATAGGGTTTCTGATGTTTTTCTGTTTGATGGCATTTGATTTTATGTACAGTTTTTTAGAGTCAATGCAAGATTTCTATACCTTGCTGGCGTTTATTGTTATCTTGCTTACAGATGCTTATGAAGAATCTTGGGCTTATAATTATGGAAGTTTATTAGAAAAATCTTCAAATTTATGCGACACGGAGGATAAAAACAATGGATAAGTTGAAAATGCACTCAATAAACAAAGTGGATGAGAATATAAAAAAAATCGGGAAATTATTCCCGAACTGTATCACCGAGCGAAAGAACGATAAAGGTGAAGTGGAGTATGCCATTGACTTTGATATGCTCAAACAAGAACTTTCTACTGTTGTTGTAGAAGGTAACGAAGAGCGTTATCAGTTCACTTGGCCTGATAAGAAAAAATCCATTCTTCTTGCTAATGCGCCTATTGCTAAAACTCTCCGTCCTTGCCGTGAGGATAGTGTTGACTTTGATAATACCGAGAACCTTTACATTGAAGGCGACAACCTTGATGTATTGAAACTCTTGCAGGAAACCTATCTCGGCAAAATCAAAATGATTTACATAGACCCTCCATACAACACTGGTAACGACTTCGTTTACAATGATGATTTTGCGGAAAGTGCTGACAAATATCTTGCGAACAGCGGTCAGTTTGATGACGAAGGTAATCGTCTTGTTCAAAACACCGAGAGTAATGGTAGGTACCATACAGATTGGCTGAATATGATTTACCCGCGTTTAAAATTAGCAAAGGATTTATTAACTAATGATGGTTTGATTTTCATAAGTATCGATGATAATGAGTCGGACAATCTTAAAAAAATATGTGATGAGATATTTGGTGCATCGAATTACATCACCGAAATTGCTTGGCAATGTTTAGACACAATTAAAAATGACGCTAAATACTTTTCGGATAATCACGAATATATTCTTGTTTATGCAAAAGCAATCGAAAATGTATCTATTCAAGGTGTAAAGAAGGGAGAAAAACAAAGGAGTTATTACAAAAACTATGATAATGACCCAAGAGGTGATTACTTACTTACTCCGCTTCACGCAAAAAGTGGAAGCGAAAGCGGAATATATTCTTACACTTTTGCAAATGGACAAACTTGGACACCTCCAAAGGGTACATACCCGCGTTTTTCCATTTCCACATTAAAATCACTTGAAGAAGACAACAGATTGTATTTAGACCCTAATGGTATTAAAACTCCGCAAAAAAAGACATTCTTGGCGGAAGTTGGAGACAGAATGCCTCCCGTGTCTTTCTGGGATTATGCATCATTTGGTAGTACTCGTCAATCAAATAAAGAATTGTCTGAATTGATTGATAAAGGTATGTTCCAAAACCCGAAACCTTCAAAAACAATTGCGACACTCCTTGACCTATTATCTAATAATACTGATGCAATAGTTCTTGATTTCTTTTCAGGCTCTGCTACTACGGCTCACGCTGTAATGCAATTAAATGCAGAAGATGGGGGCAACCGAAAGTTTATTATGGTTCAGTTGCCCGAAGAAACTGATGAGAAATCCGAAGCATATAAAGTAGGATATAAAAATATTTGCGAAATTGGTAAGGAACGCATTCGTCGTGCTGGTGCAAAAATCAAGGAAGAAAGTCCTTTGACCACATCTGACCTTGACACTGGTTTCCGTGTTCTGAAACTCGACAGCACCAATATGAAGGATGTCTATTATAATCCTGCTGATTACGAATTGAACCTCTTTGACACTCTTGCTGACAATATCAAGGAAGACCGTACTCCCGAAGACCTCCTCTTCCAAGTTATGCTCGACCTGGGTGTACTCCTTTCCAGCAAGATAGAGGAAAGTACCATCGGCGGCAAGAAAGTATTCAATGTTGCAGACGGATTCCTCTATGCCTGCTTTGATGAGAATGTAACCGAAGATGTAATCACCGAAATTGCCAAGAAAAAAACCGATTACTTTGTAATGAGAGACAGCTCTATGGCAAACGATAGTGTCGCTACGAACTTTGAGCAAATCTTCGCTACATACAGTCCTGACACAGTAAGGAAGGTGATTTAAAATGTTAGATTTCAATAACTCTAACATTAATTTAGAAAACATTGGTTTACCTAAAATGATTACCGACCCACCAATTCCTTATTCTGTATTTAAAATGATGGGAGAAGAAGGCAAACATAAGGAAATGTTTGAACTTGGTGAGAAACAAATAAAATTGCTGGCAGAACAAAATGAACAATTGAAAGCAAATTTCAATAAACTTGAAGACCTCTATAAGATAAAAGAACAGGAACTGCAAGAAGCAAAGCGTGAAGCAAAAAAATTAACGAGATACAATAGGTGGATGATGGTTTTAACCGTTGTTGCTGTCTTGGTAGCCGTTGCCGCTTGGTTGCTTTCCGATGCATCGATAATTATTGAAGTAATAGGAGGTTGGTTCGGTTGAAATTTAATTTTAAAATACAACAATACCAAACCGATGCTGTTGAAGCAGTTGCCCGAGTATTTGCAGGACAAGGTCTTCACGAAAAGGTCGGATATCGCCGTGATGTTGGTGTAATAGAAAATACCCTCGGGCAGATTAGATGGGATGAGCCGGATGCTTTCGGAGAGGAACTTGATCTTGCCGACGATACGGGTTATAAGAATGAGTCAGTGGTACTCTCTGACGAGCAGTTACTCCAAAACATTCAGCAATTACAAAACGAAAACAACATAAAAATGTCCAACAGTCTTGTAAAATCACTTGGCAGATGTTCTCTTGATATTGAAATGGAAACCGGTACCGGTAAAACATACGTGTATATCAAGACTATGTTCGAGCTCAACAAGAGATACGGTTGGAGCAAGTTCATTGTTGTGGTTCCAAGTATTGCTATTCGTGAGGGTGTAAAGAAATCCTTTGAGATTACCGCCGATCACTTTATGGAACACTACGGCAAAAAGGCACGATTTTTCATCTACAACAGCTCAAACCTGAATCAGCTTGATAATTTCTCTTCAAGTTCGGGTATCAACGTAATGATTATCAATACCCAGGCTTTTGCATCTTCTTTGAAAGAAGACGGCAAATCAAAAGAAGCAAGAATTATATATTCAAAACGTGATGAATTTGGTTCACGCCGTCCTATTGACGTTATTAAGGCTAACCGTCCTATTATTATTTTGGACGAACCGCAGAAAATGGGGGGCGACGTTACCCAAAAGGCACTCCAAAACTTTAACCCTCTGTTCAGCCTAAACTATTCAGCAACCCACAAGACACAACATAACCTTGTATATGTTCTGGACGCTCTTGACGCTTACAATAAGCGACTCGTTAAGAAGATTGAAGTAAAAGGTTTTGAAGTTAAGAACTTTCGAGGTACAGATAGTTATTTGTATTTAGAGCAGATTGTTCTTTCTGCCAAAAAACCACCTATGGCAAAAATTGAGCTTGAAATATCTTACAACAAAAGTATTAACCGCGAAACCCGAATTCTCGGTGTCGGTGATAATCTGTTCAATATTTCCCAAGAAATGCAACAATATAAAGGATATACAATTTCCGAAATTGACACCATTCGCGGAACTGTAACATTCACCAACGGCGAAATCATAAGCACCGGTGAGGTTGTCGGTGATGTATCCGAAAAGGATATGCGCCGTATCCAGATTAGAGAAACAATTATTTCCCACTTCGAAAAAGAAGAAAAACTTTATAACAAAGGTATCAAAACATTGTCTTTGTTCTTTATTGATGAGGTTGCAAAATACCGTCAATATGATGAAAACGGCGATGAAATACTCGGCGAGTACGGCAAAATGTTCGAAGAAGAATATATAAACGTTCTGAACGAACATCTCACAATTTTTGATGATGCTTACCAGAAGTATCTCCGCACCACTTGTGATGACATTTCAGCTATTCATAAAGGGTATTTCAGTATTGATAAAAAGACCGGAAGAAGCATCGACAGTGCCCTCAAAAAAGGCAGCGAGTTTTCGGACGATATTTCCGCTTATGACCTTATTCTCAAAAATAAGGAAAGACTTTTGAGTTTCGAAGAACCCACAAGATTCATCTTCTCTCACTCTGCTCTCCGCGAAGGCTGGGATAACCCCAACGTATTTCAGATTTGTACTTTAAAACATTCCGACAGCAATACTGCAAAAAGACAAGAAGTTGGACGCGGTCTTCGTCTTTGTGTAAACCAAACAGGTATTCGTATGGATACTGAAACCTGCGGTAATACAGTTCATGATATAAATGTACTTACCGTTATTGCAAGTGAAAGCTATAAAACCTTTGTTTCAGATTTGCAGTCCGATATCAAAGAAATGCTCTATGACAGACCCCTTGCTGCTACCAACGAGTACTTCAAAGGCAAGTTTGTTAAAGCAGACGGAGTTCAGACTGTTATTGATACACAAACTGCCAATATTATTGAAGGTTATCTTCTTGCTAACGGTTATTCGGATTATATTGATAGAAAAATCACCGATAAATACCGTGCCGATTTGGCAGCCAGTACGTTAGCACCGTTACCACCACAACTTGCGCCTATGGCAGAAGATATACATAAACTTGTTCAAGCAGTATTTGATGAAAGCATTCTCAAAGATATGTTTACTGACGGTCACAAGCCAAAAGTAAAGGACAACCCTCTTAACGATAACTTCTATAAGAAGGAATTCCAAACCCTTTGGAACTATATCAACCATAAGTATGCATATACTGTTGTATTCGATAGCGAGGAACTTATCAAAAAAGCAATTGCACATATTGATGACAAGTTGATTGTTTCTCGGTTGCAGTACACCACTTCCATCGGTCAACAGAAGAGCGAAATGAATGAACACGAGCTTGAACGCGGCGACAGTTTCAAGACTGCCAAAACAAGAACACAGACCTTGAATCACGCTGAGACCGGCAGAGTGAAATATGACCTAATTGGTAAAATTGCGGAAGGCACAGTACTTACTCGAAAAACCGTTACCAAAATATTGTCAGGACTCCGCGCCGATAAGATTTATATGTTCAAGTATAACCCCGAAGAATTCATTTCCAAGGTGGTTAAACTCATCAACGAGCAGAAAGCAACGATGATTGTAGACCATATTTCCTACGACCAGACCAGTGGTACTTACGATAACGATATCTTTACCGCCGAGAAGAGCAGTCAGAGTTTTGATAAGGCATTCCTTGCTACCAAAGCAATTCAGGACTATGTGTTTACGGACGGTTCTGCCGAGAAGAGTATTGAAAGACGGTTCGCCGAAGATTTGGATGCTGCCGACGAAGTTTGTGTTTATGCTAAACTTCCCAAGGGCTTCCATATACCTACACCGGTTGGTAACTACTCTCCGGACTGGGCAATTGCTTTCAATGAGGGGGCTGTAAAGCATATATATTTCATTGCCGAAACCAAGGGTACAATGGAAAGTCTCAATTTGAGACCTATAGAACAGGCAAAGATATCTTGTGCAAAGAAGCTCTTCAACGAGCTTTCTACCAGCAAAGTAAAATACCATGATGTTGACAGTTATCAAAGTTTGCTGACAATAATGAGCAAAGTATAACAAAGTCACACAAAAAAAGTGCAAACGTTTTTCGTTTGCACTTTTTCTACGCTCTATATCTTTTCACATTACACCGTCTTCAATATCATTCCCTATCTTTTCTTCTGTGTGAAGCAAAACACTCTCGTTTTTCTTTACGCTTTTCAAGGGAAATACTATATTTTGGGGTGTATCTTGTTTATTACCTTTTTCAATTATATTTGTTTCTTCCATTTTTAAAACCTCAAAACTATCTATTTTCATAATTAGTCTTCGCGGTTCTAAAAATATTATTCAAATACAATCTAACTATAATTCATCTTTTTCTTGCATAGTTGTCAAGCAAAACAATAACCACCGAACAAGTCGGTGGTTATCACTTTTATCCTTCGTAATTGTCGTCAACCGCATTTGCCGCATTCGCCGCTTCATAGGAAATATAATCCAAAGGATTAACGTTCTTTCCGTCCATTTTCACTTCCAAGTGCAAATGAGGCTCTTCCGCTATTTCAATAAGTGTACTGTCGCCTACTGAAGATAAAGCTTGTCCGCAATATACGGGCGCCCCCTCTTCGATACCTTCGCACACCTCGTCAGATAATCCCATATAATATGAAACAAGTCCGTTAGGATGGCTTATCGAAATGCAGTTACCCATCATTGGGTCGTCATATACGTTTTGAACTGTTCCCTCTGCTATGCACGATACTGTAGCGCCTATGTCTGCCAATATATCAATTCCCGTATGAACTCTGTAATCGTTCATCGTCAAAGAATAAACCGGCATATCTATATCATAACTCTTTAATAAATATCCCTCTACCGGCTTCGTAAATACAAGCTTCGCGGGAGCGTCAACCTCTTTTGATGGCTCGTCCTCGGGAATACTGTTTACATCCTGTTCAGGCTCTTCAATATACGTATCTTCGGGATTTTGTGTTACTTCAGGTCTTCTTGTTTCCGCCTTCTCGGTACGTTTCGCCGTTTGGGCAGCAGTTTCATTCACCTTTGGGTTGTCTGTTTTCTTTCTTGTGCTTGTCACAACACTGAACACCGTCATACATACTACCGCCACGATTATAAGTGACAGTACTACGTATAACGCAATATTCGATTTACTTTTGTTTGCGTTATACATGGTTTTCCCACCTTTTATTTTGATTTTTCTGTAGCTATTTTTGACTGCATTTCAAAATAATATACACAAAAATCATATTTTTCATTTTAAAAGTGGGATAATTGTTATTTTATTTTTCCGTAAGTCTTAATACAACGTGTCTTGCAAGTAAAAGTCCCGCAACCGAAGGTACAAAAGCAATAGATGCAGGGATTCTTTCCCCTTTTACTACCGGTTCTTCGGTACTGTACAACACATCAACGTTTCTAATGTCACGCGCCTTCAGTTCTCGGCGCATAACCCTTGCAAGAGGGCAAACCGACGTCTGATTTATATCGGCTATATTAAACTTCAATGGGTCAAGCTTGTTTCCTGTACCCATTGACGATACAATCTTTATATTATTTTTCTTACAATATTCAATTATCGCAATTTTAGCCGAAACGTTGTCTATGGCATCAACAACGTAATCCACCTTATTTCCACCAATTATTTCAGCGGCATTTTCGGGCGTTACAAAAATATCTTTTTCAACAACTGTACAATCGGGATTTATCTTACGTATCCTGTCAGCCATAACTGCAGTTTTTTTCATCCCTATAGTTGTCGTATCCGCAATAAGCTGACGGTTAATATTCGAAACTGAAACAGTATCAAAATCAACCAAAATAATTTTACCTACACCGCATCTTGCTATCGCCTCCGCGGTAAAGCTTCCGACTCCCCCTATACCGAATATCATTACCGAAGACGATATAAGCTTATCGGTAGCTTCACTTCCTAAAATTGTTATCTGCCTTTCAAGTCGGCTCTTATCCATATTTTCTGCTCCATATATTTTACAAAATGTCTGCCAATACGTCCCTTGCATTTGTCGGCATAACATTATTATAAACCAATAAGTCCAATATTGCAACCGCATTTTCTTCGTCTCGCGCAATATCGTATAAAAAATCATACTCGGTCGTTATTCCGTCTTCCATTTGTAATATCAACACCGAATAAATATTTTCTTCCGCAAACAAATCACAATCCTTTTTATCGGTTATTATCAAGCTGTAATCGAGAACTATATTATTTCTCGCTTTAACCTCTGTCCGCCTATTATCCGTTATATGTGTCTTCATTCTGCACCTCCGAAGATGTTTTTAGCGCGGGTGTTCAATTATACCCTATCGCCAATACAAAAGTAAAGAAAATATTGTCTTACCAATTCGACAAAGTTACGCTTGTATTTGCATATTTTTCCATATTTTTTATTCCTTTTTTCTTAATATGGCTTTTTCCCCTTAAATATGGTATGTTTTTTCTGTAACTTTGTCGAATAATGTCGAAATAAATAGTATTAAAATGCAACCAATTTTTCCAAAAGTCCACTAATGACTTCGTCTAAAATTTACTGTATAATACTTTTGTACACATATATTCTATTTGAAAGGATACATATTATGATAAATAAAATAAAAAATCTTACCCTCTCTAAAGTATCGCTGAACTTTTTTAAAATCAGTTCGGCGGTTATGGTTTTTGTATTTCTCTACATATTGTTTCTGCTGTTAAAAACGCCCGAAAACGAAAAAGCATGGTTGTATGCTAACGCCTACACCATGCTTGAATATGCCGTTATGAGTTTTACGCTTGTCTTCTGCGGTTCGCTTATTATTGACATTGCGCTGAAAGACAATAAATAATGGCGTAGGAAAATTCCCACGCCAAATTTTGTTTTTTTAAAGTGATGCAGCGCCGATTATGCCCGCGTCATTCTTGAGTTCTGCTATTTTCAGTTCAGTCTTTACCGGATTTGCGCTTGTAAACTGAAGACTGTCAACAAGCTCACGCAACGGTCCCATAAGGTTTTCACCCTCGTTTGAAATACCGCCGCCGATGCTAAGTATATTAGGCTGGAATATGTTTATGATATTTACCAAGCCGCAAGCAAGATAATCCGTATATTCAGCACATACCGTACGAGCCGTCATATCGCCCATAGATGCCGCTTTATACGCAGTCTTTCCGCTCACTTTGTCTATATCATTTTCAACCAAGCTCCACATAATAGAATTACGATTATTCAGCATATGTTCTTTAGTCATATTGATAAGACCGGTAGCCGAACTGTAGGTTTCCCAACAGCCACGTCTTCCGCATCCGCACTGGCGGCCATTATGCTCGATAACCATGTGTCCAAGTTCGCCGCCCGCATAGTTAAATCCCGAGTATATCTTTCCGTCAATTATTATGCCGCCGCCAACGCCCGTTCCGAGTGTTACCATTATAAACTTGTCAACACCCTTACCCGAACCGGCAACAGCTTCGCCTAAAGCCGCCGCATTCGCATCGTTTTCAAGTTTAATTCTTCTTATCGGCAAAAGCTCACGAAGCTTTGAGATAATCGGATAATCTATCATTCCGAGATTTGTCGCTCTGGTAACTACACCGTTTATAGGATCTATAGCACCGGGAGATGCAATACCGATATGCTCAATTCTGCAAGGAATTATATCCGTTTCCTCAAGCAAATCTGTTATTAACCCTGCAATATCTTTTACAATCTCGTCAGGGTGACGGCCCGCATTCGTGGGTACGCTTCCCTTTTTTACAATGTTGTTATCACTGTCAACGATACCTACTGCTATATTCGTACCGCCAAGATCTACGCCAATTCTAAACATTTGTGTTCTCCCAAATCCGCCCTTTAGTCTTTCTTAAGAAGGTCACGAATTTCTGCGAGAAGCTCTTCAGCAGTAGGCTTGGGGGGCTCTGCAGGAGCTGCCTCTTCTTCAGCCTTTTTCTTTGCTTCGGAAATATCTCTTGCTTTCTGAATAAGAGATACAAACATAAATATTGACAAAGCGATGATAAAGAAATCAATTACAGTCTGAATAAAATTACCGTAATTAAGAGTTGCAAAACCTGCTTCCTTTGCAGCTTCAATAGTTTTGATAGCCGCAGTATCAGCGCCTTTAGCGTTAAGTATTACGAAAAGTTCGCTGAAGTTTGCGCCACCTGTTGCAAGACTTATCAAAGGTGTGATAAGGTCGTTTACCAACGATGTAACGATCTTTCCGAATGCGCCGCCGACTACAACACCGACTGCCATATCAACTACGTTTCCTTTAAATGCAAATTTTTTAAATTTCTCCCACATAATTTTAATCTCCTTATTTATTTAAAATTTTATTAATGTGTTCTTTGTAAGCCGTCTCAAATAAATATTCAAGACGTTCCGTTTTACCGTTCATATACAAATAAGCAAAAAGTGATTCGAGTCCTGTCGCTCTGCTGTATTCAACAGCCGTCGCTGACTTCGGGTGGTTTACTTTAGCATTTTTTCCACGCTTAAAAAATGTCATTTCGTCTTCTTCAAGCAAGTCAATAATATTATCAATAACCTTGCTCTGCTCGGTAGCCTTTACGAAATCTCGCGCAAGGTCGTTTAATTTACCTGCGTTCGTAAACCCGCTTTCGATAACCTTACAGCGCACCATTATCTCAAGAACCGCATCACCGATATATGCTAAGGTCGCTCCGTTCAACTCTTCCGGCTTCAAAGTATCTTCTTCCCCTTTTTGTATATTTAAGTCATTATATCATACTTTCTTTTTTTCTACAATATTTATTTTCAATTTTTTTCCGCAAATCTTTGACAACAAAGAAACAAAGCTTTATAATAAAAGTAACATACTATTATGGAGTTAACAAAATGAACGTAAAGCAAGACCTTTGGAAATATCTGCAACAAACAAATAAACCTATCGTTATGTACGGTATGGGAAACGGCGCTGACAAGATTCTTGAACGATTTGACTCTCTCGATATTGAAGTTGCCGATTTCTTCGCAAGTGACGGTTTCGTCAGAGGCCATTCCTTTCACGGCAAAACGGTTCTTTCATTTAGCGAAATCAAAGAGAAATATGACGATTTTATTATAATTCTCTCCTTTGCATCAAGCCTCGATAACGTTCTTGATTGGTTTTACGAAATCAACGAAAAACACGAAATGTACGCTCCCGACGTGCCCGTAACGGGAGACGGCACTTTTAATTTGGATTACTATTTGACGCATAAAGAATCTTTTGATAAAGCAAGAGAGTTGCTTGCAGACGATATTTCAAGAAACGTGTTTGACAACGTTATAAAATATAAGCTCACAGGAAAAATCGCCTATCTTAAAGAAATTGAAACCACGCCCGACGAGGCTTGGAATAATATACTCTCGCCCGACAGCTATAAAATATGCGTGGACTGCGGAGCTTACAACGGCGACACCGCTAAAGAAATGATTGGCAGATGCGAAAACGTCGATAAAATCTATGCTTTAGAACCCGATAGACGCAACTTTAAAAAGCTGTCAATCTTTTCGGAAGAAGAAACAAGGGTAATTCCAATAAACGCAGCCGCTTGGAACGAAGATATTATGCTTGAATTTGATTCAAGCGGTAACAGAAACGCTAATCCCTTTTCGCTTAACTCCAAAAAGACGGTTGAAATTGAAGCAAAAACCGTTGACGGTATATGTAACAATACGGCTGATTATATTAAATATGACGTTGAGGGCGCGGAAAGACAGGCTCTGCTTGGCAGTAAGAACACCATTGCAAATTGTTCGCCCGACTTGCTTGTTTCGGTATATCACCGTAACGAAGACCTCTTCGACCTGCCGCTTCTTATAAACGAGCTTAATCCAAACTATAAACTATATTTACGTAAATTCAAATACGTTCCCGCATGGGATTTGAATTTGTATGCGGTTAAATAATTATAGGGCATACGGGCTTTGCCCGTATGCCCTATCTTAAACAAGAGGGAGCTTTTTGAAAAAAGCTCCCTCTTGACTCCCGCAAAAACTTTTAATAAATGGCACAAACCAAGCGAAGTAAAGTTCTTTGCCTACTTTCTTTCAAGAAAGTAGGTTAATCCCTCTTCGCCATTTCGCGCAAGGTGCGTATTGCTTCGTTAAGTCCGCCGACTTCGTCGATAAGTCCGCATTCAACCGCTTCTTTTCCCTCAAGCACCGTACCCATATCGGTCGCAAGTTCGTCTTTCGCAAGCATCATTTCGCGTAATCTGTCCGCCGACGTATTCGAATGTGCTTCGATAAACTTTAATATTCTGTCTTGCATACGGTTAAAATAGTTATAGGTCTGCGGCGCGCTTACGACAAGCCCCGTAGTTCTTACCGGGTGTACCGTCATAGTTGCCGACGGTACGATAAACGATTTCTTCGCCGATACCGCAAGAGGTACGCCTATCGAATGTCCGCCGCCGAGAACTATCGATACTGTCGGTTTACTCATACTCGCTATCATTTCCGACAGTGCAAGTCCTGCCTCAACATCTCCGCCCACTGTGTTTAGTATTATAAGCAGTCCGTCGATATCATCGCTTTCTTCAACGGATACGAGAAGAGGAATTATCTGCTCATATTTTGTTGCTTTTTGGTCGTTAGGCAAAATATAATGCCCCTCTATCTGCCCGATTACCGTCATACAGTGTATCGTAACTCCATCGCCTGTCGTGGTTATGGAATTACTCATTTTCACGTTCTCAAGCTGTAAATTCTCGACTTTTTCTTTCTCTAAAGCTTCACTTTGGTTTTCATTTTCGTTATTTTGTATGTCTGACATATTTTTTCTCCCTCATATTTTAAAATAAACATAAAAAAATGCTTATCCCTATTTACAATTTTGGTTTTTTATAGTATAATTATTTTTGATTGAATTTATTCAAAATTAAATTTTTTATATAAAAACGGAGGATAATAGTTATGGATAACAAAGTTCTTGTTGAAACATCTGCCAGACACGTACACCTTTCCGCTGAACACATCGAAGTATTGTTCGGTAAGGGTGCAACACTCACTAACAAAAAGGAACTCAGCCAGCCCGGTCAGTACGCTTGCGAAGAAAGAGTTAACCTCGTTGGCCCTAAGAAGGAAATCGCTAACGTAATCATTCTCGGTCCCGCTCGTCCTGCTACTCAGGTTGAAATTTCTTTCACTGATGCTCGTACACTCGGCGTTTCTGCTCCCGTTCGCGAAAGCGGCGACGTTGCAGCTACTCCCGGTCTCAAGCTCGTTGGCCCTGCAGGCGAAGTTGAACTCGCTGAAGGCGTTATCATCGCTAAGAGACACATTCATCTTACTCCCGAAGCTGCTGCTCAGTTCAACGTTCAGGATAAGGAAATCGTTAAGGTTAAGATTGATTCCGAAAGAACTACAATTTTTGACGATGTTGTAATCAGAGTAAGCGACAAGTTTGCTCCCGCTATGCACATCGATACAGACGAAGCTAACGCTGCTTGCGCTTTCGGTGTTTGCTACGGCGAAATCGTTAAATAATTTACGTATTCTAAAAAACATCTTATATAAGGAGAATTAATCATGAGCAAAGAATTTTCTTGTGAATACGCCATGAGCACAGAAGTTGCTCACATGGGTTGTGTCACAAAGGGTTGCGATCACGGTCCTGCTCCCATTCCCGAAGAAGGTAAATGGGTACAGTCTAAACAGATCACCGATATTTCCGGTTATACACACGGTATCGGCTGGTGCGCTCCTCAGCAGGGCGGCTGTAAGCTCTCTCTTAACGTTAAAAACGGTATCATCGAGGAAGCTCTCGTTGAAACTATCGGTTGCTCGGGTATGACTCACTCTGCAGCTATGGCAGCAGAAATCCTCCCCGGCAAAACTCTTCTCGAAGCACTTAACACCGACCTTGTTTGCGATGCTATTAACACAGCTATGCGCGAACTCTTCCTTCAGATCGTTTACGGTAGAACTCAGTCTGCTTTCTCCGAAGGGGGCTTGGTTATCGGCGCAGGTATGGAAGACCTCGGTAAAGGCGCTCGTTCAATGGTTGGTACAATGTACGGTACAAAGGCTAAAGGCGTTCGTTACCTCGAAATGACCGAAGGCTACTGCACCAGAATGGCTCTTGACGCTAACAACGAAGTTATCGGTTACGAATTCGTTTCTCTCGGCAAGATGACCGACCTCATCAAAAAGGGTGTTGAACCCAACGAAGCTTACAAACAGTCTATGGGTACTTACGGACGTTTTGCAGACGCTGTTAAGTATATCGACCCCAGACACGAATAATAAAGGAGGGAAAACGTAATGGCAAATTTTGAAGGTTATGAAAGACGTGAGGCGAAGATCCTCGCTGCTCTTAAAGAATACGGCATTTCCTCTATCGACGAATGTAAGGAAATCTGCGCTGCAAAAGGCATTGATCCCTACAAGATAGTTGAAGAAACTCAGCCTATCGCATTCGAAAACGCTAAGTGGGCTTACACTGTAGGCGCTGCTATCGCAATTAAGAAGGGTTGCACAAAAGCTGCTGACGCTGCTGCCGCTATCGGTATCGGTCTTCAGGCTTTCTGTATCCCCGGCTCCGTTGCTGAAAACCGTAAGGTTGGTCTCGGCCACGGTAACCTCGGTAAGATGCTTCTTTCCGAAGAAACAGAGTGCTTCTGCTTCCTCGCAGGACACGAATCCTTCGCTGCTGCTGAAGGCGCTATTAAGATCGCTCTTAACGCTAACAAGGTTCGTTCAAAGGACCTCCGCGTTATCCTTAACGGTCTCGGCAAAGACGCTGCTTATATCATTTCCAGAATCAACGGCTTCACATACGTAGAGACAAAGTTTGACCCCGCTACTGAAGAAGTTTCCGTTGTTAGAGAAGTTCCCTTCTCCAACGGTCCCAGAGCTAAGGTTAAGTGCTACGGTGCTGACAACGTTCCCGAAGGCGTTGCTATTATGAGAAAAGAAAACGTTGGCGTTTCCATTACCGGTAACTCCACTAACCCCACTCGTTTCCAGCACCCCGTTGCAGGAACTTACAAGAAGTGGTGTAACGAAAACGGCGTAAATTACTTCTCCGTTGCTTCCGGCGGCGGTACAGGCCGTACACTTCACCCCGATAATATGGCTGCAGGTCCCGCTTCCTACGGTATGACAGATACTATGGGACGTATGCACAGCGATGCGCAGTTCGCAGGTTCTTCCTCCGTTCCCGCACACGTTGAAATGATGGGTCTCATCGGCGCAGGTAACAACCCCATGGTTGGTATGACTGTTGCTGTTGCAGTTGCTATCGAAGAAGCTAATAAGTAAAAAAATAACCTACTTTCTTTTCAGGAAAGAAAGTAGGCAAAGAAACCTTGAAATAATGGGTTTGTTCCGATTATCAACGTCGGGACAAGCCCTTTTTTCTTTTCAAAAAAAGTTGGACACATCATTTTGGAGTTTTACCCCATAATGTGTCCAATAATTTTTTTACTCACCGTACTCGGCTTTTATACGTTCATTTATTCTTGCATCCATTCCGGAAATAAGCATCATATCTTCTTCTTTGATCGAAATCTCTGCAATATCTTCTTTCTCAACGCATTGGTGAAAACACACGTCCCACTCTCCAGCTATGCATTCTTCCAAATCCCTGTTTTTTTAATTATGCTTCGCAATAATTTAGCATCTGTTGCCATATATACACATTTCTTAAAAACTCCTTCTTTGGTACGGGGATAAGAGTAATATTATAGTTTGCTAATAATATCCCCCCTTTGTACTTGATATTCTTCTTCAGTAATAAGCCCAAGTTCAAAGTTTTCTCTCAAATACTTTAAGCCTTGTTCAGGGGTCTTTTTTTCCAATTTTTTCTTTAACTTTTCAGCAGATATGGGAATAAGATGCGGTATTCTATTTCCCAAACAAAATAAAAGTAAAGCAATGTAGAGTGCAATTGAACCCAATAATATAGCTGGAATAAATAAGATATATCCCTGTTCTATAGTTTCTATATACCAACTAATATCTTTAAAATAAGAAATAAAATCTCTAATACTTGGAATTAGCCCTACTACTATCGCTATTATTGTAAAAACTTTTTCATTAAAACCTTGTAGGGCATCAATAATTGCTAATACAAAAGTTATAGCACAAAGTAAATCTAATAGAAAATACATATCAAATCTGGGAAATATTCCATAATCTATATAGTTATATATATGCCATAGCAGTGGTGTAGTTGCTAGAACCCCAAAGATAATTGGAACAATAATAGCTGTCTTATTTTTTTTATAAAATGTTAAAATGTAAATAAAAAACAAAACAGACGGAACGATGTTTATAACAGATATGATTAAGATTCCGATTTCAGGAAAATGAAAGACATACCTATAAACATTGCCTATATCTAACAACGGCAAGATATAATACCTAAATTGACCTATAACTGTTAATACCAAAGAAAGAATAGAAAGTATGGTGATAATTTTTCCAAATCTTAATGTTCTTTTACTTTTTAATGAAGGTTGGTTCATAATGTATACCTCTTATTTTTCTTTAGAAATTAATTCTTGATATTCTTGCTCGGAAATCAAGCCTTGCGAATAAAGCTTCTCAAGATTGTTAATTCTTTTAGAGGTCGAAGTGTACTCAATTGTTTGGGTGTTTGTATCTGTAACACATAATTTGTAACAAAAGAAACAAATATCTGTAGTGCCAATTGCAATAATGAGCCAACCTATAGCATTACAAATATTTGCTAGAACATTGGTAATGTTGTTTAATGCTATAGTATTATTATTTACAGCATAACCGACATCTTTAGTTACATTATATATTTCAGTATAAAAATCTGCTCCAAAGGTAATATATCTTCCGATACCTCCTGTATCTGCTCTACTGTACTCCACGTCTTTCACGTTAATACCTACAATAATAATTGTTATACCAATCATTATTCCTAATACAGAAATAATTTTTTTGATTTTGTTTGACATATCATATTCCTCCATACAAATAAAAAAAGTGCGCCAACGGTAGTCAGCGCACCGAAAAACGCAAACTCCCATTGTCGCCAAACAAGTCGAAATAGAACAAGGATAATAATATCTCATTGCACACACTTCGCGGAATTTGCGCTTTTACCAAATTCAAAAAAAGCGTATGCAAAAAATAGGTATAACATCCCCTAAAGACATAAAAATACCTTGTTCAATTATTCAACTTGTTTGGCAATTTTGATTATACCATACAATCTTCAATTTGTAAACATGAAAACAAAAAATATTGCGTTGAAATGATGGGTCTCATCGGCGCAGGTAACAACCCACAGGCTACGTATGACTGTTGCTGTTGCAGTTGCTATCGAAGAAGCTAGCAAATAAAAGGCTTTTTCAAGGTTTTATTACTTTGTAAAAATCTTATTGCTCAAAAATCAATAAAAAAAGTTGGACACATCATTTTGGAGTTTTCTTCAATGATGTGTCCAATATTTTTATATAAATTTTATGAGGATTTTTACAATGAAAAAACTGAAAATGAATTGTTGACTTTTGAATTGCTTTGTGATACTATCAACATAAACTCATAACAACAAAATCATTATAAAAAGGGGAATATAAATGAAAATAGCATGTACCGACCGCGGTAAATTTAAAAACGGAGATAAAACTTGGATTGACGAAGCTTTGGAGCTCGGTTTTTCATATATGGAAATTGCGGTGAGCAACCTCCCCGATGATGAAAGCTTGCAGGATGATATTCTTGCCTATGCAGTATCACGTGGGTTGACACTCTCTTTGCACGCGCCCTACGGAGTCAACAACATATCATCGTCTGATCTTGACCGCCGTGCATCCTCGATTGCCAATCTGAAGCACTCCATCGACCTTTCGGCAAAACACGGTCTTGGCACCGTTACCTTCCATCCCGGAAGACTTACAAACAACGAAGAAGATCCCAACGAGCATTGGGAAACGTTAATGGCTATTGTTACCGATATCGCACAATATGCAAAAGAAAAGAAAGTACGTGTCGGTATTGAAAACATGGAGAAACGTCCCTATGAGCTCGTTTTTACCGTAGATGATCTCAATCGCTTTTCACATCTCACCGAAAACAACCCCTATTTTGGTGCAACTATAGATTTTGCGCATTATTCATCCCACAATATAGGCTTACCTAACCTTGATGACCTCAAATTGCCCCTCTACAACGTTCATTTGAGCCAGAATTCAGCCGGCGGAAAAATGCATCATTCGTTGGTATGCGAGGACGGCTTGGTTGATTTGGTCGAGGTCTGCCGTTCGCTTGAAAATTACGGATATGACAAACTTGTCGTTCTTGAGGTAGGCGGAATCGTGCTTGAAAGCAAACAAACGCTTGAAGCCGCATTGAAGGAGCTTGAGGCATAAGAATACAGTCAAGCGACGCAAGTAAGTAAAAGAATAACCTACTTTCTTTTAAGGAAAGAAAGTAGGCAAAGAAACCTTAAAACTATGGGTTTGTTCCGCTTTTTAAAGTCAGCGCAAACCCTTTTTCTTTTTCCCGCATTCTTTCGAAGAAAGCTTGGCAAAGAACTTTCTACAAATTAAATAACAAAAAAGTTGGACACATCATTTTGGAATTTATCCTTATGACGTGTCCTTTTTTATATATATTTCACACTTGCGAGGGGAGTTTTCCCATAATCGAACGAAAAGTTTTCGAAAAATACGAATGGTTTGTAAAACCGCAAACATCTGCTACGGCAGATACGCTCATTCCCTGCTCTAACATACGTTGCGCCTCGGCACATCTCATTCGGTTTATTGTCTGAATAATAGAATCTCCTGTATATTTCTTGAATTGTCGAGCCAAATGAAACTTACTTACACCAACTGCCGAAGCAAGCTGCTCCAAACATATTGGCTCAGACAAATGTTGTCTAATATAATAAATCGCTTCCTTAACGTAGTTATTCTCCTCCGGAGACGGTGGTCTTTTTGTACTAAATTCGCACAAAGCAACGCAAAACCGCATAACCTCGCTTCTTAAATAAGCAACAGATTTAAAATCTTCAGGTCTTAACTCAAGAAAAGCTTTGCACACTTGATTGAAACGATTTACTAACTCGGGAGAATCTAAAAAAGTACTGAATGACAGCTCATCTGCAGGAATACCGTTTGATTTTAAAAAATCATTATCCACAATTAAACATCGATATTCTAATTCTGAATCCGTTCCAATCGAATGTAAAACGTCAGAATTAACTGTCACCAAAGAATTTTTCCGTAACGGCACAACAGTCGTATCACAACGGACAAACCCCTCTCCCTCTATACATTGAAGAAACTCAAGATTTTTATGCCAATTCGGGTTCTTTATTCTCCTACTCACTTTAAATGAGGGATGAAAAATAAAAGGCAAAACAGAGTTTTCAATTTTGTGCGTTTCGTAGCGTGAAGAAATCATAATACCTCTAATACAGCAAGATTGTGTTATTAATCATCAAGATAAGTTCTTGATTTTCTGTAAAAATACTATAAAATAAAATCAATAAAATGTCAAGATAGTAATAACGAGAAAGAGGTATTTTATGAAAAAGATTAGCGTTATTGTAATCGGCGCAGGAAATCGCGGAAACCGCTATGCCGGTTTAATGGACGAATATCCCGAGCATTACGAACTTGTAGGTATGGCAGATCCCGAGGAAGCAAGAAGAAAACACTTCCATGAAAAATTCGGTATTCCCGAAGAACGCTGTTATTTAGGCTGGGAAGAAATTTTGGCTGAACCCAAAATGGCTGATGTTGCAATAATTGCTACAGTCGACAATATGCACTATGAACCTGCTTTACTGGCTATTGAAAAAGGATATGACCTTCTTTTAGAAAAACCTGTCGCTCCTACAGCTAAAGAATGTGCTGATATTGCCTCAGCTGCACGAAAAAAAGGAACAAAAGTTTTGGTCGGACACGTTCTGCGTTATGCACCATTCTTTTGGCACGTTAAGGAGTTAGTAATGAACGGTGCTATAGGCGATGTAGTTTCGGTAGACCAAGTCGAAGGTATCGGAAACGTCCACTTCAGCCACAGCTACGTTCGCGGAAACTGGCATAGTGAAGCTGAATCCGCACCTATGCTATTAGCAAAATCCAGCCACGACCTTGATATGATTCAATGGATCGTAGACAAGCCCTGCAAAAAAATCTCCTCATTCGGCTCTTTAACTCATTTTACAGAAAAAAACGCCCCCGAAGGCGCTCCCATTCGTTGCTCCGACGGTAACTGTCCCGTTGGAGATACTTGTCCCTACAACTGCATTAAGCACTACGTTGATTTCAAAACCAATCCCCGCCGACGCATCATAACCCGCGGCTTTACAGATGCGTATTATGAACCCTCCGACGAGGATGTAATGAATGCACTTCGCAACACCGATTACGGTCTGTGCGTATACCACGCAAACAATGACGTAGCCGATCATCAGGTCGTTAATATGGAATTTGAGGGCGGTGTAACCGCAACATTAACAGTAAACGCCTTTAACAAAGGCGGAAGATATATCCGTGTTTACGGAACCAAAGGCGAGCTCTATGCTCACGCCGCAGCTACAGAAATCCAAGTATTCAACTTCGAAACCGGAAAGGTTACTTTTGTTCCTGTCGTCAAAACTGACGAATCTATTAACGGCGGTCACGGTGGCGGAGACCAAGGATTGGTTCAGGAATTACATCAGTTCCTTAGCGGCGACTATCAAGGCTATCGCGCCGCCGATATTGATGTTTCCGTTCGAAATCATTTCCTCGCTTTTGCCGCTGAAGTTTCAAGAAACGAAGGCGTAATCGTCGATATGGACACCTACTACAAACAATATGGCTTACTTTCTTTTGAGGAAAGAAAGTAAGCAAAGAACCCCCGCTTTCTTGAAAGAAAGCTTGGCAAAGAACTTTACTTCGCTTGGTTTGTGCTACTATCTATCATTTGTACAGACTTTATCTCTATATCGTAGGGCGGGGGCTTGCTCCCGCCGTTTTAATTTAAGGAAAGAAAGTAGGCAAAGAAACCTTGCTACAAATTAAATAACAAAAAAGTTGGACACATCATTTTGGGGTTTTCTTCCATGATGTGTCCAATATTTCATTTATCTTTATAATACCGTTTAATTGGGTTTTCGTGAATATATTTCCGTCTTGTTTCATAATCGTCTCTGTCTCGGATCACGTGGTCGGCAAACGAACGTTGGAAAAGATTATCTATTCCGTATTTTTGCTTACAGTTACGCACACACAATGACTTAAACGCACAAACTACATCTATCAAGGTAGGGGAGGGGCTTGCTCCTCCCGCTTGTTTGTGCAAAATAATTATTACGTGTATATGGTCGGGCATTATAACATAGTCTTCTATTGTAACGTTTTGATACCTTTTTTCAAGATTTTTTAACTGTTCTTCTGCTATTTCTCCGCAAGGCTTTAATTTTACCGAATATGCGGGAGGAGCAAGCCCCTCCCCTACCGCGTAATTACTTGTTTCACGGTCAAAGGTATTGTTTGCATTTTCTCTTTGTGATTCGGGACAGTGGGCGCCGTCCCCTACCGCGTAATCCTTTGTTTTGCTTACAGAGGGATTATTTGTACATATAATTTCCGACAAAATCTGCCTTCTATCTTGCGTACATATCGTTACAAAATATGCACCAACTGAACTGTAATCATAATTCTTTATTCTTGTTGGTTTTCTTTCGGGTATTTTTTCTTCCATCTTCATCACCATATACATTTTAACATAAACGCTAAAAACATGCAACAAAAACAGGACACATCATTTTGGAATTTATCCTTATGATGTGTCCTTTTTTTCTTTAGGTTTTAATTATTTCAGTTCCAATCAATATAAACGATAGGCTTAATAAGGTCTCTGGGTTTTTCGTCCATAACCTTAAATGCTTCTTCTATCTTATCAAAGCCTTGATATTTGTAATTCAACACTTTTTCAGGATTGAATCTTCCGGACGAAATAATGTTCAAAAGCTTTTCAATACGAAGAGCTCCGCCGGGGCAGAATCCGCCGCGTATAGTTACGTCACTCATTCCGAGTCCCCACAAATATGCGGGATATTCGAATTTATCCATAACGTCATAGAAGTTTACGCTTGAAATAGTACCATTCGGCTTTACGATCGAAAGCGCCTGATTCATCGTTGCGCAGTTACCGCCTGCAATAATAACTCTGTCAACCTGACCGCCGTTAATGGCAAGTATCTGCTGAACAACGTCTCCGTCTTTATAGCTCACTATATCAGTTGCACCGTACTCTTTTGCGAGTTCAACACAGTTCGGACGAGTTCCAATAGCAATAATCTTTCCGGCACCTCTGAGTGCTGTACCGGCAACAGCCATAAGACCTACAGGGCCTATACCAAATACAACTACCGTATCACCAAACTGTACGTCTGCCATCTCAACTCCGTAGAAGCCTGTTGACATCATATCAACCGTCATTAAAGCTGCTTCAATAGATACATTTTCGGGTTTTAATACAAGGTTTGCATCAGCCTGATTGATCTTGAAGAACTCTGCAAAAACACCGTCCCAAGCACCGAGAAGCTTAAAGCTTTTCATCATACCGGAATCGTGCGCATTGTTTGAATTGCGCTGCTGCATAGCCTTCTCCGTCCAATCGGGTGTACAGCAAGGCACTACAACTACATCGCCGGGCTTAAAGTATTTTACCATACTGCCCACTTCAACAACCTCTGCGATCGATTCGTGTCCTAATATAAGATTTCCCTGAACTCCGGATCCTCCGTGACTTGCATGTGTATCACTTGAACAGGGAGCAACGGCAATAGGGCGAAGAATAGCATCCATAGGACCGCATACAGGGCGCTCCTTTTCTATCCATCCCACATTATTTACCGAAATCATTCCAAAACCTTTCATTTTTCCTCCTAAAGCTACATCTAAACTTGATGTTATGTTATTTATATGAAATTATAACATTATTTTTTTCAAAATGCAACAATAATATTCGTATTTTTTTCACGAGCTTTTTTACAACAGTAAAGATAAATCCCTAAACAATCAACAAAATTAATAACCCCTATAAAACATTGACTATAATCGAAGAGGATATGGGCAAAACCCATATCCTCTCGTTTGTATTTGTTATAATTACAAAAGCTCGTTTCTTATCAAATTAATCATAATCGATGCATTGAGGTTAAACGCGTCTTCGGGAGATATCTCCTTTTTATATCCGTGCCAATACTTATCCTTAAATTGCTGTATTATCTCTTCGTCGCTGTATCCTTTTCTTATACTCTCAAGCAATTCTTGAGCCGTTTGCTCTGCGGCTGATTTCATATTCTTCAAAAAGAATTCTGTTTGGTTCTTATCAAGCAAACCAAAATGCGGTACAACAATAGAGGTTATATTAAGCTTTTCAACCTTTTCAATTGATGAAATTGACGCGCCATAGCCTATAAGATATGACGGTAAAATAGTATCTTCTCCGTCATATACACCAATTGATTCACAAGAAAGGAACAATCCTTCTTTCTCACAATAAAATCCAATCGAGCAACGGGTATGACCTGGAAGGCTTAAAACCTTAAACTCCATATCGCCCGCCTTAATAACATCTCCGTCGTCAACGGCAATATCTACTTTCAATTCATCTCCAAGAAACTCATAGTCCGTAACACCGCATTTTTCGGCAAACTTCGCATCAAGCTCCCTCATAGTTCTTTTCGCGCCGTCGCGTTTAAAAATCCCCTCTGCATAGCTTCCCGCTACAACCTTTGCCGACGGATATTTTCTCAATATATATGGGCTTCCAAGCGCGTGGTCATAGTGCGAATGTGTCAGAAAAATATAATCAAGCTCACGGTTTCCCAAAACTTTCTTTATATTCTCGGCAACAGCATATCCTGTAAAACCAAACCCCGTATCGTATAAAATGCTCGTCTTGCCGTCATCAAGCAAAAACGAAGCATCCCCCAATTGACATCTTACGTCTGTTATAGTTATAGCCATTTCAGTTTACCAACCTTTAACCTCTTGTTTTTTATTATTCTGCAATAACATATTATTTTTAACACCACATATTGAAATCACAAAATATGATATGTCTTTTTTATCTCATCGTTTGTCCGCCATTTACGGAAATATTCTGTCCCGTCAAGTAACTTCCAAGTGAAGATACAAGGAACAAAATCGTATTTGCAACATCTGTAGGATCTCCCAAACGCTTCAAATAAATGTCGGGATATGTATCAATTGAAAGCCCGAGGCTCTTGGTCATATCTGTCTCAACAACTCCGGGAGATACAGAATTAGCTGTTATTCCGTACTCACCGCCAAGCTTCGCAAGCACTTTTGTAAATACTATCATTCCCGCTTTAGAAATTGAATAATGTGGTCCTGACTTTACCGCGCCGCGTTCTCCCGCAATAGATGCAAGGTTAACTATACGTCCGTCACGACGTCCTTTCATTCTTTCAAACACTTTTTGTGTAAGGAAAAACGGTCCTTTCAAGTTCACGTCCATAACAAGATCCCATGCGTCTTCGGTCATCTCTTCCAATGTTACAGTATTTGATATGCCCGCATTGTTCACAAGAATATGAATAGGTCCAAATTCATTCTCCACCTGCTCAACAAAAGACTCAATAGAAGCAAAATTTCTTGCGTTAAAATCATAAGCCTTAGCTTTGACACCATATTCGGCTTCAAGCTTCGAACAAAGTTCTACTGCGCTATCATATTTTATATCTGCGATAACAATATTCGCGCCCTCTCTTGCAAAAGTAGTTGCGGTTGATGCACCGATACCGCCTGCACCACCCGTTATCAAAGCATTGCGACCAATAAGTAACTTTTCCATTTTTAATACATCTCCATTCATTAAACAAATAAGTATAAGTATTGCTAGGTTTAAAATAAAACATTAGTAAAATTTATTGTTGCTAATGAAATTCATAAAGAGCATTTAAATCCTACATTACAAATTATAACACACCTTTTTTTAAAAATCAATATTTTTAATTTTCGTAAAATATGATTATGGTTTACTTTTAATAAAAATTGTGATATAGTTAAAACAACAAACTAAAAAGGGAAACAACTTAAGCTTATGAAAATACTTTCTATCGGTAACAGCTTCTCACACGACACAATGTATCTTCTGCCTATGATTGCCAAGAACCTCGGTATCGACGGCATTTTTGCAAATTTGTATATAGGCGGTTGTACTATCGGGTATCACTATATTAACGCAATTGACAATCTCCCCGTGTATCACTATTACATAAACTCGGGCGAAGAGTGGAAAGACAGAAAAAGAGTGCGCATCAGCGAAGCGATAGCTTCTGAAGACTGGGATTGGATAAATATTCAGCACGGAAGTAAGGATTATAACTGTTATACACAGGATATTTTCTACAAGCGCCTTCCCGACCTCGTAAGCTACGTTCGAAGCCTCGCAGGCGAGAAAACTCGTATATCGTTCAATATGGCGTGGGTTGCAGACCCCGAAAAAGAACATCACGAAATGGTTAATCTCTATAAAAATAACCAAGAAAAAATGTACACATCATTAGTCGAATTAACCCGCAACGTTGTAGGCTTTACAGCGGGAATAGACAAAATTTCCCCTACCGGTATCGCAATTCAAACAGCTCGCAAACTCGGCTTCACCGATATCACCCGCGACGGATTTCATCTCAGTTACGATTTCGGAAGATATATCGCCTCTCTTACTTTTCTAAATGCTCTCACCGACGTCGACATCACCAAAGTTAGTTGGGCTCCCGAAAACGTAACCCCTGAAATGAAAACAGTGGCTATAAGCTGCGCCCTGCAAGCCATAGAGGAATGGGGCTGAAAAACAGTACTTCTTTCCCCGAAAAAAGTAAAAAAAATTGAATTTTTATGCAAAAAAATATTGCAATTAAAAAAAAAGTGTGATAAAATATTCCCATATTTTTTGTATGGAAGAAAAAGGTGTTACTTAAAAGGCTTTATTTGACGTTTAATTAGTCTCGATTTTTCCATGCCTTTGATATGTTTATTCTAATTTTTTTAAGAGGTGATTCCTTTGAAACTCATGGAAACCATGGTTGAACGCGGACATGAAAAAGTTTTGTTCGTAAACAATGAAAAAGCAGGCCTTCAGGCAATTATTGCAGTACATAATACAGTTAGAGGCCCTGCCATCGGCGGCTGCCGTCTCTACCCCTACGCATCAAGCGACGATGCTCTCTTTGACGTTCTCCGTCTCTCTCGCGGTATGTCTCACAAGAATGCTGCTGCAGGTCTTGACTTCGGCGGCGGTAAGGGTGTTATTATTGCTGACCCCTCACAGAAAACAGAAGCTATGTTTGAAGCTTTCGCTGAAGCTGTAAACGCTCTCGGCGGCTGCTACATCACAGCTGAAGACGTTAACACAGACTGTAACGACGCTCTCATTATGGCAAGAAAGACCAAACACATCTGCGGTCTTCCCCATATCAGCGGCGACCCCTCTCCCTATACCTCTATCGGTACATGGCAGGGTATTAAAGCTACTGCAAAAGTAGTATTCGGCACAGATAACCTCAACGGTATGAAGATTGCCGTTCAGGGTATCGGTAAGGTTGGTTTCGACCTCTGCCACCACCTCGCTAAAGAAGGTGCAAAACTCTACGTTTCTAACCGTAACAATATGGCGCCCCTCGAAGAACTCCGCGATAAGTTCGGCGCTGAAATCGTTCCCGCAGACAAGATTCTTTCTCAGGAATGTGATATTCTCGCTCCCTGTGCTATGGGTGCTATCGTTAACCCCGATACTATCCCTAACTTCAACTGTAAGGCAATCGCAGGTGCGGCTAACAACGTTATCCTCGACCTCGCTTCCGGTGAAGCTCTCAAAGCTAGAGGTATCGCTTACGCTCCTGACTTCATCATCAACGCTGGTGGCGTAATCAACGCTGCAGGCGAAGCTGCAGGCAACTACAATGAAGAGGAAGTTCTCAAGAAGGTATACAACATCTACAACACTGTTGAACGTATTCTTACTGAATCCAAGTCTACAGGTATTCCTGAAGGCGTTATCGCTGAACAGTTTGCTGAAGACTGCATCTGGGGCAGAAATTAACCTACTTTCTTTTAAGGAAAGAAAGTAGGCAAAGAAACCTTGATTCTCTGGTCTGTGCTACTTTTATTGGTAGTACAGACCTTTTTCTTATCACGTGTTATCATATTAATTAAATTGACTTTATTTTATTTATGTATATAATATAGTTATGGATAAACTTACATAGCAAGGAGATATATATGAAATTTAATTGCTCAACTGTCATTGATGAAATTCAAGATAAATTGATTGAAGTTTCAAACTTTTTGTGGGACAACCCCGAAACGGCATTTTCCGAAACAAAATCCGCCGCGCGTATCTGCCAAGACCTTCGCGAAGAAGGCTTCAATGTAAAAGAAGGTATTGCTAATATTGCCACCGCATTTTCGGGAACATTCGGTCAGGGTAAGCCCGTTATAGCATTTCTCGGTGAATATGATGCATTAGCAGGACTCTATCAAGAAGCCGAAAAGTCAGAAAAAACATCCGGCGTCTGCGGAGCAGGACACGGCTGCGGACACAATCTTCTTGGTGCGGGTTCTCTCGGTGCAGCAATTGCGGTAAAACGCTATCTTGAACAAACAAAGAGCAACGGTACTGTCATATATTTTGGCTGTCCCGGTGAAGAAGGCGGCTCAGGTAAAGCATTTATGGCTCGCGACGGCGCATTCGACGGTGTGGATATAGCTTTCACTTGGCATCCCCAATCAGTCAACAAAGTTAATACAAATAATAACCTTGCAAACTGCCAGATATTATATAAATTCGACGGCATTTCCTCTCACGCAGGTACACAGCCCCACTTGGGAAGAAGCGCCCTTGATGCGTTGGAGCTTATGAACGTAGGCGTAAATTTCCTTCGTGAGCATATGCCCCAAACCGCGCGTATTCACTACGCTATTACAAACACAGGCGGTTTCTCGCCCAATGTCGTTCAAAGCCACGCGGAAGTTCTGTATCTCATTAGAAGCGCCAACCTCTCCGAACTTGAAGAGCTCAAAGAAAGAGTAAACGATATCGCTGATGGTGCGGCTCTTATGACCGGCACAAAAGTTACTAAAGACTTCGTAAAAGCTTGTTCTAACTCGGTTATAAACCATACTCTCGTTAAAGTCCTCTACGAAAAAATGCTCGAAATCGGTGCCCCTGTTCCCACAGATGAGGAAATCGCCTTCGCTTCTGATTTCTCACGCAAAGCACTTTCAGAATATAAAGCATCAAATCCCGAACACCCTATTCGTTATGATATTGAAGTATACAACGGTCAAAACGTACAAAGCTTCGGCTCGTCAGACGTCGGTGACGTTAGCTGGGTATGCCCCACCGCCCAAATCATGGCCGCAACCTATCCCGTAGGTACTCCCGGTCATTCTTGGCAAAAGACCTCTCTCGGTAAATCTTCTACAGCTAACAAATCTATGCTCTTTACCGCTAAAGTTCTTGCGGCCGCCGCTATAGAAGTATTGCAAAATCCCGAATTGGTTGATAAAGCAAAAGCCGAACACAAAAATATAGTAGGTCCCGACGGATACAAATGCCCTATTCCTAAAGGTGTCGTCCCCCGCGCTATTAATAACCTTTAACCTACTTTCTTTAAGAAAGAAAGTAGGCAAAGAACCTTGAATCTCTTGGTCTGTGCCACTTAATACTGTTTGTGCAAACTTGTAATCCAATATTCCACTCCCCTTATTAAAGTTTTTGGTGGAGTCAAGAGGCGCTTTTTTCAAAAAGCGGCCTTTTGTCAGGGGGTCGGGGCTGAAAGACCTGACTGCCTGTTCCTAATCTCTTATTTTTCCTACAAAAATACTAGACTTCACTGAAACGTTTTACCGTTCTGTCAAGTCTTTTTATTTATTTTAATACTTTCTTCAGATATATACCCGTATAAGATTTCTTATTCTTTGCCACCTCTTCGGGTGTACCTGTCGCGATTATCTCGCCGCCCTTGTCGCCGCCTTCGGGCCCGAGATCAATAATATAATCCGCTACCTTAATAACGTCAAGGTTATGTTCAATAACAATAACGGTATTTCCCTCGTCAACCAAGCGGTTCAATATCGTTATAAGCCTATCCACGTCTGCAGTATGAAGTCCCGTCGTCGGCTCATCAAGTATATACACCGTCTTACCGGTACTGCGCTTCGCAAGTTCCGTCGCAAGTTTAACTCTCTGCGCTTCACCGCCCGACAAAGTTGTCGAGGATTGACCTATCTTTATATAACCAAGCCCTACGTCAAACAACACCTGCAGTTTATTCTTTATCTTCGGTATGCCGTTAAAGAATTCAACGCCCTCTTCTACAGTCATATCAAGTACGTCAAAAATATTCTTACCCTTATATTTAACCTCAAGCGTATCTCTGTTATATCTCTTTCCGTGACATACATCGCAAGTTACGTAAACGTCGGGAAGAAAATGCATCTCTATCTTCTTAACGCCATCGCCCTCGCAGGCTTCACAACGACCGCCCTTTACGTTAAATGAGAACCTTCCCGCGCTGTATCCTCTTTGCTTCGCATCCGGTGTCTTCGCAAAAAGCTCACGTATATCTCCAAAAAGTCCCGTATAAGTCGCCGGATTCGAGCGAGGCGTTCTGCCTATCGGACTTTGGTCAATCGCTATAACCTTATCAAGATGCTCAAGCCCCTCTATCGACTTATATTTACCGGGATAGGTAATCGCTCTGTTTAGTTCTCTTGCAAGTACCTGATGCAAAATACCGTTTACAAGCGACGATTTACCCGAACCGGACACACCGGTAACGCAGTTAAGAGTACCAAGCGGAAACTCAACGTCAATATTCTTCAAATTATGCTCTTCTGCGCCCTTAATAACAATCGAATGTCCGTTCCCCTTACGTCTGGTTTTAGGAACGGCAATTTTCTTTCTGCCGGAGAGATAGTCGCCCGTTATTGAGTTCTCATTCTTCATAATCTCTTCGGGGGTACCCTGAGCAACTATAGTACCGCCGTGTATTCCGGCACCCGGACCTATATCAACTATATAATCCGATTCGAGCATAGTTTCCTCGTCATGTTCAACAACGATAAGGCTATTACCCGTATCTCTGAATCGTTTCAGCGTATCAATAAGCTTATGGTTATCTCTTTGGTGCAACCCAATACTCGGCTCGTCAAGCACGTACATAACACCCATAAGCGAGGAACCTATCTGGGTTGCAAGTCTTATTCTCTGCGCCTCACCGCCCGACAGCGTACCCGCTTTTCTTGTCAACGTAAGATAATCAAGACCAACGTTTTCGAGAAATCCCAAACGCGATTTTATCTCTTTTACTATCTCACGCGCAATGCTGTACTCCATATCTGTAAATGTAAGTCCGTTTACAAACTGCAATGCCTTTGATACTGACATAGCGCAAAATTCGTGAATATTCTTTCCGCCAACAGTTACTGCCAACGCTTCGGGTTTTAGGCGTTTACCGTTACACTTGGGGCAAAGGGTATTCTCTATAAACTGCTCATAATAATCAGACTGCGTCATATCGTATCTTTGCTGTACCATCTTAAGCAGTCCTTCAAACTTAACGGTTGTCCACCTTGCAACTCCCGCAAATGAACGTCTGACTTCATATATTTCACCGTCGCCGTGAATGAGCACTTCATACGCCTTTTTCGAATAGTCTTTAATAGGTGTATCAAGTGTAAAGCCGTATTTTGCACCAACCATCTCAAACAATGGACCGTTCCACGAATCCTCTTCAAGAGTTTTAAAGCCGTTGCACATAATAGCTCCGCCTTTGAGCGACAAGCTTTTGTCGGGAATAAGCTTCTCTGCCGACATACTTCTCATTTCACCTAAACCCGCGCACTCCTCGCACGCGCCTGCAGGGTTATTAAATGAAAACATAGGTGGCGCCATTTCTCCCATGCTTATATTATGTTCATCACAGGCATAGTTGGTTGAATATGAAAAATCCTCATCTTCCTTGCCGTCTCTTCCGAGTACAGTTATAACAAGGTTACCGCCTGCAAGGTCGAGGGCTGTTTCAACAGAATCGCTCAATCTTACTCGGATATCCTCACGCATAACAAGACGGTCTATAACTATATCAATACTATGCTTTATATTCTTTTCAAGCTTTATTTCTTCGTTTAAATCATAAATATATCCGTCAACCCTTACACGCACGTAACCGTTCTTTCTTGCCGAATCAAAAGTTTTTTCGTGCATACCCTTTTTCGCCTTTACAACGGGGGCTAAAACCATAAACCTCGTCCCCTCGTCAAAGCTCATTATGCTATCGAGTATCTGGTCAACCGTTTGCTGTCTTATTTCTTTACCGCAGATTGGGCAATGCGGAATTCCTACTCTTGCATACAAAAGACGGAGATAGTCGTATATTTCGGTTACCGTTCCAACAGTAGAACGGGGGTTTTTTGATGTCGTCTTCTGGTCGATGGATATCGACGGAGAAAGCCCCTCTATAGAATCTATATCGGGCTTGTCAAGCTGCCCCAAAAACATACGCGCATAAGAAGACAGCGACTCCACAAACCGTCTGTGTCCCTCGGCGTAAATCGTATCAAAAGCAAGGCTCGACTTACCCGAACCCGATAGTCCCGTGAATACAACGAACTTATCTCTCGGTATAGTCAGATCTATATTTTTCAGGTTATTTACCCTGACACCTTTTACCGTCAATTTTCTTTCTTCTGCCATTATATTTCCTTTCGTCAATTATTTGACGTCTTATTTTCTTTCTGCATACCTACAATAAGATCTCGCAAATATGCCGCGCGTTCAAAATCAAGCTTCTTCGCGCACTCTTTCATCTCACGGGTAAGCTCTTCAATAGCCTTATCTCTATCTTTCTTTGACAGTTTCTTTTTCTTAACACCCTTACCGTCGTCGTCTTTCATTCCAATTTCTATAACGTCAAGTACCTTTTTCTTAATCGTCTGCGGAACGATACCATGTTTTTCGTTATATTCAAGCTGTATCTTTCTTCTCTTTTCGGTTTCGTCAAGCGCCGCGCGCATTGAACGAGTTATCTCATCGGCATACATAATAACCTTACCGTTAGCATTACGAGCCGCTCTGCCTATTGTCTGTATCAGCGATGTTTCCGAACGTAAGAAACCTTCTTTATCTGCATCAAGTATTGCCACGAGCGAAACTTCAGGTATATCAAGCCCCTCACGAAGTAAGTTTATTCCCACAAGCACGTCAAATACACCCATTCTCAAATCGCGTACTATCTCCATACGCTCTATCGTTTCAACGTTATGGTGTATATACTTAACCTTTATCTTGTTTGCGGACAAATATTCGGTTAAGTCCTCTGCCATTTTTTTCGTCAAGGTCGTAACAAGCACCCTATCGCCTTTTTCAGCGCGTTCTCTTATTTCACCCATAAGGTCGTCAACCTGTCCCTTTATAGGTCTTACCTCTACAACGGGATCAACAAGTCCCGTCGGTCTTATAAGCTGTTCGACAATATTTTCCGACCGTTCTCTTTCATAATCTGCTGGGGTAGCAGAAACATAAATAACCTTGTCGAGCTTACTTTCAAATTCATCAAAAAACAAAGGTCTATTATCAAACGCAGAAGGCAAACGGAAACCGAAATCAACGAGGTTCTGTTTTCTCGCCCTATCTCCGCCGCTCATTCCTCTTACTTGCGGCAAGGTTACGTGCGACTCGTCAACAAACAACAAATAGTCTTTCGGGAAATAGTCAAGCAAAGTAAAAGGTGTCGAACCGGGTTCTCTTCCCGAAAGCACTCGAGAATAGTTTTCAACGCCGTGGCAAAAACCTATTTCACGCAACATTTCAAGGTCATACCGCGTTCTTTCCTCTATTCTCTGCGCTTCGATAAGCTTTCCTTCGTTACGGAAATATTCGCCTCTTTCAATCATTTCCTGCTCAATTTCACCTAAAGCCGCTTCTCGTCTTTCGGGCGTCATAGCATAGTGCGATGCGGGGAATATCGAAACGTAACTCATTCTGCGCAAAAGCTCACCTGTAACGACGTTTATCTCCGATATTCTGTCTATCTCGTCATCAAAAAACTCAACTCTGATAGCCTTGTCGCTCGAAGACGAGGGGAATATTTCAAGCACGTCGCCTCTTACGCGAAACTTGTTTCTGACAAAGTTTATATCGTTTCTGTCGTAATTCATCTCAATCAATGCGGAAATAACTTTGTTTCGGTCTGCAACCATTCCCGGTCTTAATCCGAGAACCATTTTTTGATATTCCGACGGATCGCCGAGTGAATAAATGCAAGATACGCTTGAAACTATGATTACGTCGTTTCGCTCAAAAAGAGATGAGGTCGCGCTGTGTCGCAGTTTGTCTATCTCATCATTTACAAGTGCATCTTTTTCTATATACAAATCTCTGCCCGGTATATATGCCTCAGGCTTGTAATAGTCGTAATAGGAAACGAAAAACTCAACCGCATTATCAGGGAACAATTCGCGAAATTCAGAGCATAATTGCGCGGCAAGAGTCTTATTGTGAGCAAGAACCAACGTCGGCTTGTTTACTTTTGCAATAATATTCGCCATAGTAAAAGTTTTACCCGAACCCGTTACACCAAGCAATGTCTGTTTTTTCATACCGTTTCTTATACCCGAAACAAGCTTGTCTATTGCCTCAGGCTGGTCGCCTGTCGGCTTATAATTTGATTTTAAAATAAACTTATCCGACACGTTCTCACTCCTTCCACTAAACGTATTATTTTAAAATACCGTTTTATTATACTTTATTATAATAAAATTTCTCCCCCCAAAAAACAATTACACGAATTGGTGATGCATTTTTCTTTAATATATCCCAATACATTTTTGCAAACAACCAAATCCGTGCAACGTCTTTTCATTCCGTTAAATAACCACAACCGACACGCCGTCGGGAATTGCCGTTATTGTTACGTCCTTCTTATCTAACATAGATTTTGCCATATCCACCGCTTCTTCCAACGATTTTGCGGGAATCATATGCATATCTTCAATAATATTTGCATCCATTTCCGATACGTAAATAACCTTGGCTCTCTTTAAAATTCTAAGAAGAATTTGAGTCATCCATTGGTCAGACAATGTTTCATTTCTTGAACGCAAAAGAATATTCTTTATTGTTTTATCAATATCCTTTTCCTCGGCAAGCTGACGGTAAAAATGGTCTCCGCCGATACCGTCGTTGGATAAAGCAAGCATTATAATAACGCCGCCCTCTTTAACGGTTGCTTCTGCCGCAGTCATACCCTTTACCGCTTGATATACGTTCTGGTCAAGCGGATAACCTCCGTTTGTAGATATAACTATATCTGCCGGTACTGCCTTTACGGCGCAGAGAGAAGCTATAAAATCAGTTCCCTTTTTGTGCGCCTCCTCCAAATCACCGGCAACGGCAAATATAGGCTCTTTTTCAGCGTTTAAAACAACGTTAACTATAAATGTGAGCTTTGCTTGTCGAGCCGCCCAAATCATATCATTATGTATTGGGTTATTCTCTAATATTCCCGTTCTTGCATTTTTATCGGCAATAAACTCGGAGCAATGGTTTGCAAGAACTGTCGTTCTGCCCGCTATCCCCGGCAATACGCTCTTTCTGCCGCCCGAAAAGCCCGCAAAGAAGTGAGGCTCTATAAACCCTTCCGCTACAAGCAAATCTGCTTCCAATGCAATCTTGTTGATCTCGCACTGTCCGCCCGAGGGCAAAACGCCTATGTTTACCAACATTTCTTTTTCATCACAATCGTGAACGTATATCTTTTCATTATTAACTATTTCTTCGCCGAACTTATTTATAAGCTCTTGCTTAGTAGTTTCTCTATGGCAGCCCGTTGCAATAAGAATGGTTATATCTGCATCGGGGTTACCTTTTCTTATCTCTTCAAGCATCTGAGGAATTATAACCTTGCTCGGTACAGGTCTTGTGTGGTCGCTTGCAATAATTACAATATTCTTTTTATCCCGGCTTAGTTCCGAAAGTTTTTTACTTGCTACGGGAGCTTCCAATGCTCTTTTCACAAGCTCATATCCGTCAGCCGCAGGAACGTATTCTTCTATAGAAGAAGTAAGAACTCCCACAAGTTCTTTTTCATCAAATTCATACTCTAAATGTGTTTGTCCATACGGAAAAAGCAATTTCTTCATTTAAGTTATCTCCTTTTAGTTAGTATTACCATAACGTAAGCTCTCAAGCTTCATCTTATATTATACCACATACAGTTTTTAATGTAAAGATTATTGTATACAAAAGATTTTTCCTATATTACATACTGTTTTCCTTGCGGTATATTCCCGGTCTTACGCCGATTCTTGCAAGAAATAACGATGAAAAATAATGCTCGTCATATATACAAAGTTTTTCTGCTATTTCTTTTATAGTGAGAGTTGTATCTGCTAAAAGTGTCTTTGCTGCCTCAATTTTTAAGGTTATCAAATCTTCATAAGGCGTTGTGTCATACTTCTTTTTATACACACGTATGGCGTTTGACTTTGACATATTAAGCCTTTTTGCAAATTCATCAAGATTAAGTTTTTTATAGATATACGAAGATATAATCTTCCTCATCTCCAAATTATCTTCTTCTGCCTTTACATTTTGCATAGCGGCTATATTGACTATTTTGTACAGCCTGTCAGCTATCTTAAAAGCAGTATCTTCATTGAGGTCGTTTTCTTTTGCCAACTCGCTCAATTCTTCAAAATATCTCGCAACATTTTCAGAGCGATATACTCCACCGTTAACTCCATAAGCCTTCAGTAAATTGGGCATATATTCCGAAATGTAATTTATCCATATTTTCTCCCAAGGATCGTCATGGGACGACCTATATGTATGAGATTTGACAGCAGGTAAAATATAAAAATCTCCTGCAGTCACGGTCTGCCATTCTCCGTCAATAAATATTTCGCCTTCCCCCGAAAGCACGTATTCAAATACACATACACGGTGGTTTTCACTTCTGCTTATCTCATAATCTACCGACGGGTATGTTACCCCCACAACAGCACTTTCAAACGGAACCGCACCGTGCGGTATAATAGCGTATGCCTTTTCTTTTTTCGGATACTTGACGCTGTATTCTTTTTTGTCTATATTTTTGTTTTTGCTCATATATCACACCTGCTTGTGTATATTATACATTGTTTTTTAATATTTTTTGTATTATACTATAAATAGATTAAAATTTCAATCAGTATTAAGGAGAAAAAATATGATAAATAATATTCCCCGGCCCGAGCACCCTAATCCTCAATGGAAAAGAAACTCTTTTTTTAATCTTAACGGAGAATGGCAGTTCGAAATCGACTATAATGCCACAGGTGTCGAAAGAAAGCTTCACGAAATTGATTCTTTGAAAGACAAAATAAACGTTCCCTTTTGCCCCGAAAGCAAACTTTCGGGAATTGGAAATACCGACTATATGAAACAGGTATGGTACAAAAAGACTCTAAACTTCACAAAAGACCAACTTAACGGAAACAAAGTTATATTCCACATAGGCGCAGCAGATTTTGAAACTACCGTTTACGTAAACGGCGTGGCTGCAGGACTCACGCATATAGGTGGGTACACATCTTTTGAATATGATATAACAAATCTTTTGGTTGAGGGGGATAATATTATCACCATTCAATGTTACGATGACACACTTTCCCGCAGTCAGCCCGCCGGAAAACAATCGAAAAAGCTTTATTCCCACCGTTGCTTTTACACCAGAACTACAGGAATTTGGCAGACTGTTTGGTATGAGATAGTTCCCAAAAACTATATAAAATATGCAAAGATAACCCCTGACCTCAATAACTGTTCGGTTTCTGTTTCATTTGAGCTTGAAGGCTGCGAGGATTTAAATGCTACCGTATTTTATAAAGGTAAAAAGGTTGGCGAAGCTAACAAGAAACAGCTTTCGGTTGTAGGAAATCTTGAAATACAGCTTTCAGAAAAGCATATCTGGGATTTAGGCCAAGGCGAACTTTACGATATAGAATTTACATTCGGCAATGATAAAGTATACAGTTATTTTGGACTTCGCCAAATCGAAATGAAGAACGGTGTATTCTGTCTTAACGGAAGACCTGTTTTCCAAAGACTCGTATTAGACCAAGGTTATTACCCCGAAGGAATTATTACTGCTCCGACGGAAGAAGCTCTTATCAAGGATATAGAATGCTCACTTTTGGCAGGCTTTAACGGCGCAAGACTGCACCAAAAGGTATTTGAACCCCTCTTCCTCTATCATGCAGACAGAATGGGTTATATGGTTTGGGGAGAATACGGAAGCTGGGGGGTTGCAACTGCTAACATCGCAAACCTTGCAACGTTTTTACCCGATTGGTTAAACTCTGTAAGAAGAGATTTCAACCACCCCTCTATTATAGGTTGGTGTCCCTTTAATGAGACTTGGGACAGCCATAATCCTAACTTCTGCAGACAAGATGATCGACTTATCCGCATAGTCTACGAACAAACTAAACTTGCCGATCCTACTCGCCCCTGTATAGATACAAGCGGAAACTTCCACGTAGTTACCGATATTTTCGACGTACACGATTATGAGCAAAATCCCGCTATATTTAAGGAAAACTATGATAAGCTTATAACCGAAAACTATCTCCACGACAGACATTCTGCCCGCCAAACCTGGAAAGGAGAACCCTTATTCTTTTCGGAGTACGGCGGTATCGGTATAAATCTCACCGACACAGACGTTAATAGAACAACAGCATGGAGCTATGGTAAATCTGCCCACTCTTACGAAGAATTTTACGACCGTTACGACGGACTTACAACTGCGATTCTCGATAATCCGAAAATGATAGGTTTTTGTTATACACAGCTTACCGACGTTGAGCAAGAGGTAAATGGACTGTTTACCTATGAGGGCAGAAATCCAAAATTCGATATGGAAATAATAAGCCGTATAAATAAGAAAAAAGCGGCTATTGAAGAATAAAAAAGACGACCTCATCCGTCTCGGCGACAACGTAACAGAATAATCATTATTTACTTATCGCCGAGCCACCTTCTCCCACCGGAGAAGGCTTTAGTTTGAGCAATAAACAAAAATAAGACTTGACTAAATACTAAAACGTTTCAGTCAAGTCTTTTGTTTTGTATTTTATTGGTTTGCATTAGTTTGTACAAATTTGATTGTATTTTTGCGGGACGTCGAAGGCGCCGTCCCCTACAAATATAGCAACAATGTTCGCACAAACCAGAGAGGCAAGTTCTTTGCCAAGCTTTCTGCGAAAGAAAGCGGCTTTGCCTACTTTCTTTCCTTAAAAGAAAAATAGGTCTGTACAAACAATAAAGCATGTACAGACCCTTTATTCGAGGTTTCTTTGCTTACTTTCTTTCCTTAAAAGAAAGTAAGTCTGTACCAACAAAAGTGTGTGGCACAGACCAAAAGATTCAAGGTTTCTTTGCCTACTTTCTTTCCTTAAAAGAAAGTAGGTTAGATTTTTGAATAGCCGTGACTGTTTATAAGCGCGTCAACTTTTTGACCTGCTTTGCACATAGGGCAATCGTGTGCGGGATATATCTGATAGTTGGGCAAGTCATTCGGGTCAAATACAGAGTTTACCGCAACTTCTCTACATTCTTTATCCGTGGAGAATATAGCTGCAACACCTGCAATCTCTCCGCCGTAATATCTTATTGCATCAATAGCGTTTTCAACGGTTTTACCCGAAGCAACCGATACTGCAAGTACAATAACTTTCTTACTTCTTATCATAGGCACAATATTATCTCTGAAAAGGAACTGACCGCTTGCCGTAGTTTCGGGAGTTACAACATATATGGATTTCTGCGAGTTAATATTAGCAATATCCGCTTTTGACAGTCTATCTGCAAGGCAAGCTCCGATAACTTCTGTTCCGTCAAGACATACTACGGTATCTACTGCTATATGGTCATAATAATAATCGGAACACAACTCTTTTGCTACTGCTCTCGCTTCGGAAAGACAGCTCTTTTGGGATACAACATCTATAAAATAGTTACTGTGGCTGTTGCTTCCGGCAAAGTGCCCTGTCGCAACGCTCAAAAACAAATTCTTTCTCTTTGTAGAATATTTTGTAATATTAAGTCCTGACATATTATCTTCTCCTTTTTGTGTCTGTAATATAATTGTATATCAAAATCATTGAATTTGCAAGTATATTTTTATATTACGCTATGGTTTGTCATTTTTAAAAGTCTGAACACCTGTTCTGCACTATCAGCAAGATTCTTATATGCATTTTCGCAATCCATAGCCTCATCAAGAGTACAAGGTGCGCGAAGTATGGGGAAAAATGCGTCTATTCCGTATTCGTTGCATTTTACTGCATCGTCCGTTACACAGCCTGAAAAGGCAATAACATTTCTTTTATATTTTTTTGCAAGTTTTGCTATACCTATCGGTGCTTTGCCCATATACGATTGACCATCAAGTCTGCCCTCTCCGGTTACAACAATATCCGCATTCTGTATATGCTCTTCTATTCCCGTTTCGTTTATTATGAGGTCAACTCCCGATTTCAGAGTCGCGTTTAGATATGCAAGAAGCGCAAAGCCGAGTCCGCCTGCCGCGCCCGTTCCCGCTATAGATGCATCGGCTGACGGAATAACTATCTTTGTTAAATCCGCATACTTTCCAAGCCAAATATCCATATCGGCTATCATATCGTCCGTCGCGCCCTTTTGAGGACCGAAAACTCTGCTGCAACCATATTCACCGCAAAGTGTATTCGTTACGTCGCAAGCAACGGAAATTTCGCACTCTGACAATTCTTTCAAGGCGTTATCGGTCTTTATTTTTACAATATCTTTTAATCCTATAGCTCCAAAGCCAACCTGTTTTCCTTTACTGTCAAGGAACTCAAAGCCGAGCGCCTGAAGCATACCTATACCGCCGTCGTTTGTCGCACTTCCGCCTATACCTATAAGAAACTTGCGACAGCCTTTTTCTATCGCGTCTTTTATAAGCTCACCTACGCCGTAAGTCGTCGTATATAAAGGATTTCTGTCTTTTTCCTCAATTAGAGTAAGCCCCGATGCGCTCGCCATTTCGATAACTGCAGTTTTCGTGCTTGTTATACCATAACTGCTTTTTATGAGTTCTCCTATGGGATTATGTACAATAACCTCAACCATTTCGCCGTTCATAGCGCCGATAACCGCCTCGACAGTACCCTCTCCACCGTCGGCAAGAGGGCATATTTTTACATCTGCATCGAAAAAAACACGCTTTATACCGTCAGAAACAGCATTTCCCGCTTGAAAAGTCGAAAGACTGCCCTTAAATGAATCTATAGCAACTGTTACCTTCATTATTTGCCCTCATTCAAAAGAATCAACTTCGGTCTGCCTATATAGTTCAACTTGTATTCTTCTACAAGCTTTTTTGCTCTTTTTAACGATTCCGCATCAAACGCACTTAACGTGTCGTGGGAATCAAATCCAAAGGTTACGGGACAGCCAACCTCTCCCGCTATCTCCCAAAAGACTGTATTGGGATAATTTCTATTCGTTCTTATTCCGAGGAAGTTTATTTCAAGGGGAATATTATATTCAATCGAAGCTATGCATATTTTCTTCATTTCTCTACGGTAAACGGCTTCGTCTGCTACATAGTTAAACAAATCGGGGTGCGCTATGTACGTAAACACACCGCTTTTTATTCCCTCAATAATACAGTTAACGTATTGTTTTAAATCTTCCTCGTTCTCGCTTGGATTCATAGTATATACGCCGCCCGGGTGTTCTTCTTGTATAAAGTGCTGACCGAGTATCAAGTATTCCGCGCCGTAGCTGAGCGCATTTTTTAACATTACGTCAAATAGTTCGTGGTAATATTCAAGCTCAAAACCGATTTTCAAATCAATTTTACCCGCATACTTTTCGCGCAACAAATATAATTCTTCAAAATATTCTTTTAACTGTGCCACAGGCAAACGGTATCTTGCTTCAAATCCGTCTCGGCATATATACGGAAAATGCTCGGAAAAACCCATATATTTTATGCCGTTTTCTATTGCCCTTTTTATATATTCCTCGGGTGTGCCGTTTGCATGGTTACACCTAAACGTGTGTGTGTGATAGTTGTAGTTCATATCCGTTACTTCTTTTCCCCTTTTCTTGCAAAGGATAAGGTCTGTTTTAATGCGCTTTCTTTATCAATACCTGCAAGGCGGAGCTTGTGCGCATATTCAAGATATTCCGCAAATTTTTCTCCCGGCTTTAGCCCTGCTTCAATCAAATCTCTGCCCATTACGTAAGGTCTTGACATATATTCTTTAAAAATTCCAAGTCGCTCTGTCAAAAATTCAACGTTTGATACGTGATTCCAAGAGGAGATTTTGCCCGAACCGTCGGACGCAGACAAATATATCAAGGCTTCGGGGTCTATAGCCTTGTCAAACAGCTTGTTTGTTGACTTTACCGACGATTTATCAAAAGCAAGTACGTTAGGCTTCATGTGGTACTCTGACAGATTCAAAACGTATTCAATAAGCTTCGTTTCGTTTGTCAGCCGTTTCATAAATGCTTCAACAAGCGGTAATCCCTTTGTTTCGTGGTTATACGAATGTATTACGCCGTTTATAACCTCGGTACATATTGCCTTGCCGAAATCGTGGGTTATTGCCGACATCATAAATCCAAGCGGATTTTGTACCTTGTTTCTGTATTTAACTGCCTCGTCAAGCACCATCATCGTGTGTACCCAAACGTCGCCCTCAAGGTGAAACAGCGGGTCTTGTTGTATGCCTATCAAAGCCTCAAGCTCACCGAACCATACCGATAATTGATTCATCTTACGCAAGACTTCAAAAAACACCGACGGCTTATCAGCTTTTATCAAAGCTTTTTCAAGCTCGGCTATAACACGCTCTTTCGCAAGGTATCTTAAATCCATAGTTTTGCAAAGCTCGATTGTTTCTTCGGCTATTTCAAATTCGAAACGCGAAGCAAACTGCGCCCCTCGCAGAACACGTAACGGGTCTTCAATAAAGGTCTTGTCGTTTATGTGGCGAATAATATGCTTTTCGAGGTCTATTCTTCCGTCAAATTCGTCAACTATTTCACCCGTAAGCACATCTTGCATCATAGCATTTACGGTAAAGTCGCGCCGCATCGCCGCCTTGCGTGTACCTAAAAAAGGATCAACGCATATATCAAAATCGCGATGTCCTCTGCCCGTCATTTCCTCTTTTCTCGGCATAGCAATATCTATAGAATGGCCTTTTAATCCGTATACGCCAAAACTTTCGCCGACTGTTATTTTTTCGCCTATTCGGTCAAGTATTTCTTCTAACTGTTTTGGGAGTATTCCGTGAACCTCTATGTCAATATCTTTGTTTGGTACGTTCATAAGTCTGTCGCGCACAAAACCGCCTACAAAAAACGCTCTGCCACCCATAAAGCTAACTTCACGTGCAATTGTTTGCGCGATTTCCAAATCCTTTTCATATTCTGACATACCCGTTCACCTCACTTTAAAATTATTGTATCATATTTTTTCTCAATTAGCAATAACCAATACAATATCTTCATTTCTATTATCAAATCACGAGAAAAATCACTCAATATTATAGACGCAAAAAAGGATTTTTCGATGCCGTACACACCCAAAAATCCTCTTTTTTTTATCAATCACTTTAAGAATAAACCGATGTAATTCCGAGATATTCTTCAAGACAGAGTCCGCTTTCATATACTGCGGTTGCCTTGTCAACACCCAAATAACGCACGTGCCACGGTTCATACATATATCCTGTTATATGCTCTTTGTTTTGCGGATATCTGATAATAAAGCCATATTTATGACAATTATCTGCAAGCCACTTACCTTGTTTGCTGTTTCCAAACGCCTCGGTAAGCTCGTTTAAGTCAAAGGCAAGTCCCGTTTGGTGTTCGGAGTGTCCGGGACGCGCTGAATATCTGTCAGCCTCTGCTTTACCGTCTTTTGCAACGTAATTGTTATAAATGGTATTTTGTCTGTCATAGCTTCTGTAACCCGAAGCTATCCATAATGAAATCCCTTCCTTTTTTGCATCGGCAAACATTTTATCAAGGGCAGATTTTGCTTCGGGATCAACTCCTTTAGCATAGGTTTTAGGCAATGAATAGGTTTTATTAACCACCAAAATACCTTGTATGTACGTAGGTTCATCAACGTTTGCCGGGGGCTGTGTTTCGGGTGCTTTTGTCTCTGTCTGCGGTTCAGTAGTTACAGGGGCAGTTGTTTCAGTCTGTTTTACCGTTTCGCTTGTAGTTTCAGGGACTGTTTCCGGTATATCCGTTTCGGGAACTTCTTTCACCGTTTCTTCAAACATATCTGTATCAAGGGGTTTCATATTTCCTAAATCTCCGTTAATGGAACCGCAAGATACGAGTACTGTCGCTAAAATTATAAATATTGCTACACAATATATTTTATTCCAAATCATTATATTTTCCGCCTTATTACCTCATAAATAGATTTTTTGATACAGTTATTATACATTAGTCCGCCCCAAAAATCAATAACGTATATTGTTAATTTTATCAGTTCAAAAGATAACAATCAAACCAAATCTTTCTCGTGGAGAACAACGCCGTTTTTAACCAAAATATCTTGAAGTTCTTTTACGTCAAGATAAGAAAAATCATCTGTCATAGCCGCCGCTGTACCTGCCGCTTGTCCCGTTACCGCACAACAAGGAATAACACGCATAATATCCCACATACTGTCGGTTACGGAAACACATCTTCCCGCAGTTATAAGATTTTTAACCGTGCTTGAAAACAAAGTCGAAAAAGGTACTTCGTATATAGGACCTCTTTTTCTCCAGTCAGATATCATACCTATAGAATCTTCAAAATACTTGTGTTCTTCCACACTATCAAGAGTATATTCGCCAACAATCTTTCTTGTCATACGAATTTGCGGAATAGTTGCAATTGAAGTTGGAACCAATGTTTCATCATTCTGTCTTTTAGATATTACATTATTAAGAGTAGACGCGTGGGACAACTGCACCATTTCAGATATTTCTTCGCCGTCAAGTCCGCTGAATCTCTTGTTTACCAATAGTTTAACTTTATTCTTTTCATTTTTCTGTGAATCCGGTATATCAGCAGCGCCTATAGTATTGAGCTTATATCCATTATCACCCAAAGAATAATACCAAGCCGCCAAAACGTTACCCTGCTTGAAAGTATCGGTAGGCGCATTTGCAAAAAGAGCTATATCGCAATCCCCCGTTGCATCAACTACAGTTTTTACCGAAATAGCCTGTCTACCCGACTTGTTTTCAATGATAACGGCATCAATCTTATCGTTATTTTTGCTTACGCCGACGGCATAAGTACCGTAAAGAATCTTGACGTTGTTTTCAAGCAACAACTGCTCGGCAAGAATAGCGAACAACTGCGCATTATACTGAACTTCAAAACGCTTATCTTTATCGGTACGCTTTGATTTATCATTAAAATCAAGCCAATTTTCAGGATATTTGTCTTCATATCCCATAGAAATGGACAATCTGAAAAGTTCTTCTGCTATACCAAAAGAAACCTGCTTTCCCATTCCGTCGCACAAGGGTAAATATATTGTAATAAGTCCGGCAGTGCCAAGACCGCCGAGAATATACTCTTTTTCCAAAAGTGTTACGTTTTTACCTTGACGCGCGGCTGCAAGTGCAGCTGAAATACCCGCAAATCCGCCTCCGCATACCAATACGTCGCATTCAGCGGTTATTTTCGTTTCAATGTTTTCTTTTATCGCCATATTCTTTACCATAAAAACACCTGCTTTCGAATTACAGTATAACATAAATAAATATTTTTTTCAATACAACCACGCTTTCTTTCGCAGAAAGCTTGGCAAAGAACTTGCCTCTCTGGTTTGCACAAACGGAGATTTCTCGATTCCACACCTAACGGTGTTCCACTCGAAATGACCCCTTAATACTGTTCGCACAAACCAGAGATTCGAGGTTTCTTTGCTTACTTTCTTTCCTTAAAAGAAAGTAAGGCAAAAAAAGAGTGTGTATAGGCTTATTTACCCATACACACTCGTGTTTTATTTACTTTTCGGCTTTCTTATACGGTTGAGCTGTTTGTTCATCTTAAGAAGCTCTTCTTTTGTAAAGCTGATGTTCACCATTCCCATCATACTCGAAAGTCTGAGTACGGTAAATCCACCAAGCATTTCCATAATGCCGCTGCCGCCTTTAAGATCAACGTCAAAGCCGCCCGACTTCTTCTCGCCCTTCTTATTCTTGCCCTCATCCATCTTCTTTTTGAGCTTGAGTCCAAGTCCAACAAACCAAAGCTTTCCGCCCAACGTTCCCATAATATCGGAAATCTTATCGTTAAGAGAAAATCTGCCTTCTGGAGCATCTATATCAAACCAGTTAAGTACCGCGCCCTTTTCTACGAGAACGTAGTCCATATTGCGTTCTTCAACCTTGCGTATCTTGCCCTCGTCGGAATATTCACCCGCTTTGGCAACAATAGTGCTTTCTCCAACGTTCTTAACGTCAAAGTAGAAGAAATGGTCATCAGCAATCTTCTTACCGATACTTTCGCCGTTTACAAAAAGCTCAACTTCAGGGAGGTTTGAATATACGGTAACCTTTGTAACATCTTCAACGCGGTCAACATATCTCTTACCGCACAAATGTACGAAAGGATCGTCTGAAAGCCATGCCTTATATGCATAGAAGGCGTCCTTTTTGTACTTTCTGTCGATTGTAACAAGTCCCTTGTGGTTCTGTCCGTTTTCTCCGCCTTCTGCTCTTGCATCGGCGCCGAAATCAAACATATTCCATACGTGAGTCGCCCACATATATTTTCTCGTAAAGAACTGCTTTATAAGCTCTTCGTGATAATATGCTTGATACTCTTCGGTATAGTCTCCCTGTTTAGGATCGCTCGTATGCCAGTTAAGAGCCTCACAGCCATACTCCGAGCAACCTATCGGAATAGTTGGGTGTGTAGCGTGGAACTTGTCAAACCAAGGTCCGTTCATTGTGGTATCGCCGCCGTACCAGCCAAAATAGTGGTTATATGAAACAACGTCGGGAATCTGCAAATAGGGATCGTCCATTTTACACATAGAAACCGCCGCAATAGTGGTAAGACGAGTCTTATCCATATCGTGAACAAGATCATTCAATATACGGTGATTTTCAAGCAAGTCTTCATCGGAACCACCTATAGAAATCTCATTTGAAAGTCCCCATACTACGATAGAGGGGTGGTTGTAGTTTTGAGTTACTAACTCTTTCATTTGAGAAATTGTATTCTCGCGTCCGCCGGGCATATGCTTTGAAATATAAGGAATTTCAGCCCAGATAACAAGACCGCGTTCGTCGCAAAGGTCATAGAAATACTGGTCGTGCTGATAGTGCGCAAGACGAATGGTAGTAGCACCTACCTCACAAATAAGGTCCATATCTTCTTCGTGATGCTCAGGGAGAAGCGCGTTACCGACACCCCATCTGTCCTGATGGCGCGATACACCGCGAAGAGGATATTCCTCGCCGTTAAGAATAAATCCGTTGTCGGGATCTATCTTATAACTTCTGCATCCGAAACGGTTGCAAACGTTGTCAACCACTTCCCCGTTTTCAACTATCTCAACTTCACAGCAGTAGAGATAGGGATTACGGCGACCGTGCCAGAGATTAACGTCTTTTATTTCAAAAGAAGCTTTAGACTCTGTCGTTTCTATCTTGTCAAGCTCGTTTTCATCTTTATCGTAAATCGTATATACAAGCTTCTGACCTTCTTTAAGGTTCTTAACAAAAACCTCAACCTCAACTTTAGCATCTTTGCCTTCAACCGTAGGCGTTATCATAATACCGGGGCCGCCATAGTAATCGAGGTCAAAGTGTGAATTGTTTACGCAGATAAGATTAACGTTACGGTAAATACCGCCGTAGAACGTAAAGTCAGCCATCTGCGGATAAACGGTATCGCTGGGTGAGTTGTCAACAACAACGGCAATTTCGGTTTCTTCAGCCAAAGCATCGGTAATGTTTACGCGCCAGGTAGAATAACCTCCATCGTGATGAGCAAGTTTTTGTCCGCCTACATAAAGGTCGGCTGAAGAGTTTGTTCCGCGAAACTCAATATAATAAAGGTCAGCTTCGGGAAGCTCTGATTTTTTTACAGTTTTTTTATACAGACAAGAACCTCGGAAATAATCATTTCCGCCGTCTTGACCGTCAATCGCATTCCAAGAGTGAGGAAGGTTTATTACCTCACCTTCATTTATATGAATATCTGTTGTATCCTTAACAAAAACCCATGAATCATTAATATTTATAATATTTCTCATTGAATTTCTCCTTTAAAACAGAGTGCAAATAATTCTCTTATTCTTCGCGTCCCAACTCTTTATTCATCTCCGCAAGTGTCTTCTTGTCAAGGTTATAAACAAGACCGAGTCCTACAAACTGAAGAATAGCTGAGAAAAGGAATGTTGCCGCAACAATATAACGCATATTAATTGCAACTTCCCAAAGCTGATTTCCTTCGTTCTTGCCAACGTAGCCGTAAGCAACCATAATTACGAGTATAAGAGAGGGGCCGATACCCTGCGCGAGTTTACGGAAGAATGAGTGGAGAGAGTAAACCGTACCCTCTTCACGTGTACCGAATTTCCACTCGTTGTAGTCGATAGCGTCGCCCATCATAGCCCAAGATACTGTAGAATAAATACCGAGACCGAGCGAGAAGAAAAGCTGACAAATAATATAAATAACGAGGTCAAGATTTGTGTTTTCGGGAGTGATGATAAACAATCCGAGACCGGCTACGATAGATACTATAGAACCGAAAGTAGCAAGTTCCTTTTTGCCGTATTTTGCAACTGCGTTACGCGCAAGGGGAGTAAATACAACTATCGGAATCATAGCGAAAAGCTGAACTATACCCGAAATCTGTACGTTCTTAAAATATGACTGGAAGATAACGGTTACAGCGGTGGTTGCACCCTGCATACCGATAAACATACCCATAGCGGCAATTGTAGCGCCAACAGCGGGACGGTTTTTCATAAAGTTACCAAACGCCTTGAAAACGTTGAACTTAGGCGCTTCTTCGCCAACCGCTACATCTGTATCAACACGGATAGTGGTATTCTTTATCATAATCTGGAAGCATATAAAACCGAGAACACCCATAATGAGAGCCGCGATAAATACGCGTTCACCGATAAGGTTATTGTCCTTGTCGTAAATAATGAAAGGCAAAATAACCATAGGAAGCATATTGCCGAAAATAGAACCGATAGAACGCCATGCAGAAAGAGAAGCTCTGTCCTTAACGTCGTTAGAAATAAGCGAAAGTAGCGAGCCGTAAGGCACGTTCGCTATTGTGTAGAAAGCATCCCATACAACGTAACCGGCAATAAAGATTATAAATTTAGCCCATGTAGGAGCGTTCGGAAAAGGCAAGAAGCAACATGCACCGCCAACGATAAGACCGATTGAACCTGCCCAAATGTACGATAAAAACTTGTTTCTCTTATACTGACGCTTGTCCGAGTCAATAATAGAACCGATAAGCGGGTCGTTTATGGCATCCCATACCTGAACGATAATGAGAAGAAGTGCGTACCAAAGATCCATTCCCATAAATTGCGTCCAGAAAATAGACATTGTGCCTTTAAGAGCAAAGCTCATATTACAGCCGAGGTCTCCCAAAGCATAAGCAATACTGTCGCGAATGCCGAATTTAGGATGCCCGTTTGCATCTAATTTAGTTTCTTTTTTCATGTTGGAAACTCCTTTATAATTTTTTCAGAAATTTTGGTCTCTCTGTATAGTATTTTCCTTATTTAGAAATATATCATATTTACACAAAAAAAGCAATATAAACCAGCTATTTTTTAACATGTACAGTTAAAATAATTTTATCTCTTTTTGTTTCGATTTATCCATAAGTATCGGTAATTACATTGACTTTTTGGCAACAAAGCTTTATAATTAATATAGGATATTAAAATAAGGTTGCAATGTCGCACTCATTATTTTAAACAAGATAAAAGTACGTAAAAAGGAAGATAAAGATTATGAAACTTAATCCAATGCGTCAAAAGGTTGTTGACTATATGAAGTCAATGGCAGCACTTCAATGGACCCCCGAAGAAGATTTTGTTGTTTACAATCCCGGAAAAAACGGTTGCACAAAAATGCTGAGCGTTTTCCAAGCAGGAAAAACATACTTCGGTCCTCCTTACATAAACGATAATATGACCACAAAAGAAGCTTTCAACGAGAAACGTAAGGGCGCATATATCCCCTTTTCAGGAACAAGAGAACAGCTTGACAGCATCAGAACCGGTGCAGACGTTGAAGCTCTCGGCGGCGAGATTCTTGAAAGTGCAGTAAAGAACGCATTTACGTTCCCCGGAAACGACTGCATAGGTTCAATTCTTCTTTCTTGGAATACAGTTATTAATAACAGAGAGCAGGTTCAAAAACTCCAATTCTGTTTCTGTACCATTCCTACCCACAACAGAGGCGTTGTGCCCGTTGGAGAATATGATTATAGCGACACATTTGATAATGAAACTAAACCTATGGTATATAAAAACGGCGAACAGGTTATGGCAAAGGCATATACCCATCTCCAGCCAGGTGATGCAGTTTCTTACGTTAGTGCCAAAGGAAGCCACATTCGTATGGTTATTGACTATCCACACGTGGAATACACCAAAGACGAAAACGGCAATGAAATAATCGACCTTGAAAACAGTTACGTTACAGTGCTTGACCAGGCAGGCGGTGCTGATACTCGCTACATTGTTGGCACTTGTATGTCTTCTATGCAGGTTATTACAAACAAGTTCACCAAGCTCTACAACGAAGGCTCTTTGCCTGTAACTATCCCCGAGCTTGTTGCTGGTGAAAACGAGCAGGAAAACACCTATATTGAAGACTTTAGTGCAGATAAGCTTGTTTCCGACTGCGCACTTTCCGGTATTATCAGATCCAACAGACAGATAATCTGGGTAAGAACAGAAATAACCGACGGAAAGACTCTCCACGATACAAAAGATATTATATCCATGTGTGATTTGACTAAACACACAAGATACTATCACGCACCCGAATACGACCTCGCAAACCTTAACTTAGGTAAGATCGAATTTGAGGAGGGCAAAAATTATATGCTGAACGTTTACGTTCTAACCTCAGGTAACGAAGGCAAAGAACAAAAGGTTGTATCCAACTACAGATTTACAAAGTAAGACGTGTGTGGGCTTTGCCCACACACATCTATTGTAACAGCATATAGGAGAATAATTATGAAACTTAGTGTATGGTCAAGCTATTATGTTGAGCTAAAAATTGAAGAAGCTGTTCAAAGATTTATCGAGAACGGTATTTACTGTTCTGAATTATCTGACGAGCACGGTCTTGAACTGTTAAACAGAAGCGAGAATGTACTCGAAACCGCAAAAACCTTTGCGGACTTTCTGAAAAAGCATAATTTTGAAATTTCTCAAGGTCATTTATTTTTAAAAGTTAAAATCTGCTCCGACGATACTGCGATTGAAACTCTATACAAGTGGATCGATCTGTATGAAGCCATAGGCGTTAAAAATATGGTGCTTCATTGCGACAATATGGTAGGAACTACCTTCAGCAGACAGGAAAAGGTCGAAAAGAATATTGAGAAACTTCGTATTTTGGCAGAGTATATAAAGGACAAGGATATAACGATTTGTCTGGAAAATCTCCGCCCCCACTCCCCCGAAGAACAGGAATTGGTGGATAGAAACGCCGACGACTTGCTATATATTATTGACCGCGTCGGAAGCAACAAATTCGGAATATGTCTCGATACGGGACATCTGCATTTAACCGACAAAAACCAACGTGAATTTATATTAAAGGCGGGAAACAAGCTGAAGGCTTTGCATATCGCCAACAACGAGGGCGTTACCGACCAGCATATGATGCCGTTTTCAAGAGGAACCGTAGATTTTGTCGAGGTCGCAAAGACACTGCGCGAAATTAACTATACAGGACTTTTCAATCTTGAAATCCCCGGTGAACGCCGTGCACCTATTGAAATCCGCGATTACAAGCTCGACTATATTAAAAAAGTGTTTGATTATCTTATTAAAATAACAGAATAAAAATAAGTGTGTGGGAAGCCACACACTTATTTTTATTCCTCAAAGCAATCGTATTTTTGTAAAATACATTTACCAAGCTCGTACAAATACTTTTCAAATGCATCGCGGAGTTCGATAGGCGGATTTGCAAGAAGTGTACTGCGCGAATATTCACGTCTTTTATCCGAAAAAGCAAAGAATTTGCCAACCTCAAACGTAAAATAGCCGTCATATCCTATATCTTTTAGTCCGCACATTACGGAATCAAGATTTAACGAACCTAAAAATGGCGCAAGATGTTCATCACGCTCTCCTTGGTTATCTTGAATGTGCAGAGCTTTAATATGACTTCCCATAATACGTATAGCTTCGTCTTGCGGCATTTCCTGCAGATTCGCGTGTCCCACGTCCCAAACCGCGTGGAATAAGGGGTGGTTTACAAGTTCAACCATACGCAAAAGGTCTGGCGCATTATCAATCCAATAGGTATCCGCTTTATACATCTTATTAAAATTCTCTACAAGAATATTCACACCGTATTTTGACGCCCTTTCAAGCAAAGGCATAAAAAACTCTTTGTTTTGTAAAAGCGTCTCATCAACCGTAAGTCCCGGCGCATAGCCCGAATGTACCACAAGATTGGGAATCCCCCACGCTCCGCAAGCATCAACACAACGCAAAGTATCTTTAAGTAACACACCTCCGTCTACAAGCGGCTTCCCCATAGGAGAATGAGCCTGAACAAGCTTAATCCCTATGTTTTCGGTAACTTCATTTATCTTTTCAAAATATTCTTCGTATTTTTCTGAATATACTCCGTTTTTCAAACGGTAATCGGTCCCGAAATTATAATCAGCATATTTAAATCCCGCAGAACGAATATGCTCCAAAGCCACCGCCTGAGAATCTGTATATGCAGAATAATCGCCCGTAGTCGTCGCCAGTTTCATAACATAATCTCCCTATATTTATTTCTTTACTCAATCGGAATATAAAAAACAGTATTTATAGGACGCACCTGCCCCGCGCAGCTTCCCGAGGAAGTAGACGGAAAGCTAAGCTCAAGAAAACTCCCGTCATTTACCATACCGAGCATAGCAGAACCTCCACCGTCGCAGTTCATAAGATATTGAATATCCGGGAAAAGCTGTCTTGCTATATTAATCATTTCGGCATAGTCAGCGCCCGTAGAACGCCAGGTTCTGCCCGAATAAACCAAAATAATTAAACTACCGTCTTTTGTACACCCAATAGCCGTACGCGGATGCTTAACAAGACTGTGAAGATTGGATTCTTGAGTTTGCCTTGACAAAGGATTTGTCCACCCCTCTTCATCAAACCACTTTTCCATATTATCGCCGTCGCAAAGCCCGACACCGTCTCGTATTAACGTAAGTCCGCCGCCGTATGACCAACGAACATTTTCCCATTCACTGTCTTCAATACCGTCGGGCGAATTGAGCTTAACCTCTAAAGTTAATCCCGATACGTCATAGTAACCATTATCAAGAGGAGCGCACTTTTCGAGCAAAGGAATAGCCATTTCTTCTGTAAGCGACAATACCACACCAACACTGGGTAACAATACGTCTCCCTTTCTGATACAAGTTACCTTGTCGCGCAAAATAACTATATTAATTCTTCCCTCGCCTACCGCGATTCGATAGGTGTTTCTGTCTGCATCACGGTCTTTAGCCGCATACGAGGGCGCATATACCCTAACGCCAGAGGTGTCGGAGTTTACGTCTTTCTTTTCCCAGCAGTAGCTTATACCCGAAATACAAATACTGCCTCCGCCTAATTTGTGATTAAAAAACAGAAAACGTCCGTCATTCTTTTTGGCAATACAAGCCTTTGAAAACAGAGGAAAAGTCTCTGTTTCGCCAACGCGCATATAATCAAGATGTCCCGATGCCGCATCGGCCTGCTCCAATGGGCGCTCTCCGCGCAATTCGTTATATAATACCCCTAATTTCGGAGTCATAAAGAACAAGAAATTTGAAACGATTCCCGTTCCCGAAATTCCAAGCTTTTCAAAGGTCTGCCTCGGCGTTTTGCCTTTTTCACAACTGATAACCTCGGCGTTTTCAGCCTGCTTTATTTTTACCGCCTGAACTAATATTCCCTTTTGATTCTGTACGGAATCATAGCAAATAGCTTTTTGCTCTAAATTCTCGTCAAAATAGGCAGACTTATATTCCGCATTTTTAAAGCTGCTTAAATATTTATGCAGTTCTCCGTCAAGCTGTTTATCAAAATCAGAAAGACTTTCAGCCTCAATATCAAGTGACAGACTGCTCGTTTTTCCGCTATATACGTTTATAAAATACTGCGGATATTGGCTGTATAATTCATTTAAGGTCAAGTCATAGATTTTGTCCCCACAATCCTTCCACAGATTATAAAGAACGCTATAGTTAAGACGTGTTTTTTGTGTCAATGGAACGTTGAGGGTTATATCAAAGTCTTTTGGCACGTATACAACGCAGCCTTCTCCACTCCATAAGCCCGTTACCGCTTGGGCAAGATATCCAACGGGATTAGCGTGAACGACAGAATCCACCAAAAGCCCACGGCAAGACGTAAGCCCCTCTTCACCGTAAACCAACAGACAAGCCTCGTCGCAGTCTATAAATGACTGCAAACGTTCATCATAGGCAACACCGCGCTCGTCTAAATTCAAAACGTTTACATTTTTGGGAAGCAAATCAACCAAAGCCGCATCGCACAGCACCCATTTTTCTTTATCTTCTGCAAATTTTATATCATTCAGCATAAGACTATACATTTCTGCCTGTGTAAACGCAAAAATGACAGCCTTGCATTTCTTTAGTAAACTGTATTTTTTATCGCTTTGGTCGATACCGTCGGGCGTAAAATTATACGTATTCTCTGCAAACTTTACAAGATAATCGCCTACAGCTTTTCCAAGCGCAGACTTGCGTATATTTGCAATATGATTATAAAGCTTTTCGGAAGAATAACCGTCAAATCTGTCAAAGTGGTAAATATCATCTTTCAATGTCTGCAAATATGTGTCATACTGAAGTTTAGTAATCAGTCCCTCGCCAAGCATTTTATCCGCCATACCGTCAACAATTCGGGTAACCGTACTGTCTTTTCTTGAAACTGAAATAGACACCTCGCGAATCTTGCAATAGCCGTAAAGTACATCACTGCGAATATCAGCGCGCTTGTAACCGCCGGAACGATTATTATTTGTCAATTTAAGATATGACATCAAAAAAACCACCTTTAAAGCAATAAAAATACTATAAGCAGATTATAACACAATTGTTTATATTTTTCAATCAATAATAAAAGTTAATTTATAAACACATTACCAACAAGGCAACACCACGCGCAAAAACGCAAGATATTTAAAATTTACGGCAAAATATTTAATTTACAATCGAAAATAGTGTTGATATAATTAAATCAACTAACAAAAAGGAGAATTTATTATGTCAAACAAATGGTGGAAAAAAGCCGTAGTTTACGAAATATACTGTAAAAGCTTCTGTGATTCCGACGGCGACGGAATAGGCGATTTAAGAGGCGTAATGTCAAAGCTGCCTACACTCAAAGAATTAGGTGTTAACTGTATATGGTTCACGCCGATATATACATCCCCCCAGGTCGATAACGGTTATGACGTAGCCGACTACAGAAATATTGATCCCGCATACGGAACAATCGATGATTTTAAAGAGCTTCTCGATATGGCTCACGGCATGGGAATAAAAATTATTATGGACGTGGTTATAAACCATTCTTCAGATGAATGCGAATGGTTCCGCGAATCCAGAAAATCAAAAGATAACCCATACAGAGATTACTATATTTGGAAACCTGCAAAAGACGGAAAAGAACCTAACAACTGGGGCAGTTATTTCAGAGAAGAAAACGGCTCCGCTTGGAAATATGATGAAACAACCGGCGAGTATTATTTCCACCAATATGCGATTAAAATGCCAGATTTAAACTGGGATTGCAAGGAAATGCGCCGAGAGATTTACGATATGCTCAATTGGTGGATAGACCTTGGCGTTGACGGCTTCAGACTGGACGTGTACACAAGATTTAAGAAAACAGAAGGCTTCCCTGATACAACCAAAGAACCCGGTCCTCTTGACAGAAACGGTTTCGTAGTAGATGCCAATATGTGTACAAACGTTGAGGGTATCCACGAAATAATCCACGATCTCAACAAAGAAGTATTTGGTAAACGAGGGGTTATGACTGTAGGCGAAGGCGCCGGCGTAACGTATGAAAATGCCCTTGATTACGTTCATCCCGACCGCGAAGAAATTGATATGGTTTATCATTTCCAGTTATCTCACCGTTCAAAACTGTCGTTGAGCGCCGAACACTTTATAAACACACAAGAAAAGTGGGCTGAAGTAATAAAGAAAGGCGGCTGGGCTGTTCAATATCTCTCTAACCACGACAGCGCAAGACAGGTTTCATGTTACGGCGATGCAGAAAACTACAGAGAAGAATCCGCAATGCTTCTTGGTACTTTGATGCATACCACCCCCGGTACTCCATTTGTTTATCAGGGCGAAGAAATTGGTATGACAAACGTTGTGTTTGACACAATTGACGACTATAACTGCTGCTACACCAAAGGCGACTATCATTCGATGACACAAAAGGGCGCAACTCCCGAAGAAGCTATAAAAGCATTGGCGCCGAGAAGCCGCGATAATGCAAGAACACCGTATCAGTGGAACGAAAGCCAAAATGCAGGTTTTACAACAGGAAAGCCTTGGCTTAAAGTAAATCCCAAATATACCGAAATCAACTTGGAAAAGGATAAAAAATCCGAGAAATCAGTATTTAATTACTACAAGAAATTAATTTCTTTAAGAAACGAACACCCCGCTATCGTGGAGGGCAACCTTGAGTTTTACACGTGTGCCGATTCTGATATGATAATTTACACGAGAAAATGCGAAAAGGAAACGCTTTTGATAGTTGCAAACCTCAGCAGTAAATCTGTAAATATAGAAATCCCCGAAGAACTTAAAAACAATAAGTTCGAAAGACTCTTAACGAATTACCCAAATTTGTCTCCGTCGATTAAGGACAGAAGCGAATGGTCTCCTTGGGAATGTGAAGTCTATATTCAAAAGTAATATTTTTAGTTAAAGACAATAAAAAATGGGCTAAGTCATCTGCACAAGTCCAGTAAAAACGTACAGTAGAAAAAAGGGACCTCCTATGGTAGAATAGAGATAACTACCATAGGAGGAATTTTTATGCCCAGAGAATACAGACATATAAAACAATATGAAAACGAGATATTGCAATTAAAAA